>JADCFP010000099.1 GCA_020249465.1 Roseomonas sp. | reverse complement strand
TTATGCCTTCTGCGCCCAATTCGGGGCGCGCTTCCAGCCTGCAACGTGTCGCGCGGCGGCGTTCGACCATTGCCGTGCTGATGACGACACCTTTGTTGGTGGTGCTGATCGGCCTGGTTGCCTATCCGGCGGGTTACGGGATTTATCTTTCCACACTCAATCGCCGCATGACCGGCTTTATGGAAGGCGAATGGCTGCCGACCGGCCTCGGCAATTTCGAAATTTTGTTCGAAAGCGAAACCTTCTGGGCGGTTGCCTGGCAATCCTGCATTTTTGCGATCACTGCGGTGATCCTGAAGGCGCTAGTCGGCTTTTGGCTCGCGCATATGCTGCACCACATTCCCTCCAAGGGGCAGCGGAAATGGCGCGGCATGCTGCTGGTGCCTTGGGTGATTCCGCCCGCACTTTCCACGCTTGGTTGGTGGTGGATGTTTGACCCTGCCTATTCATCCATCAATTGGCTGTTTCAGGTTTTCGGCATTCCGGCAGTGCCCTGGCTTGGTGAGAAATGGTGGGCGCGGCTTTCCATCATCATCGTCAATGTCTGGTATGGTGCGCCCTTCTTCATGATCATGTATCTGGCGGCGCTGAAATCCGTGCCGGAACAGCTTTATGAGGCTGCGGCGATTGACGGCGCCACAAGCTGGCAGCGGCTGCGCTATGTGACCCTGCCAATGATGGCGAATATCATTTCCATCACCGTGCTGTTCAGTCTGATCGTGACCTTTGCCAATTACGATATTGTGCGCGTGCTGACGAATGGCGGGCCGCGTGATCTGACGCATGTCTTTGCGTCCTACGCGTTCCAGGTTGGGATCCTCTCCGGCAATATTCCGCGCGGTGCCGCGGTAAGTCTGTTCATGTTCCCGATCCTGGCCATTTGCGCCTTCTTCGTGCTGCGTGGCGTAACCCGTCGCAATAAGGAGCAGATGTAATGTCAGCAACCATGGCAACCAACCGCGACATGCCAAGCCTTTATGGCAAGGCGGGTTCGCTTCGTTCGGAACGACGCTGGGCGCTGATCTGGGCTTATATTTCGCTGATCATTTCAGCGATCATCCTGCTGACACCGCCGGTCTATATGCTGATCACCAGCCTAAAGACCAGTGCCGAGATTGCCGATCAAAAGGGCAATCCCTGGATTGTTCGCAATCCCACGCTGGAGAATTACTGGGAACTGATCACCAATTCGCTGTTCCAGGGCTTCTTCATCAATAGCGTGATCGTGACTGTTGTGGTTGTGGCCGTGACGATGGTGATTTCCATCCTGGCGGCCTTCGCACTGGCGCGCATGCGCTTCTGGGGCAGCCAGGTTTTGGCCACGGGCGTGTTCCTGACCTATCTGGTGCCGGATACGCTGCTGTTCATTCCGCTCTATCAGATTGTCGGCGGGCTTGGCTTGCTCAATTCCATCTGGGGGCTGGTGCTGGTCTATCCGACACTGACGGTGCCTTTCTGCACCTGGATCATGATTGGCTATTTCGCCTCCATCCCCAAGGAATTGGACGAAGCGGCGCTGATTGATGGCGCCACCTGGCCGCAAATGCTGCTCAAGATCTTCGTGCCCGTGGCGCTGCCTGGCATCATCGCCGCGACAATCTTCGCCTTCACGGTTTCCTGGGCGGCCTTTGTCTATCCAACGGCCTTCATCACCACGCCGGATCAGATGCCGCTGACCATCGGCGTTGTGTCGCAGCTGGTACGTGGGGATGTTTTCGTCTGGGGGCAGATCACGGCAGGCGCCTTGCTCGCGGCACTGCCGCCGGTGATCGTCTACGCCTTCCTCATGGATTATTACATCGCTGGCCTGACCGCCGGCGCGACCAAGGGTTGATCGAACATGGCTCAGGTATCGCTTCGCAAAATCGTCAAGGCCTATGAAGGTGGTGTTCAGGCGGTGAAAGGCATTGACCTTGAAATCGCCGATCATGAATTTGTGGTACTCGTCGGGCCTTCGGGCTGCGGCAAATCCACCACACTCCGCATGATTGCAGGGCTTGAGGAAATCACCTCAGGCGATATCGCCATTGGCGGTACGGTGGTGAATGACATCCCGCCGCGCGACCGGGACATTGCCATGGTGTTCCAGAATTACGCGCTTTATCCGCATATGAGTGTGTATGACAACATGGCCTTCGGCCTGATGCTGCGGAAATTCCCCAAGGCGGAAATTGATCGCCGCGTGAAGGAAGCCGCGCGCATTCTGGACATTACGCCGCTTTTGGATCGCAAGCCCAAGGCACTTTCGGGCGGGCAGCGCCAGCGTGTGGCGATGGGCCGCGCCATTGTGCGCGACCCCAAGGTGTTCCTGTTCGATGAACCGCTTTCCAACCTTGATGCCAAGCTGCGCGTGCAGATGCGCACGGAAATCAAGAAAGTGCATCAGACGGTGAATACCACCACGGTCTATGTGACGCATGACCAGGTGGAAGCCATGACGCTGGCAGATCGTGTGGTGGTGATGAACCACGGCATCATCGAACAGGTCGGGCCGCCGCAGGAACTGTATCACCATCCGGCGACGAAATTCGTGGCCGGCTTCATCGGCAGCCCGGCGATGAATTTTATCCCGGCCAAGCTTGAACAGGCATCTGGCGCGCTGCGCTTGCATCTGCCGCAGGGTATTGTGCTGGATGTGCCGGCGGCACGCACCGCACGCTATCAGGCGCATGCGGGTAAGGATGTCCTGTTCGGCATCCGCCCTGAGCATCTGACGGATGACAAGCCAACCGATAAATCCAATACCGCGCCCATAACGCTGAAGCCGGAAGTGATTGAGCCGATGGGCATGGAAACCCTGGTGCATTTCAAGCTTGACGGTTCAGAGGTTTCGGCGCGGCTTGATCCCGCCACACCGGCTTCTGTCGGTGCGCCGCTGTCACTGATTGCGCATATGGATCAGATGCATGTGATTGATCCCACCTCTGATAAGGTTCTGTGATGAAACGTCTTGAAGGAAAAACCGCCTGGGTCACCGGCGCGGGCAGCGGCATTGGCCGCGCGATTGCCATTTCATTCGCTGTCGAAGGGGCGAAGGTTGCGCTGACCGGACGCCGTGTCGCGCCGCTGGAAGAAACCGCGAAGATGATCGGCAGCGGTGCCGTGATAGTGCCGGCGGATTTGACCGATGAAAAACAGGTGGCTGCAGCGCTTGCCAAGGTTGAATCCACCATCGGTGGGCCGGATATCCTGGTGAATAACGCAGGCGTCAATCTGCCCAAGCGCTATCTGCATCAATTGACGCCTGAGGCCATTCGCAGCCTGGTGGATGGCAATCTGACCGCGCCGTTTTTCACCTCGGTCGCGGTGCTGCCGGGCATGAGGAAGCGCGGCGGCGGGCATATCATCCAAATCGCCTCCATGGCGGGGAAGAATATCTCCTTTCTGTCGGGCCCTGGTTATACGGCGGCGAAGCATGGGTTTGTGGCGCTGTCGCAAAGCATCAGTCAGGAAAACGGCATTCATAACATCCGTTCCTGCTGCATCTGCCCGGGCGAAGTCGCGACCGATATTCTGAAGAACCGGCCGGAACCCGTGCCGCAGGAAGATATTGAACGCCTGCTGCAGCCAGAAGACCTCGCGGCCATGGCGCTGTTTGTGGCGACCATGCCGGCGCGCGCCAATATCACCGAAATGCTGGTGACGCCGACCTATATGCGCCTGCTGGCGCCGCAGGCGAAGAAAATCGCCGCCATGTAATCGCGCCGCGCCGGGCGATGCTCCTGGCGGGTTTTTCCTTTTGCGGAGTTCAAGTGATGGGCAGCACCCCCTATGAGATGATCAATGCCGAAGCGCTGGATGGCCTGGTAGCCAATGTGTTTCAGGCAGCCGGCTGCGATGGCCCGGAATCGCGCCGCATCAGCCGCCATTTGGTGGATGCCAATCTCGCCGGGCATGACAGCCACGGCGTGGTGCGCGTGCCGCGCTATGTGGAATGGCTGGAAGCCGGCTATGTGCTGAAGGGCCAAACCGCCGATGTGGTGACCGATGGCGGTTCCTTCGCCGTGATTGATGGCAAATGGGGTTTCGGCCAAACCGTGGCACCACAAGCGGTTGCTTTTGGCATCAAGCGCGCGGTGGAAAATGGTGTTTGCATCACGGCGCTCCGCAATGCCGGGCATATTGGCCGCGTTGGCGCCTATGCCGAACAGGCGATGGAACAGGGCTTGATTTCGATCCACTTCGTCAATGTCGCGGGCTCGATCCTGGTCGCCCCCTTTGGCGGGGTTGAGCGTCGCTTTTCGACCAATCCAGTCTCCATCGGTGTGCCCCTGCCGGGCCGGCCGATTCTGCTGGATTTCGCGACATCGCTGGTGGCGGAGGGCAAGGTGCTGGTGGCGTCATCGGGCGGCAAGGCACTGCCGGAAGGTGCGCTGATTGAAGCGGATGGCCGACTTTCGACCGACCCGCATACGCTTTACGGGCCTTATGACACGCTCGGCCCGCGCGATGTTTCGAAAGGCACGGGTGCCATTCGTGCCTTTGGTGAGCATAAGGGATCGGGCCTTGCCTTCATGTGCGAAATGCTCGCCGGCTGCCTGACCGCAGGCGGCACCAGCGGCCCGGTTTCGGAACGCTCTCGCATCGCCAATGGCATGCTTTCGATTTTCATCTCGCCCAAGCATTTCGGCACTCAGGCGGAGTTTGAACGCATGGGCCTGGCTTATGCCGCTTGGGTTTCGGAAACGCGCCCGGCCAATCCTGAAGCGCCAGTGCTGCTGCCCGGTGAGCCGGAAGCAACACGCCGCGCGGAACGGCTTGCTGATGGTGTGCCGCTGCCGCCCGATACCTGGGCGAATATTTTGCAAACCGCGAAACGCTTGGGTGTGAATAGCGCGATCTGAACGGGCGCTCAGCCCGCTTCACCAATGATGCGCAAGATATCAGCGCCGTAGCGCTCCACGCGCGAACGCCCCATGCCGGGTACTTCCAGCAATTCATCGGTGCTCGCGGGGCGCCGCGCAGCAAGCCCAGCCAGGGTGCGATCATCCGCCACAACATAGGCCGGCACGGATTGCGCCTGCGCAATGCCGCGTCGCCAAGCGCGCAGCGCTTCAAATACCGGATCGTCGGAACCAATGCCCGAAGCTTCCAGCGCCTTGCGGGCTGGCGTTTTCTTGCCGGCCTGCACAACATCTTCACGCAGCATCACCACATCCTCGCCGCGCAGAATGGGGCGCGCGGCTTCGGTGGCGACAAGCTCTCCGTGGTTTTCCACGGCCACATCCAGGGCGCCGCGGCCCACCAATTGCCGCGCCACGCCGCGCCAGGCTGTATCGGGCAAATCCTTGCCCACGCCGAAAGTCGGCAGTTTGTCGTGGGAAAACTGCGCGACCTTATCCGTGAGGCGCCCGCGCAGCACATCCACCACATGCATCACACCGAAGCGCTGACCGGTGCGGAGCACGGCCGAGATCATCTTCTGCGCAGCAATGGTGCCATCAAAAAGCCGAGGCGGCCTCAGGCAAATATCGCAATGCCCGCAGGCTTCGCGTTCCGGTTCTTCCCCAAAGCAGCGCAGCAATAATGCGCGCCGACAAGTCGCGGCTTCCGCAATACCCACCATGGCTTCAAGCCGCGCGCGCTCTACGCGCTTTTGATCCTCGCCAGCGGGGCTTTCGGCAATGCGATGGCGCGCCAGCGCAATATCGCCAGCGCCATAAAGCAACAAGGCGCGCGCCGGCAGCCCATCGCGCCCGGCGCGACCAATTTCCTGATACCAGCTTTCAGGTGAGCGCGGCAGGTCGAGATGCGCGACCCAACGCAAATCAGGCCGATCTATCCCCATGCCAAAGGCGATGGTTGCGGTCATCACCATCTGTTCACCGCGTGAAAAGCGCCGATGCGCTTCCCGCTTGGCGCTGGCTTCCATCCCCGCATGAAAGGAGATCGCTTCCAGCCCATCATCCCGCAGCCAGGCAGCGGTGCTTTCGGTCTTGGCGCGGCTGCCGCAATAGATGATGCCGGTGCCGCCCGCTTCACGGATCAGTGCGCGGATTTGACCACGTTCATTCTCGCGCGGCGCGGCTTCAATCAGGATATTGGGCCGGTCGAAGGAAGCGCGAAACACGGGCGCTTCCTGCAGGCCCAATTGCAGGCGGATATCTTCCACCGTGCGCGGATCAGCGGTTGCGGTCAGTGCCACGCGCGGCACATTTGGAAAGCGCGCCCCCAAGACGCCAAGGCCGCGATATTCCGGGCGGAAATGATGGCCCCATTGGCTGACGCAATGCGCCTCATCCACCGCGAACAGCGCGATATCCAGGCCATCCAGCCGCGCCTGCATCGTCTCAAGCGTCAGGCGCTCTGGAGAGATGTAAAGCAGCTTCAGCGCCCCATTGTGCAAATCGCGCAGGACCGTTCGTGCCTCATCACCCGGCAGGTCGGAATGCAGCGCCGCGGCAGCGACACCTTGTTGGCGGAGTGCTGCCACCTGGTCTTCCATCAGTGCAATCAAGGGCGAGACAACAACGCCAATCCCCGGGCGGCAGAGTGCTGGCACCTGGAAACAAAGGCTCTTGCCGCCGCCGGTTGGCATCAGCACCAGGCCGGAACCACCCGCTGTCACATGGCGAATGACGTCTTCCTGACGGCCGCGAAACGCGCCATAGCCGAAGACGCGGCGCAAGGTCTCGCGCGGGGCATCATGCATGGCATTCATGCGGGCGCGGCATTCAGCGGGCGGCGGCGCATCGCAAAGGGCTCTCCGATTCGCGGTTTCCTTTAGGTCGCCTGCCCGGCGCGCCCCGTCAATTGTCCGGAAGGCGCGGGTCAGTGCTACGAGACGTAAGGCACGCGCAAAAAACTACCGTGATCCAGCGGGCTGGACCACGGCAGAGTATAGGACTTGGCGCCAATTGGCAGTCGCGGCGCCGATGGGAGAGACTATGTCGCTTCAATCCTGGCGACAGAAATGAGTGTAGCGGCAAAAGATTGCTGTTCAGTTTCGATCGGGGCGCTTGGCGCGTCATTTTGGTCGCGCGTGGCCGGACAAAAGATTGGCAGAAAATAACCGTAATGGCATGAAAAGCACGGAGTAGTTTTTCATTCATGCGAAATTCGGGTCGGCTGGCCCGCTTCATGGGGGAAATCAGAAGCGTCGCATTGGAGTTGCGCTGGCAGCTTTGGGGCTTCTGGGCACAACAGCCTGTCACAAGCCAGAGCTTATTTCGTCCGAACAGTTTTCGCGCCCGCATGTTGTCTCAATCATCGAAACCAATCCCCGAGTAATCGTGGATCCAGGTCGGCCAGCCATGGGGCAACACAGCAGCACAGGCATGGCAGGCCTAAGCACGCCTCTTGGAGCGCTGATGATCGGGGCGGCAATTGATGGCGTCGTTCAGGCCGTTGACGCCGCACATGCCCATGATCGCGGTCTTCGTGCGGACGTGCTGGATGATCAACTTGGCCTTAGCGGCGAGGTTGGCTTAGAGCTTCAGCGCGAATTCCGCACCGCCCTAACGGCGGAGATTGCCCGTGGCACGCGGATGCCAATTCAGCGGGTTGAGAACAGCCCCCGAAGCCAGGCTCGGCAAGCGCCTGCCGCTGGCGAAGGAACGCTCCAACTGCAATTTGGAACGCTGCTGACACAAAATGCGCGGTCAGTAACGGTGCAAGTCCTGGTTCGACAAATGGTATGGAAGCCCGAGACTGAGCGCAGGCCACGCCAATCGCCTTTTTTCTTAAATCAACTCGATCTGGTCGCCTTTTCACCACCCATCGAAGCGGCTTCGCCCGAAATAGCCATAGGTCTTTGGCGCGACAATAATTATGCGCGGTTGCGTCAAGCCGCACGCGCCCTGGTTCCGGAAATCATGCTCCTGCTCCGCATGGCTGTCTTGGACGCTGAGCCCTTTGATTTCGCGAATTTGCCGCGGGTTTGCACGAATGTCGCACCTTTCTCCCTGGTGGCTCACGGCCGAAGATCACTTCTGTATCGTGGCCAGGTCGGACCGACGCAAACGAATTCCCAACCCATCGTTTGGGGGCGCGTCGTGCGCCGGACCCCTGAGCGCGGGTATTTCATCAGGGACACCATCGGCGAAAATGACTGGAAGCCTTCGGACGGTTGGACCGAAAAACCCGGCTGGGCTTGGGTCAGCGTCCCCGCCGGCTCACTCTAAAGCTACCCCACCATCCTGGGCGGGCCTGAACCGGCCCAGGCGCCTTGCACTTTTCACTCCCCCGCGCCGATTTCCCGCGCCCGCATTCTCCGCTAAACGCTGGCCATGCCCAGCGCCGCCCCGAACCTCCCCCTTGCCGGCCTCAAGCTCGTGGAGCTTGGCCATTACATCGCGGCCCCTTTCGCGACCCGCCTGCTCGCGGATCTGGGCGCCGAGGTGATCAAGGTGGAACCCCCAGGCGGGGACCCGGTGCGGGGTTGGGGCAGCAATATCAATGGCAATGCCGTTTGGTTCAGCGTGCATGGGCGCAATAAGCTCAGCGTCACGCTTGACCTGAAAAAGCCCGATGATCGCGCGAAGCTGATTGCGCTGCTCCGTCGCGCCGATGGGCTGATTGAGAATTTTCGCGCGGGCTATCTGGAACGTATCGGCCTTGGGCCAGACGTACTGCACAAGGAAAACCCGCGCCTCGTGATCGGGCGGATTTCCGGCTATGGGCAGGATGGCCCTTATAAGGACAAGCCCGCCTTTGGCGCGATTGGCGAAGCCATGGGGGGCCTTCGGCACCTTACCGGCCATCCGGGTGAACAGGCGCTGCCGCCGCCGCGCTGCGGGGTTTCCATCAGCGATGATCTGGCCGGGATTTACTGCGCGCTTGCCGTGGTTTCCGCCTGCTGGGCGGTGAAGGGCGACCCCCATGCCAAGGGGCGCGTGGTGGATGTGGATTTGGTGAGCAGCGTGTTTTCGCTCATGGAAGGCATGCTGCCGGAATATGGGCTATTCGGCTGGGTGCGGCAGCCGCAAGGTGCTGCCATCAAGACCGCCGCACCCACCAACACTTACCCCTGCGCCGATGGCAAATGGCTCTGCGTTGCCGGCAATTCGGATTTGATCTTCCGCCGCTTGATGGCCGCGATCGGGCGCCCCGAATTGGCCGATGCGCACCGCTTCGCCACCAATGGGCTGCGCTGCGAAAATGTTGCGGAACTGGACGCCGCCATCGCCGCCTGGACCCGCACCAAGCCGGCTGCCGAGGCCGAGGCCATTCTGGAGTCGGCCGAGGTGCCGTGCTCCCGCCTATATGACATGGCCGATTGCGCCAATGACCCGCATTTCAGGGAACGCGGCTGGGTGATGGAAGTGGCAGACCCTTTGTTGGGCCAAGTGCTGCACCCGGCCGCCCCCTTCCGCTTTGATGGCGTGGCGCCGCAGGATGTGGTGCGCTGGCCAGGCCCGGCGGCGGGGGCGCATAATGAACATGTGTTCGAGGAACTTCTGACCGAGGCGAAGGAGAAGCAGGCATGACCGGCCAGGTGACCATTAGCGAAGTCGCCCCGCGTGACGGGATTCAATCCATCACCGGCGATTTCGTGCCGACCGAGGTGAAAATCGCCCTTATTCAGGCGCTGTATGATGCCGGGCTTCGGCGGATGGAAATCGGGTCCTTCGTGTCGCCCAAGGCCATTCCGCAAATGGCGGATACCGCGGCGGTGCTGGCCTTCGCCAAGACACTGCCGGGGCTGGAAAGCACTGTATTGGTCCCCAATCGGCGCGGCTTTGACGCGGCGATTGCTGGGGGCGCGGAACGGCTTGGCTTTTTCATGTCGGCCACGGCGGGGCACAATAAGGCCAATCTGAACCGTACGCGGGAAGAAAGCTTCGCCGAACTGGCATCGCTGGTGCGCGATACGCCAAAAGGCACGCTGATCCGCTTCAACCTTTCTTGCGTGTTCCATTGCCCCTTTGATGGCGTGGTGGAAGATGCCGAGGCTTTGGATTGGGTGGAACGCATCGTGGCGCTGAACCCGGAGATGGAAATCGCGCTTGCGGATACCACAGGCAATGCCAGCCCCGATCAGGTGCGGCGGATTTTTGAGAAAGCGCAGGGCGCCTGGGGCCATCGCTTTGCCTTTCATGGCCACGACACTTACGGCATGGGGGTTGCCAATGTGGCGGCGGCCTATGCTGCCGGCTGCCGCGTGATTGATAGCGCCGCGGGCGGCATTGGCGGTTGCCCCTTCGCGCCCGGTGCCACCGGCAATGTGGCGACCGAAGATGTGGTCTGGATGTTCCGCCGCATGGGCGTTGAGACCGGTGTCTCCTGGAACAACCTTCTGGCGGCAGCGGATATGGCGGCGGCGATCAAGGGCGCCATTCCCGGCGGGCGGATGCGTGGCGTGCGCGCGGCGCGCCTGGCGGCGTGAGGGCTTGGCCGCGTCATTTCACGGCGCGGCCTGAATCCTTCCTTTTTTTGGACGTTTTTGCTGGCCATAAACTCTATGCTTGTTGGTCCCGTTCAGCCTTGGTGGAGTTGGCGCATGTCCGATACCGAAATCGCCCGGAAATTGGCTGAGCTTGATCGGCTGCTGAATGATCCGGAAACCCGCATGGATGCCGGGCGGGTTTGGATATTGGCGCAGGAATTGAAGGCCCCGTCTGCCGCGCGCCCTGCCCCGCATCGCGCTGGATGAACAGTATTTGAGCCTTCCTATCCGGGTGCATCAAGGTCTGCGGGAGAACCGCCAGATCAAGCGGCCCCACACCACCTCAGCGCACCATCCGCCGCAACCTTGATGGCGCGGAGGTAGTCTTCAACATCCACCCATTCATCATGCCCGCCATTCTGGGTCAGATCGCCACAAAGCGGCCCAAAGCCAACGGTTGGGATATTCCGCTGCACCATGGGCACGCGAATATCGGATGAGGTATGCATCGCATTCACAAAGGGCGAGAGGCCGGTCACGCGTGAAACCGCGGCACTCACGGCGCCAAATAATGGTGAGTCTGCCGGCAGTTCCGCGCCTGTCACGCCAGAGAGCCATTCAAGCTTTGGTGCATATTGCTTGAGCCAGGCATCCTGTTGCGCAGAAGCCATGATGCAATCGGTGATTTCCTGCTGCACTTTTTCGATGGTTTCACCCGGAGGGAAGGAAACCGCGCCGCCCAGCACGCAGCTTATCGGGATCCGGCTGAAGCGCGCGGCATCACCACAGGAAATATAGGACACCATGATATTCGTGGCGCGGCCAACAACGCTTTCAATCCCGGCGTGATGCACCCGCGCCCCGCGTGCCTGATCAAGCGCATCTAGCGCGCCCTTCACCAGCATCGCCTTGTCCAAGGCATTTACGGCCAAATGCGCAAAAGCTGTATGGCCGGGTTCCTTGGTATCCGGGCCACGGCCCGTCACTGTCACGCGAAAATAAAGTTGCCCGCTGCAAATCGCCTTGATTTCCTGCATGCCAACGCCGCTTTCCGCCGGGTGCACATAAATGGCCGCGTCAGCGACATAGCCATGCTGCATCGCCGCCGCGACACCGCGGGCATGGCGCTTGGATGGCGTACTGGTCGCGATAATGTCACCCTTGGGCTGCAAGCCCGCCGCGCGAATAACCTTGATGGCTTCAGCCATAATGGCGATGCCGGCCAGATCATCCGCAACTCCCCATCCATAGACGCGGCCATCGCTGATTGAACCCGCAAAGGGATCATGCCGCCAGGTTTCGGTATTCTTGAGCGGTTCACCATCCGGGTGGCCAAAGAAAATCAGGCTGGGGCCGCCACCGCTGCCGGCCAGACGTGCAATGATGCTCGCGCGTTCCTCACGCGCCATGGCCTCACCTTCGGCAAATTCATGGCGCATCGCCACATCGGATGGCACATAGGAAAGCGATTCCACGAGGCAGCCAGCTTCGCGCAAATGATCAGCGAAGCATTGCTGCACTGCCGCTTCCCCCTCGCGTTGCAGGGCGATCAGCCTTTGCAGGAAGGCGATGCTGTCACTGCGGCGCGCTTCGGCGGCGGCAATGATTTGTTCTGATACTCCGCTCATGGATTGCTCCCCAAAACACCCTGCCCAATCATTGAAGCCATCACGTTATTCCGGCTGCACGCCCGAAATCCGCACCAATTCCCGCCATTTGTCGCGTTGCGCGCGCATCAAGGTCTGGAATTCCTGAGGTGTGGACGGGAAGGGAATATTGCCATTGGCCGATAGGCGTTGCACCAGGGTTGCATCCTTCAGACCCTCATTGATTGCGGCATTCATGCGCTGCACGATCTCAGCAGGAATACCTGCCGGCCCCATTACGGCGGCGAAGGATGGCAGATCAAAATCCGGCACACCCTGTTCCTGCACAGTTGGCATTTCAGGCGCCAAGGGCCAGCGGGTTGGATTGGTGATGCCAAGCGCGCGCACCTGGCCCGCCCGCACCGCCGGAATGATGCCTGAAAAACTATCAAACACCAGCTGGATATTGCCCGCGATCAGATCGGCCAAAGCCGGCGCCGCACCACGATAAGGCACATGGGTCAATTCCGTTCCGGTGCGCAGCATGAACAGGACGCCAAGCATATGATTGGCACCGCCCGCCCCGGCGGAGCCATAATTCAATCTGCCCGGATTGGCCTTCGCATAGGCGATCAATTCCTGGATATTGCGTATCGGCAGGGCCGGATGAACGCATACAATCGCTGTGCCAATCGAGAATGTTGCGATATGGCTGAAATCATCCACGCCTTCATAACCCGGCGTGCGGAACAGCAAGGGCGCACCCAAATGGGAAGATGGGCTCGCCATCATGATCGTATAGCCATCGGGGGCGGATTGCGCGACATGGGCGGTGCCCACCGTGCCACCTGCGCCGCCACGATTATCCACGACAACAGGGCTGCCCAAAGCTTTCTGCAAAACCTCGGCCTGCAGTCGGCCTGCGATATCACTCGCGCCGCCGGGCGGGTAGGGCACCACTAGGCGTATCGGCCGATTAGGCCAGGCAGCGGCTTGCGCCGTAGCGCTTCCTGCCTGGAGCAATCCAGGCAGCGCCAAGGCGCTGGCAGCGAATGCACGACGTCCCATACGCATTGGCCAATCTCCTGTCAGAGTCATCTAACTTTCCAAGTGCGGGCCTTCAGCGCCGATCGGCTGCCTCCGTCCCGTAGCCACGACCATAGCGTTTTTCGAGCCGCCTTTGCACAAAATCCCAGGCGGTCGTCATCGCCAGATAATACAGCGCCGCCACCATAAATAATTCCAGCACCAGAAAACGTTCCTGGATCAGGATTTGCGTGCGGCGCAGCAATTCTTCCATGCTGATCACACTCGCGACCGAGGTGGTTTTCAGCAAGCCATTCACGGAATTGCCAAGCGGTGGGATGATGATGCGCAGCGCCTGCGGCCAGACCACCAGACGAAAAACCTGCAAGCGCCGAAGGCCGAGTGCCAGTGCTGCTTCCCGCTGGCCGCGCGCCACAGCCAGGATGCCGGCGCGCACCGTCTCACTCAAATAGGCGGCTTCGTTCAGGGCAAGGCCAAGCAGTGCGGCCTGCACAACCGAAAAGCGCAAGCCAAATAGCGGCAGTCCAGTATAGATGATCAGCAATTGCACCAGCAGCGGCGTGCCGCGAAATATCCAACAGTAAAACCCCGCAGCGCCGGATAGTATGGGGTTGCCAGAAAGCCGCATCACGGCCAGCACAACGCCGAGTACCAAACCCGCCGAAAGGGAAGCCGCCGTCAGCCACAGCGTGGTGATGGCGCCCTCCAGCAAAAAGGGATTCAAAAGATAGTCGAAGAACCCCGACCAGGACCAGATTTGCACGCGCTTCGATCAGGTGCTTATTGCGGGCCGACCGTCTCCAACTTGTCCGTATACATTGAAGCGCCATAGCGATCGAACAGCGCCTTCAGGCTGCCATCGGCCTTCATGGCTTCAAGGGCACCAACAACCGCATCGGCCAGCACGCGCGAACGTGTAGCGACCGCCACCGGGGTTGGGAAAAGCCCGTTCAGTACGCGCGGAAACTCACCACGCTGATCATATTCAGCGGCGACACCATCAATGCTGGTCACGGCCTGCACCTGCCCCGCACGTAGCGCCTGATAGGCGATGGCGAAATTGTCGAAGGTGCGGATATTCATCGGCTGCAAGCCCTTGGCCTGCAGGGATTGGCTCAGTTCCCGTGTGCGACGTTCTTCAAAGCCGCCGATTTCAACACCAATCGTCTTGCCGGCCAGATCATCCGTGGTGCGGATATTCTGCGGATTGCCGCGCGGCGCGCTGAAGGAAATCGCCTGGTTTTCGTAGCGCACCATTTGCATCATGCGCGCGCGTTCTTCCGTGTAGAAGATACCCGTATTGATCAAATCCCAGCGCCGCGCTGCCAGCCCAGGGATCATGGCGCTGAATTCAATGCGGATATATTCGGGCGTCAGGCAAAGCCGGCGCGCGATTTCATTGCCGAGTTCAATCCGCATGCCGCGCAATTGCCCCTGCGCATCCACGAATTGCAGCGGCGGCAGGGTGGGATTGGTGGACATCACCAGCGTGCGCGACTTCACCAATTCGCTATCCGGCACTGCCGGCGTACAAGCCGGCGCCTGCGCCATCGCAGGGGTTGCCACCAGCATCGCCATGGCGGCGAGGATTCCATATCGCAGCATCAATTTTCTCCCTGTTGAAAAGCTCATTCGGCGGCGCGCGCTTCGGCGCCGATAAGCCCAATGCCTTGCAATACCTGCGCCAAAGCAGGCACATCCTGCGCGGGCAAGGGCAGGCGCGGCGGGCGCGGCGGGCCCATATCCATGCCCATCAGCTTGAAGCCTGCCTTGGTGCCGGAAACATAGCGCGGGCCGCCCACCCAAGGGAGCAGCGGCGCCAGCTTGCGATAAAGCGCGAGAGCCTTGGGCCGATCTGCCTCAAACGCAGCCGCGTCGAACATTTCGGAAGAAAGCCGCGGCGCCAGATTGCTGCATACCGCGACCCAGCCAATGGCGCCGAGCCATGCGCTTTCATAGCCAAGCACACCGGCAAACACTTCCATCCTGTCGCCACAGAGCGCCACAATATCGCGCACTCGGGTGACTTCCAGCGTGCTTTCCTTCACATAACGACAATTCGGAATGGTCGAAATCCGCGCGAGGGTCGCCGGCAGCATATCCACATTGGATGTCGCGGGATTGTTATAGACCATGATCGGAATACCGATCGCATCCGCAACTGTCTTGTAATGGTGAAATAGCTCATCTTCTGTCGGCACGGAATAAAAGGGCGGGATGATCATGACACCATCGGCGCCTTGCGCTTCGGCTTCGCGCGAAAGCGCCACGACGTCGCGCGTATCCTCAGAACCGGTGCCAATCAGCACCGGCACGCGGCCACGGGCGGCGCGGATCACGGTCTCGACAATGCCTTCGCGTTCTTCGCGTGACACCGAAAGGAACTCGCCCGTGGAACCGAGTGGGATCAGGCCCTTCACGCCCTCGGTGATCTGGTATTCAACCAAGCGTTCCAAAGCCTTGTGATCCACCGCGGTTCCATCGGCGGTAAAGGGCGTGACCAGCACCGTATAGGTGCCGCGAAAGGGCTCTCGGGCCATGGGGGAAGCTCCCGGGGGTGGACGCGGCCGCGCCGCATGCGATGATGGGAGCCGGTTTTCGTGCAAACGGCAAGAGCATGCGGCTGCAACACCCCCATATCACTCAGGCCACGGCCCCGATCAGGATCAGCTTCAACGGCAGGCCGTTGGAAGCCCTGCCGGGTGAGAGCATTGCCGCCGCGCTTTCTGCTACCGGGATTCTTGCCTTGCGTGAAACCGCAAAGGGCACAAAGCGCGGGCTTTGGTGCGGCATGGGTGCCTGCTTTGATTGCGTGGTGACGGTGAATGGCAAGGCCGGCCAGCGCGCCTGCATGGTGAAGGTGGCCGATGGTATGGCGGTGGAAAGCGCCTTCCCGACCGAACCTGCACCGCTTGGCAATGCGCCCACTGAGATTGCTGAACAGAACTGCGATATTCTAGTCGTCGGTGCCGGTCCCGCCGGGCTTTCCGCCGCCATCGCCGCTGCCGAATCTGGCGCAGCCGTGATCGTTTTGGATGAACGCGAAGCACCGGGCGGGCAATATCTGAAACCACTCGCCGCCAGCCATGCTCACGCCGCGCCGGATGCGCAATTCCGCCAGGGCAGCGCGCTGTTTGCGCGCGCGCGGAAAGCAGGCATTCGCTTTCATTACGGTGCCACGGTGTGGGGCGGTTTCGCGCCGGATGAAATCGCCGCCTTGGTTGAAGGCTCTGCCATCACCTTCCGCCCGCGCCGCCTGATCCTGGCGCCGGGCGCACATGAACGCCCTGTGCCGGTGCAGGGCTGGACCCTGCCGGGGGTGATGACCACGGGCGCGTTGCAAACCCTTGCGCGCGCACAACGCGTGAGCCCGGCCGAGAGCGTGGTGATTGCCGGCAGCGGGCCGCTCAATCTGCAACTTGCGTGCGAATTGCTGGCGGGCGGTGTGCGTGTTGCCGCGGTGGTGGAAGCCGCCCCCGCGCCCGGGCCTGGCGCCTGGCGCGATCTGCTGCGCCTGGCGCGCGCGGCGCCTGATCTGGCTTGGGATGGCTTGCGTTACCTCGCGATTCTGAAACGCGCTGGCGTGCCGCTTTATTGGGGAAGCGAGATCATTGCCTGTGAAGGCAGCACGAGCTTTGAGGCGCTTAGCATCAGCACGCCGCAAGGCGAGAGGCGCATCGCGGCCGGCGTTGCGGCACTCAATCTTGGCTTTCAATCGGAAACCGGGCTGGCGCGCGCCTTGGGTTGCACGCAGCGCTTTATCACGGAAGGCCCTGGCGCTGGATTGGGACGGTTGGAAACGATCACAGATGCCGTTGGGCGCAGCAGCGTCAATGAGGTTTTCGCGATTGGTGATGGCGCGGCCATTGGTGGCGCGCGCATCGCCTTGGCGCGCGGACGCTTGGCGGGGCTGGCCGCCGCGCGTGATCTTGGCTTCGGTGCAGGTGATGACACCGCAACACGCGATGCACTGACGCAGGCGGAAGCATTCCAGCGCGCCTTATGGCGCATCTATGCTGCGCCAGCCTTTGATCCGGCGCGGATCACGGATGAAACCATCCTCTGCCGGTGTGAGGAAGTGCGCGCCGGCGAAATCCGTGCTGCCATCAAGGGTGGCGCCGCTTCACTGCCTGCCATCAAGAAGGAAACGCGCGCCGGTATGGGGCGCTGCCAGGGGCGCATGTGTGGCGCGACCTTGGCGCGCATGGCAGGCGTTGCGGCGCAGGAAGCGGATTTCGCCGCGCCGCGCGCACCGATCAAACCCATCCCCGCGGCGCTGCTCAGGCTTGAAGTGCCGGAATGGGGAGAAACGCCGGTGATTGGCGCGCCCGCGCCGATCACCTGGAAAACCGGCGCTGCCACCGCGCCGCAAACCACGCGCCAATGTGATGTGCTGGTGATTGGTGGAGGTGTGGTTGGGCTTTCCACCGCGCTTTATCTCGCGCGGGAAGGTGTGGATGTACTGGTGGCAGACCGTGGCGAGCCCGGCCTTGCCGCCAGCACCGCCAATGCCGGCAGCCTGCATGTGCAATTGCTGTCCTATGATTTCGGCGACAAGGCGGAAGCGCTTGGCACGGCCGGACCTGCTGTTGCCACGCTACCGCTCGGGCCGCGTTCCATCGCGCTTTGGCAAGAGATTGCGCGCGATGCCGGTGAAGCCTGCGGCATTCGCACCGAAGGTGGTTTGATGCTGGCAGAAACGCCGGAGGAATTGGCCTGGCTGCGTGGCAAGGTTGCGGTGGAACGCAGCGCGGGCATTGAAAATCATGTGATTGGCGCGAATGAATTGCGCGATCTGGCGCCATATTTGGCGCATCGTTTTGCCGGCGCGGCCTTCTGCCCCGCCGAGGGCCAGATTGATCCTTTGCGCGGCACGGCCGCCTTGCTGCACTTGGCCAAGCATGCCGGCGCGCGGCTGGAAAGCGGGCTTGATGTGCAGGCGATTGCACGGGAAGGCAGCGGTTATCTGATCAGCACTGCGCAAGGGCCCATTCGTGCCGGGCGCGTGGTGGTCGCGGCCGGCCCCTGGTCTGGCCATATCGCAGGGCTCGCGGGGGTGAAGCTGCCCGTGGGTGGTCTGGTGCAGCAGGTGATCGCGACCGAGGCGATGGCACCGATCATCCCGCATCTGGTGGCACATGCCGGGCGACATCTTTCGCTGAAGCAAGGTTCGCATGGGCACTTGCTGATTGGTGGCGGCTGGCCCGGTGCGCATGACCCAGCTACCGGCGCCACGCGCAATCTGCGCAGGAATATTCAGGGAAACCTCTGGATCGCCGGGCATGTGGTACCTGCTGTTGAGGGCTTGCATGTGCTGCGCAGTTGGACGGGCATGAATGTGCATATTGATCGTGCGCCGATTTTGGGTGAGGTGCCGGGCATGCTAGGCTTCTTCGCCGCCGTGACATCCAATGGCTATACGCTTGGGCCGATTGCCGGGCGCATGACAGCTGATGCGGTGCTGGGATTGGCCCAACCTGATCCGGCATTTTCAGCGGCACGGTTTACGGGGTGATGTTGCGTTTGGCGCTGAAGTCATCTTGTTCAGGGTAAGGGACCGGCGCTGTTGTTCTGTGGGTGCTGACATGCGGCCCAAAGCTTGACCTTTGAAGGAAAGCATTAATTGGCGCACAGCCTGCAAGAACGCCGACCGAGGGTGAAATGATTTGACGACGGACCGTCATGACACATACTGCCGCTAAATCTTACGGAGGCCCTAAACATGTCGCTAGAGCTTTATGTCGCTATTCCTGCCATTTGTGATCCTTCGGCGAAGGATCTGAACGCGGCTGCAGCAGCTTTTGAATTGCCAATCATTCTGGAGAATAGCTTTAACCTGAAAAGCGCGGGCGGCTTCCAACCTGCTACCTTTGATGGGGAGCAGACCGGGGCCGAAATATCGATCGAAGATAAGGCGGAGGTCTTTGACATGTACCCCGACTTCGCCAAAGCGGCTCCACAACTGGACCGCGTCGTTACTTTGCGGTGGGGGGGCGATTTCCTTGAAATGGCCTTCGCCAACGGTATCGCGGCAGCAATCGCAAAGGCTTGCGGCGGCGTCATCTACGAACCGCAAGGGGGCATGGTGATGAGCATCGAGGCGGCGATCGCAGAGGCCAAATCCTCAGCCCAGCTTGCCGCGCCAAATCATGGTATTAGACCTAAAGCCACGAAGGCTCGTCAAAAAACGCCCTTCAAAGCCATGATTGACCAGATCGTGTCGGAGTTCCCAGCTTATCACGTAAGAGGTAGATGGGTATTCCAGCACATAGGCAACCACCATATCTCAGGGATCTTTTTCGATGGTCCGCCATCGAAATTCAACATGCGTATCTATTTTGCACTGCGTCCCTTGTCTTTGTTCGGGGACACTCGCAAGTTACCTTATGGAAAGAAGGCCAGAGTTTTTATTGACGGTGCTTTCTCCGTCGATATCCGGACGCCAGGCTTTTCCAACGCCCTTGTGGAGCTCATCAAATCGGATTTTGTTCCCTTCGGCGATCGCATGCGGTCATTCCCCGCAATGGTCGATCATGTCCGCAATGGCTTGGATACGCTCACCAGTACCAGTTGGCCTGACATTCGGCTGGCCTGGTGTGATTGTGTCACAGGCCAGTTTGAGCAGGCGCGGACCCATATACTCCAGGCGTTTACTTCGGTGGAAAAGCACAATCTTCAGGATCTCCTCGATAGGCCCAGTTTCGT
>JADCFP010000098.1 GCA_020249465.1 Roseomonas sp. | reverse complement strand
TGGTTGAGATCATTCGCGGTCTGGCGACGGAAGACGCGACCTATCAGGCGGTGGAAGCGCTGGCGAAGCGCATGGGCAAGGCGCCGGTCATGGCGCAGGATTGGCCGGGCTTTGTCGTCAACCGCATCCTCTGCCCCATGATCAATGAGGCGATCCAGGCGCTGATGGAAGGTGTGGGCGACGTGGCGGCGATTGATGCCGGCATGAAGCTTGGCGCCAACCACCCGATGGGGCCTTTGGAGCTCGCCGATTTCGTCGGCCTCGATACGCTCTATTCGGTGATGAAAGTGCTGCATGAGGGCTTGGGCGATTCCAAATATCGGCCTTCGCCCCTGCTCGCGAAATATGTCGAAGCCGGCTGGTATGGCCGGAAATCCGGGCGCGGCTTTTACGATTACAGCACCACGCCGCCGACACCGACACGCTGACGCGCCTGCACCATGACAGGCGTGGTGCAGTTTCAGGGCTGGCGGCTCAAGCTGCGGGAGCTTTACTTCGGTAGTTCCGCGACCGCACGGCGCTTTCGCTATGGGATCATCTGTTTTGATCTGCTGACGCTGATTTTCGTGATCGGCACATCCTTCATCCCGCGCGAGCCATGGATTGGCGTGGTGGATGTGGTGATTGGGCTGATCCTGGCGGCCGAATATGCCGCGCATCTGGCGGCGCATCGCGCACCGGGGCGTCAGGCGCTGAAATTCTCAAGCCTGATTGATCTTGTTGCGGTGCTATCTTTCCTCGCGCCCCTGACGGGGGAGGGGTTTGGCTTCCTCCGCGTTTTGCGCACGCTTCGGCTTTTGCATACCTATCGGACGCTGATGGAACTCCGCCAGGATATGCCCTTCTTTCGCCGACATGAGGAAGCGTTGATCGCCGGCGTACACCTGACAGTCTTCGTCTTTGTCATGACGGCGGTGGTTTATGAAAGCCAGCGCGCCATCAATCCGAAAATCGCGGATTACGCTGATGCGCTGTATTTTACCGTGACAGCGCTGACCACGACCGGGTTTGGTGACATCACGCTGGAAGGTAAATTCGGCAAGCTGCTTTCCGTCTTCATTATGATCTGTGGCGTGACGCTGTTTCTGCGCCTTGCACAGGCGCTATTCCGCCCGCGCAAGGTGCGCTTTCCCTGTCCAAGCTGCGGGCTGCAACGCCATGATCCGGATGCGGTGCATTGCAAGGCTTGTGGCACAAGGCTCGCCATCCCCGACGAAGGCAGAGATTAAACCGGCGTGCGCCATTCCGCATGGGCATTGGTGGTGCCGCGCACGACGCTTTCATAGGCTTCCTGCAAGCGCATGGTGATCGCGCCTGGCTTGCCATCACCGACCGGAAGCCTGTCCACACTGGTGATCGGTAGCAATTCCTGACCGGTGCCGCAGAAGAATAGTTCATCGGCGAAATAAAGCTCAGTGCGGTCAATGATGCCTTGTTCCACGCTCAGCCCATGTTCGGCGGCGAGATGAATGACGGTATCGCGCGTGACGCTTTCCAGAATGTCGTTTTCACGTGATGGCGTAATCAACTTCCCATCGCGCACCATGAAAAGGCAGGCGCCGGTGCCTTCGCTGATCTTGCCCGCACGGGTCATCAGCAGCGCATTGTCATAGCCATCCGCCTTGGCCTGCAGCATGGCGATGCGCCCGGCATGGTAATTCGCGGTCGCCTTGATGCGCGGCGGCATGGTGGTGTCCGTAATGCGTGTCCAGGAAGAAACATGCACGGAAAGCCCGCTGCTGCGCTTGGCATTGCGTTCGCGCGGCATGGCGCCACACGCCCAGCCGATACTGCCGGTGGAAGCCATGGAACCCAGGCTTTCGATATGCACCTGGATGCGGATATAGGCATCATCATCCGGTTCATTGGCGCGCACCGCATCCAACACCGCCTGACGCATTTCATCGCGCGAGGGTGGGTTGTCGAAGCGCATGAATTTCATGCCCTGATCCAGCCGCACGAGATGTTCTTCCAGTCGGAACACGGCAAGCTTGCCGGTGCTGTAATTCATATAGGCGCGGATGCCTTCAAACACCGTCCCGCCATAGGCATGGCCCACTGAGAATGGGTGTACGCGCGCTTCATCAAAGGCGATTTTCTTGCCGTTCTGGATGATGTATTTTGCTGTCCAGGCCATTGGTTTCCTCATTTATCCTTGGAAGTTTTCGCGAGCACTTCGTCAAAGCCGCCCTGGCCGGTCAGCGCCGCCCAGGCCCTGTAGCGGTCTGAGGCCGCGACGCGCCCCGCCGCGATGATGCCGCGCCAGACGCCGCAGGCTTCAACGAAACGCGGGATGGAACCGGGGAACATCGCGAGTGTAATGGCTTCCGCGATTTCATCTTCCGGCACCTGATCCGCATAGGCGGCTTCGATCTGCCATTCGAGTATCCGCCACCGCGCGCGGCAGACCTGCACGGCGCATTGCGCCAAATGGACAAGTCGGCGCGGGGCGGCGGGCGCGATCTGCGCAACAGCATCCAGATAGGCCGCGCGGGGATCAAAGGGCGCCAATTGCGCGCCCCAGCGATGGGCGGCGAAATCAAACGCCTCAGCACCGATGGCGAGCGCGGCAGCGCTGAACGCCGCGCCGATCAGCGCATCATCGCCGCCGGCAGCGCGGAATTTCGCGATATGGTGCGTCGCCAAAGCCTCATCAGTCGCGGCCAGCACCGCCAGCCAGACGAATTCGCGGTCGTGATGCGACAGAACGCGATCATCTAAGGCCATGGCGGAATAGGCAGCGTCATAGCCTTCCAGCAGGCGGGGGAAGGCCAGCGCCAACAGCCCGTGATGCGGGAGCAAATAGCCGCGTTTGGCCCTGACCGCGGCAAGCCTTGCTTCCAGCGCCGCAGTGGTCTCGGCGGCCGCGTTTTCCTCTTGGTGTTTCATCCTGGGGTCAGGCTATACGGCTTCCGAGACCTTGTAATCCCCCGTCCGGGGCAGGAATATTCCGCCATGTCCAAGACAGAGCTGCAAAACACCCCCATCCTGCTGCGGGAGGATCGCCCGGGCGGGATATGCGTGATCACGCTGAACCGGCCCGCCCAGCGCAATAGCCTCTCTCGCGCGCTATTGCAGGCGCTGGAGGAGATGCTGGCCGACATCGCCGCAGACAACACCTGCCGCGTCGTGGTGCTGGCGGGGGCGGGCACGGTGTTCTGCGCCGGGCATGATTTGCGCGAAATCTCCGCGCATCGCGCTGATGCGGATGGCGGGCGCGGCTTTTACGCCGATGCCATGGCGGCCTGCGCGCGGGTGATGCAGGGCATTGTGGGGCTGCCTCAGCCGGTTATTGCGGCGGTGCAAGGGGTGGCGACCGCCGCCGGCTGCCAATTGGTTGCAAGCTGCGATCTGGCTGTCGCGGCGGAAGATGCGCGCTTCTGCACGCCGGGCGTGGATATCGGGCTGTTCTGTTCCACACCGGCGGTGGCCTTGGCGCGCGCGGTGCCGCGCAAGGCCGCGATGGAAATGTTGTTGTTGGGTGAGATGGTACCGGCTGACGAAGCGCAGCGCCTTGGCCTGGTGAATCGCCTGGCGCCGCGTGACGCACTGATGGAAACCGCGCTTGGCCTGGCTGAGCGCATTGCGGCCCATTCGGCGATTACGGTGCGCATGGGCAAGCGCGGCTTCAATCGGCAAATCGAATTGCTGCTGGCGGAGGCTTATTGCGAAGCGGCTTCGGTCATGACGGAAAATCTGATGGCTCGCGATGCGGCGGAAGGCATTGGCGCCTTCCTGGAAAAGCGCCATCCGCAATGGGAAGACAGGTGAGGAAGATGGCCTTGAACAAGTACGAATACGGGCTTGAGCAGAACGCAGCCAATCATCAACCGCTGACGCCGCTTTTGTTTCTGGAACGCGCCGCGCAGGTTTATCCGGATTATCCCGCCGTGGTGCATGGCGCGGTGAAGCGCGATTACGCCAGCCTGCGCAATCGTTCCGTGCAATTGGCGCATGCGCTGACCAAGCGTGGCATTGGGCGTGGTGATACGGTGGCAGCAATTCTGCCCAATATTCCCGAAATGCTGGAATGCCACTACGGCGTACCCATGGCCGGTGCCGTTTTGAACACTATCAATACGCGGCTTGATGCGCCGACTATTGCCTATATCCTCGATCACGGGGAAGCCAAGGCCGTGGTGGTGGACCGCGAATTCATGCCGGTGCTGCGTGCCGCTTTGGTCGAATGCGCGGCCAAGCCGATCATCATTGAAGTGCAGGATGCGCTGGCGCCGGAAGCGGTGCATGGCGAAAGCCTGGGCGGGCAGGAATATGAAAACTTCATCGCTGAAGGCAGCGCCGATTTCGCTTGGGCGATGCCAGCCGATGAATGGGATGCCATTACGCTGAATTATACGTCGGGCACCACGGGCAAGCCGAAAGGTGTTGTCTATCACCATCGCGGCGCCTGCCTTTTGGCGACCGGCAATGTGCTTTCTGCCGGCATGGGCAAGCATCCATCTTATCTGTGGACGCTGCCGATGTTTCATTGCAATGGCTGGTGCTTTCCCTGGACGGTGACGGCACAGGCCGGCTTGCATGTGTGTCTGCGCGCCGTGCGCGGCCCTGATATGTGGCGCCTGATGGCGGAACATGCCGTGACGCATATGTGCGGTGCGCCGATTGTGATGGCGACTTTGCTGGCGACACCAGTGGCCGAAAAGCGCGCGCTTTCACATCAGGTGCAATTCGTTGTGGCCGGCGCGCCGCCGCCCGAAGCCGTGCTCGCCGCCATGAAGGAAGCGGGTTTTGCTGTCTGCCATGTCTATGGCCTGACGGAAGTTTATGGCCCCGCCGTGGTGAATGAATGGCACAGCGAATGGGGCGCCAGGCCGGCGGCGGAACAGGCCGCGCTGATGGCACGCCAGGGCGTGCGCTACCTCGCGCTTGAAGGGCTTGACGTGATGGACCCTGAGACCATGGCGCCCGTCCCCGCGGATGGTGCGACAATGGGGGAGGTGATGATGCGCGGCAATGTTGTCATGAAGGGCTATTTGAAGGACGCCGCCGCCACGCAATCCGCTTTTGCCGGTGGGTGGTTTCATACCGGCGACCTCGCGGTGAAATATCCGGATGGGTATATTCAGCTCAAGGATCGGTCGAAGGATATCATCATCTCGGGCGGGGAGAATATCAGCAGCATCGAAGTGGAAGATGCGCTTTATAAGCATCCCTCTGTCGCCGTGGTGGCGGTGGTTGCGAAGCCCGATGAGAAATGGGGTGAGACGCCCTGCGCCTTTGTGGAATTGAAGCCAGGCATGGCAGCAACGCCTGAAGAACTCATCAATTTCGCGCGCCAGCATTTGGCGGCCTTCAAGCTGCCGCGCCATATTGTCTTTGCGGAATTGCCGAAGACCTCCACCGGCAAGATCCAAAAGCATGTGCTGCGTGCGCAGGCGCGGGCGCAGTAGGAAACTGCCGATCATGCAGGAATTTCATGGGGTTTTCCCCTATCTTGTCTCACCCGTCGCACCCGATGGCACGGTGCTGGAAGGTGAATTACGCCGGCTGGTGGATCATCTGATCGCATCCGGTGTGCATGGGCTGACACCCTTGGGCAGCACGGGTGAGTTTGCCTATCTGGATGCAGCGCAACGCCGGCGGATTGTGGAAATTGTTGTCGCCCAAACCGCGGGCCGTGTGCCGGTGGTGGCCGGCGTTGCGGCGACCACAATTGCGGATGCGGAACGTCAGGCGCGTGATTACGCGGCGATGGGCGCGGATGGTATCCTCGCCATTCTGGAAGCCTATTTCCCGTTGAATGACGCTGCGGTGGTTTCCTATTTCACCGCCATCGCGGATGCGACTGAGTTGCCGACGGTGCTTTACACCAATCCGAATTTCCAGCGTTCCGATCTTTCCCTGCCGGCGATTGAAAAGCTTTCCCATCATCCGCGCATTTGCCTGATCAAGGATGCTTCCACCAATACTGGGCGCTTGCTGTCCATCATCAATCGCACGCAAGGGCGCATCGGGGTTTTTGCGGCATCTGCCCATATTCCAGCGGCGGTGATGCTGATTGGCGGCAAGGGTTGGATGGCGGGGCCGGCTTGCGCCATTCCGCGCGAAAGCGTGCGGCTTTATGAACTCTGCCGCGCCGGGCATTGGGATGCGGCCATGGCGTTGCAACGCGCGCTGTGGCGGGTGAATGAATTATTCGCCGCGCATTCGCTCGCTGCCTGCATCAAGGGTGCCCTGCAAATCCAGGGTTTTGCGGTGGGTGACCCGATCTTGCCGCAGGCGCCTTTGTCACCCGAAGGGCGCGTGGCGGTGGAAGCCGCGCTCAGGCTGGCGGCAGAGGCTTTTGCCGCCGCGCCCGAAATCTGAGGGTCTGAGCATTCCGCAAAAGCGCCTGCCCTTCATCCTGGGCGCGATGGCGGCCATTGGGCCGTTTTCGATTGACATGTATCTGCCGGCGCTGCCGATGCTGGGCCAATCGCTTGGCACTACGGCAGGGGCCGCGCAGGCGAGCCTTGCGGTGTTTTTCCTTGGCATGGCGCTGGGGCAGATTTTTTATGGGCCGCTTGCGGATCGTTACGGGCGGCGCCTGCCGCTCTTCATCGGGCTTGGCGTCTACACTGCAGCATCGCTGATCTGCGCTTTGGCGCCCAATATCGAAAGCCTGATTGCGGCGCGGCTGATGCAAGCGCTTGGGGGGTGCGCGGGCATGGTGATTGCGCGGGCCGTGGTGCGCGATGTTGCCGATGAACGCGGCGCGATCCGCCTGATGGCGCGGCTGATGCTGGTGATGGGGGTGGCGCCGATCATCGCGCCGATTGTCGGTGGTGCTTTGCTTGGCGTGATTGGCTGGCGCGGCATATTCCTGTGCCTTGCGGCTTACGGCGCAATACTGCTGCTGGCGATTGCGGTGTTTCTGCCAGAAACCTTGCCGGTCGAACGCCGCCGGCGCGATGGTTTGCGCCAGGTCTTTGGCGTCTGGCGACGCTTGCTCGGCGATGGCTATTTCATGGGCCATGCGCTGGCGGGCGGCCTGATCATCGGCGGCATGTTTGCCTATATCGCCGGATCGCCCTTTGTCTTCATGGAATTATACGCTGTGCGGGCGGAGGATTACGGGTTTTATTTCGGTGCCAATGCCATCGGCATCATGCTGGTTGGGCAAGTCACGGCGCGGCTGGTGGATAGGGTGGCGCCGGCGCGCATGCTGACGATTGCGCTTTCGATCAGCGCGCTAGCAGGGTTGGCGCTGCTTGCGGTAACGATCACCGGCTTTGGTGGTTTTGCCGCGATCATTATCGCGTTGTTCGTCTATGTTTCCATGATCGGCGCTGTCATGCCGCTGACCGCGGCGCGCGCCATGGCACCGCATGGCGCGATTGCCGGCAATGCCTCGGCACTGATGGGCACGCTGCAATTCGGTGCAGGCGCGCTCGCCGGCGTGGCACTCGGCGTGCTGCAAAATGGCACGGCACTGCCCATGGCGCTGGTGATTGCGCTGTGCGGTGTGGGCGGCTTTGTGGTGCGGCGCTTATTGGTGAAATAAGCGCCGACCCCTGCATCACGTCATGTTCTTCCCCAGCGTCCAGCCGCCATCCACCGTCAGCACCGCGCCGGTGGTGAAGGAGCTTTCCTCACTAGCCAGGAACATCATGGCATTGGCCACTTCATGGGTTTCGCCGGAACGCCCCATGGCGTGGAGTTCCTGGATCTTCCGCGCCACAGCCGCATCCTGGAAATAGCGTTCTGTCATTGGCGTGCGGATCACGCCAGGTGCGACCGCATTCACGCGAATGCCGCGCGGCGCCAATTCCATCGCCAGCGCCTTGGTCAGCCCCACCACCGCATGCTTCGAAGTCACATAAGCAACACGTTCCGGTGTTGCGACCAGGCCGAGCGTTGAGGCGATATTCACAATCCGCCCTGTCTTGCCAAGCGCAATCAGCCGACGCGCAAAAGCCTGTGAGGGTAGGAAGCTACCGGTCACATTAATACTCATGGTGCGCTGCCAATCCTCAAACGAAAGATCGAGTAGCGGGCTGATTTCACGCACACCGGCACAATTCGCGAGCACATCCAACCGGCCGAGCACAGCCTCAGCGCCCGCGATGAAATCGCGCACTGCATCGGGCTTCACCACATCCAAGACAAAGGGATGCGCTTCGCCATCGCGCTTGCGGATATCGGCGGCCGTCGCTTCCACTGCCGCCTTGTCAATATCGGCAATCGCCAACCGCGCGCCTTCCTCGGCAAAGGCAATCGCCAATTGGCGGCCAATGCCGCTCGCGGCACCGGTTATCAGGACGCCTTGATCACGAAACCTCATAGGTGTTCTCCCCAAAAATTATGCCTCGATCAGATCCGCGGCTTTCTCAGCAATCATATTGGTGGCGGCATAGGTATTGCCGGAAACCATGGTCGGCATGCAGGAAGCATCCGCAACGCGCAGCCCCTCAAGCCCGATCACCTTCATGGTCGCCGGATCAACCACCGCCATGGGATCAATGCCCATCTTGCAGGACCCGATCGGGTGATAGGTGGTGGAACCCGTCGCCCGCGCATGGGCCATCCATTGCTCATCGGTTTGCACGGCGGGGCCAGGAAAATTCTCGGCCACCACGTAATCGGCCAGCGGGCGTGTTTGCAGCAATTGCCGCAGGTATTTCATCGCTGCCAGCAGCGCGTCACGGTCCATCTGATCCTGCAGATAATTCGGCTGAATCTCCGGTTTCGCACGCGGGTCCGCCGAAAGCGCCTTCAACCAGCCCTTGCTTTCCGGGCGGAGCTGCGAACAGCCAAGCGTCATGCCTGGCTTGGTATCGAGATCCGTCACGCCATAGCGCCCGGTCGGGTAGCTGGCGGGGGCGAAGTAAAGCTGCATATCGGGGGTGGCGAGGCCCTCACGCGTCTTGAAATAACCGCCGGCATGGCTTGGGCTCGCTGTCAACAGCCCCTTGCGCGTGAAGGCATAGCGCAGCACTTCCATCGCCAAGCGCAGGCCACGGGAGCGTTCATTAAGCGAACCGGAACCCTTCACCAAAGCCGAAACACGCACCGCATAATGGTCGCGCAGATTCTTGCCGACGCCTGGCAGCGCATGGACAACATCAACGCCAATGCCGGCAAGCCATTCCGGATCACCAACGCCCGAGATTTGCAAAAGCTGCGGCGTATTGATCGAACCGCCCGAGAGGATCACATCGCGCCGCGCACGGATGGTGATCGGCGCGCTGCCTTCCTGCGTATAGCGAATGCCGACCGCGCGCTTGCCTTCAAAGACAATCGCCTCAGCCAAAGCGCGCTGGATCAGCTTCAGATTGGGGCGCGACAGGGCCGGGCGGAGATAGGCATCGGCGGGGCTCCAGCGCCGGCCACCACGCATCATTTGCTGATAGAGAAACGTGCCTTCCTGATTGCCGGAATTGTAATCGGGCGTGCGCGGCAGGCCGAGCGCCTCATTGGCCGCGATATAGGCTTCAGAGAGTTCATGCGGGTCGCGCTGATCTTCGATGGAAAGCGGCCCATTATTGCCGCGCACGGCCGGATCGCCACCGCCATTGCCGCGGGTCTCGGCGCGCTTGAAATAGGGCAGCACATCATCCCAGGCCCAACCGCGACAGCCAAGCTGCGCCCACATATCGTAATCGGCGGATTGGCCGCGCACATAAAGATGGCCATTGATGGAACCGGAACCGCCCAAAACCTTGCCGCGCGGGAAAGGGATTTTGCGATTGTCAATGTAGGGACCAGGCGCGGTTTCATAGCCCCAATTCAGCTTGGGATTATAGACGGTCTTGTTGAAGCCGGCCGGGATTTTGATGAAGATGTTATTGTCCTTGCCGCCGGCTTCCAGAATGGCAACGCTATGCTTGCCCGAAGCCGTCAGCCGATTGGCCAGCACGCAGCCGGCGGCACCGGCGCCCACAATCACGTAGTCGAATTCTTCCATGGCGATTTCCCCTCAACCCCTTAGAGCGGTTCCCGTTCACCTTCGTCCACGGGACACGCTCTAAACTTTTGTTTGGTCGCGTTTTCCGAGCCGCCAAGTGATTCCACTTGGCTTGAAAACGCTTCAGGGAGAAGGCTAGGCCGAGCATCGCCAAGGGGGAAGGGCTAATCCTCGGTTTCTTCCGGCGTTACGGCGGCCGGGATCGCGTAAGCCTCGGTCATCCAGCGGCCTAAATCCACCTGCCGGCAGCGATCGGAACAAAAGGGGCGCTGTTCCGGCGCGGGGGCGCGGCCGCAAATCGGGCAGCGCGGGCGGCGTGGTTTTTTCTCGGCGTCAGTCACGCGGCACCTCCCGTATCTGCGCTGTGCCGGATGCTACGCCGCGCAATTCTAAGGCGCGGCCGGTCAGCGCTGCGTATTCATCCAAGGCGCCGGGCAAATCACGCAAGGCGGCGATCACCTCTGGCCGCGCTTCCAACATCAGACGTTCCGCAGGGCGTGCTGCGGCATCTCGTGCGGCCTGACGCAAGGCCGCCAAGCCTTCCGCAAGCGGCGAGTGCAGGATTTCGGCCAGGGGCGGGTGAATGCGGTCACGCACCAATTCAATCAGGCCAAGCCCGGTCAGCCCGACCAGCCGCGCCAGCCGATCAGGCGAAAGGGCAGCACGCAGCGGTTCCAGCAGCGCCTGGCGGCGTTTGGCCGAAAGCCCCGCCACATCCAGCAGAATGGCGCCTGAGAGATTGCGCAGCCTGATTTGCCGCGCAATTTCCGGCAAAGCGGCTTCATTGAAGCGCGCCAGGCCATCGCCAGCGCCGCCGCTATCCACATCAAGCGCGGTCAGCGCGCGCGTGGTTTGGATATGCAGCACACCGCCGCCCGGCAAAGCGACCGCGTTTTCTGCAAGCGCGGCGAATTCACCCTCAATCACCTCATCGAATACCGCGCCATGCTGCGCCTGTACGCGATCACCCAGCACGGCACGCAGCCGCGCCACCAGCGCCGCGCCTGAGACACGAATCTCGGCATTCGGATGGCGCGCAGCCAGGCGCTGTGCCGCACCCGGCCCGCGCGCCACCAGCCGCGGCGCGCCTTGCGGTGCGGCGGCCAGCAACGCGGCTTCGGTATCCGTCAGCAGGGCTGATAGCCTTGGCCCCTTGCCGCCTTGTGCGGCGCGCGTCACGCGCAAGCCTAGAATTTGCCCTTCCTGTACCGCCTGCTTGATCGGCTGGCGTGGGGCACTGGCTGCGCTTTCCGGCAGGAAGCCTGTTTCATTGCCTGCCAGCGCCACGAAAGCGCCCGACATGAAAGCCGAAATCGCCACCACCCGCCCGCGCTGCAAATCACCCACGCCATCCGGCCGCGCCGGGCGTTCCACCCAGGCTTCCGTCAGCCGCCCACCCAGGAGCAGCGCGGTCCGCACCTCGCCCGGGGAGGCCTCGGCCAGGATCAGGGCTTCAGCCACCCGATCCCCCGCAGCATTTGCGCGGTTTCAAACAAAGGCAGGCCGACCACATTGGAATGGCTGCCGGAGATGAAGCGCGTGAAAGCCTCGGCCCGGCCCTGAATGGCATAGGCCCCGGCCTTGCCCTGCCATTCGCCGGAAGCGATGTAGTCTTCCATCTGCGCTTCCGTCAGGCGCTGGAAGGTGACATTGGTTTCGACAAGGCGCTGGATCCGCCGACCATCAGGGAGCGCCAGCACCACGCCCGTGGTCACGCAATGCCGCCGGCCCGACAGCAGCGCCAGGCAATGGCGTGCATCGGCTTCGGTTTCGCCCTTGGGCAGGATACGCCGGCCAACGCCGACAACGGTATCGGCGGTCAGCACCAGCGCGCCTTCGGCCAAAGGCACCGCCGCTTCCGCCTTGGCGAGCGACAGCCTCGCCGCCAAGGCGCGCGGCACCTCGGCCTTCAAGGGCGTTTCATCAATATCGGTCGCGATCACGCGCGCGGGCGTAATGCCCAGCCGCGCCAGCAAATCCAGGCGGCGGGGGCTGGCGCTCGCCAATACCAGCGGCAAGCGCGCGGCATCCATGGGTGCGGCGTTACTTGAAGCGGAAGGTGATGCGGCCCTTGGTCAGATCATAGGGCGTCATTTCAACATTGACGCGATCACCGGCCAGCACGCGAATGCGGTTCTTGCGCATCTTCCCGCTGGTATGCGCCAGGACCATGTGGTCATTATCGAGTTTCACGCGGAACATGGCGTTGGGCAGAAGCTCCACCACCTCTCCGCTGAACTCCATCATATCTTCTTTGGGCATCGGGCCTCAATGGTAGGGCGCAAGGCGCGCCCGGGTTCAAGATTGCGGCGCAAAATGATCCCATGCCCCCGCCGGGTCAAGCGCGATCCCGGCGCGGGCATGATTTTGGCTGCAAAACGGAGCGAAAGCGCTATTTTGAGAGCGCTACCGTGTAATCCGCTTCGGTCTTTTCGCGCATCTCAGCCTCGGTCACGCCGGGGGCGAGTTCCACCAGCTTCATAGCGGCCGGGCCGCGCCGGGCGATTTCGAACACGCCAAGATCGGTGATCACCATATCCACCACGCGGCTGCCCGTGAGCGGCAGGGCGCATTGCTTGAGCAGCTTGGGCTTGCCGCCGGCCGTGTGTTCCATCAGCACAATCACGCGCTTGACGCCGGCGACGAGGTCCATCGCGCCGCCCATGCCCTTCACCATCTTGCCCGGGATCATCCAATTGGCCAGGTCGCCATTTTCCGCGACCTGCAAGGCGCCCAGGATGGAAAGGTCAATATGCCCGCCGCGGATCATGCCGAAGGATTGCGCGGAATCGAAGAAGGAACTGGTCGGCAATTGCGTGATGGTCTGCTTGCCGGCATTGATCAGATCGGCATCTTCCTCGCCCTCATAAGGGAAGGGGCCAAGGCCCAGCATGCCGTTTTCGCTTTGCAGCTGGACATTGAAGCCGGCGGGGACGTGATTGGCGACCAGCGTCGGGATGCCGATGCCAAGGTTCACATAAAAGCCATCTTGCAATTCGCGCGCCGCACGGGCGGCCATTTCATCGCGGTTCCAGGCCATGGTTTGTCTCCTTATCCCTGGGACTCGGCGCCGGCCGCGGCGGCGGGCGCGTGCTTGCGGACGGTGCGCTGTTCAATGCGCTTTTCGTAGCCGGGCGGGCAGGTGATCATGCGTTTGACGAAAATGCCCGGCGTATGGATGTGGTCCGCGTCAATCTCTCCCGGCCGGACCAGATGTTCCACTTGCGCGACGGTCACGCGCGCTGCCGTTGCCATCATCGGGTTGAAGTTCCGCGCGGTCTTTCGATAGACCAGATTACCTTCGTGATCGCCCATATAAGCGTGGATGATGGAAAGATCGGCCATGATGCCGCGTTCCATGACATAGGTCTCGCCATCAAATTCCCGCGTTTCCTTGCCCTTCGCGACTTCCGTGCCAACGCCGGTCTTCGTGAAGAAAGCGGGAATGCCGGCGCCACCGGCGCGAATACGCTCGGCCAAGGTGCCTTGCGGGTTGAATTCAATCTCAAGCTCCCCGGCCAGGTATTGCCGTGCGAATTCAGCGTTTTCGCCGACATAGCTTGAAATCATTTTGCGGATCTGGCGGGTCTTCAGCAGCAGGCCGAGGCCCGCATCATCCACCCCGGCATTATTGGACACCACCGTCAAATCCTTCACGCCGGATTCGCGAATGGCTTCAATCAGCAGGGTCGGAATGCCGGAAAGCCCGAAGCCGCCGGAATGGATCACCATGCCATCGCGGAGCAGGCCGGAAAGCGCTGCCTTGGCGTCTGGGTAGATTTTTTTCATGCGCCCTTGATCCTCAATACTTGCCGTTCGGGCGCTCTCTAACGGCTGATTCGCGCGGCGGGAAGGGCTGGCGCGGCGAATCGCGGGGCATGCTATAAGATCGCATGTCCGCTGCCCCCATCGCCGCCCCGCGCCCGGCCATTCGCCTGCTGCCGGAGACCACCGCGAACCGCATCGCGGCCGGTGAGGTAGTGGAACGCCCGGCTGCGGCGCTTAAGGAAATCGTCGAGAACGCCTTGGATGCCGGGGCGCGGCGTATCGCCGTGACCCTCGAAGGCGGCGGCATGGACCGCATTCTGGTGGAAGATGACGGCATTGGCATGGGGCCGGATGATCTGGCGCTGGCCGTGGAACGGCACGCCACCTCTAAATTGCCGGAAGAAGCGACCCTGTTCCGCATCGCGACCCTGGGCTTCCGGGGGGAGGCCCTGCCTTCCATCGGCGCGGTGGCGCGGCTTTCCATCACGTCTTGCCCGCAGGGTGGCACCGCGCATCGGATCAGTGTCGAGGGCGGGCTGAAGGGCGATGTGGCGCCGGCTTCCGGCGCGCCCGGCACACGGGTTGAGGTGCGGGATTTGTTTTTCGCCACCCCGGCGCGGCGGAAATTCCTAAAACACCCCCGCACGGAAGCCGAACACGCGGTGGAAGCGGTGCGCCGCCTGGCGCTGGCCTGGCCGGAAGTGGCGTTTCGCGTGCAAAGCGATGGGCGTGACGTGCTGTCCCTGCCCGCAACCGATCAGGAAGGGCGCATCAGGCAGGTGCTGGGGGCGGAATTCGCCGCCGCCGCGGTGCCGGTGGAAGCGGTCTCCGAAACGCTTGATATCAGCGGGCTGGCGGCGCTGCCCTCCCACCACCGCCCAACCACGCTTGGCCAGCATTTGGTGGTGAACCGCCGCCCGGTACGCGACCCGCTGCTGCGCGTGGCCTTGCGTGTGGCTTACCGCGATGTGATCCCGCAGGGGCGCCATCCGGTGGCCGCGCTATTCTTGCAAGTGCCGCCGGAGACCGTGGATGTGAATGTGCATCCGATGAAGACCGAGCTTCGCTTCCGCGATGGGGAAGCGGTGCGCGGGGCCATGATCTCGGCGTTGCGCAAGGCACTGGCGATTGGTGCCGGGACGGTGGTGGCGGTGCCATCCCTCGCGGGCGCTGCGCCGGTTGGGGGCTTCAGCGAAGCCTTGCCCGTTCTGCCCCAATCCATGCCACGCCCGCCGGGCTTGCCGCAGCCGCGCCTGCCGCTCGGTTTCCGCCCGCCCAGCCTGCCG
>JADCFP010000097.1 GCA_020249465.1 Roseomonas sp. | reverse complement strand
TTTTCGACCACCACATTCTGGCCGAGCGTGTCGCGCATTTTCTCGGTAAAGACGCGCGCCACCGTATCGGTGGCGGATCCCGGGGCGAAGGGCACAATGGCGCGCACGGGGCCGGGCGGCCATTCCTGCGCGGCGGCAAGGCGTGGCGCTAAAGCCGCGGCGGGCAGGGCTACGAGAAGATGACGACGGCGCATGGCGAACCTCTTTGTTTTGTAATGTGAGATTTGGGGGCGCTGGGCGGCGCTCTGCAAGGGTTAATTGAGCATCAGCGCGCGAACATGGGCGGCAACAGACGAACCAAGCGCATCCAGATCATAGCCGCCTTCCAGCACTGAAACGACGCGCCCTTCGGCATGGCGCGCGGCCAGGGCGCAGAGTTCTTCGGTGATCCAGGTGAAATCCGCCTCCGTCAGCCGCAACTGCGCCAGCGGGTCCGCCACATGCGCGTCAAACCCGGCCGAGATGATCAGCAGATCAGGCGCGAAGGCGTCCAAGGCCGGCAGCAACAGCCTATCCCACACGGTGCGAAACGCCGCGCCATCAGCACCCGGCGGCAGCGTCGCGTTGAAGATATTGCCGACACCCCGTTCCTGCGGCGTACCGGTGCCGGGGTAAAGCGGCCATTGATGGGATGATGCCAGCATCAAGGATGCATCCGCTTCAAAACAGGCTTGCGTGCCATTGCAGTGATGCACATCGAAATCCGCAACCGCAACGCGCTTGAGGCCATACGCAGCCTGGGCATGGCGCGCGGCAATCACGGCATTGGCGAAGACGCACAACCCCATGGGGCGGGCCGGTTCAGCGTGATGGCCAGGCGGGCGCGTGGCGCAAAAGGCGTGGCGGATCGGGCCGGCGCAGACCGCATCCACCGCCGCTACCGCCGCGCCGGCACTCCGCAAGGCAGCTTCGATACTGCCATGGGACAGGCTGGTATCGGCATCGAGTGCCACGCGATCACCCTCGGCGGGTGCCGACCCCATAATGGCGTCCAGATAGGCTTCGGGATGCACGCGCAGGATTTGTTCCCGCGTTGCGCGCGGAGCCTCAGCGCGGGGCAGGGTGCTGAAGGCTTCCGCTTCCAGGGCGCGCGTCACGGCACGCCAACGATCCGGGCATTCCGGGTGATGCGGCCCCGGATCATGCGCCACGCAGGCGGCATGGGTCAGGATCAGCACGCTCATGCCGGCGTGTCGTCGCGCTTGCGAATCACGAAGCGATAGCTGCCCTGATCTTCAGAAAAGGCCAGCAGCGCATGGCCGGTTTCGCGGCAAAAGGCGTTGAAATCCGCAACCGAGGCCGGGTCGGTCGCCAGCACCGTCAGCCGCGCGCCGCCTGCCATGCCGCGCAGCGCCTTATTCGCCTTCAGCACCGGCAAGGGGCAGGTCAGGCCCTTCACATCCAGAATCGTCTCATTCATGCGTTCTCTTCCACCATGGCTTGCGCATCACTGCCAGTTCGGGCTTGCGGCGCTGCCTTGCCTTGACCAAGACTAATAGCATGAAACTCGGCATTGATCTGGGCGGCACCAAGACAGAAATCGTGGCTCTTGGCGATGATGGCGCCGTGCTGCTGCGCGAACGCCGCGCAAGCCCCGCGGCATATGAGGGCGTTTTGGCGACTATCGCCGATTTGGTGCGCGATGCCGAGGCGCGGCTGGGCGCGCAGGGCAGCATCGGCATCGGCATCCCAGGCAGCCTCAGCCCCGTGAGTGGTCTGGTGCGCAATGCCAATTCCCAGGCGCTCAATGGCCGCGCCTTGAAGCAGGATCTGGAAGCCCTGCTTGGGCGCGCGGTGCGCATCAGCAATGACGCGAATTGCCTGGCGATGAGTGAGGCCGCCAATGGCGCCGGCGCTGGCTACAACACGGTTTTCGCGGTGATCATCGGCACCGGGACAGGTGCGGGGATTGTCTCGGGTGGGCGGATTTTGGATGGGCCGAATGGCACGGGCGGCGAATGGGGCCATGTGCCGCTGCCCTGGATGCGGCCTGAGGAGTTTCCGGGCCCGCGCTGCTGGTGCGGCCAGCATGGCTGTCTGGAAACCTTCCTGTCTGGCCCTGCCTTGGCAGCGGATTGCGATGGGCCGGGGGCGCGCGATGCCTCTGGCTTGCCGGAACGCGCGGAGGCGGGCGATCAGCGCGCGCAAGCGGCCTTGGCGCGACATGCGGACAGGCTCGCGCGGGCCTTGGCGATGATTGCCAATATCCTTGACCCCGATGTGATTGTGCTGGGGGGCGGCTTGTCCAATATGGCGCATCTTTATCGCGATGTGCCGGGGCTGATGGCGCGGCATGGCTTTGGCGATGTGGCGCGCACGCCCTTGGTGCAGGCGAAGCATGGCGATTCCTCGGGCGTTTTTGGCGCTGCGCGGCTTTGGGATGCGCCATGATCAGGCGTAGTTTCAGGGCGGGGGCGGTTTATTTCCTGCTGCTTTATGTGATTGGCTTTTTGCTGGGTGCGACGCGCGAATTGTTGTTGGCGCCGCGCCTTGGTGTGATGGTGGCGAGTGCGATTGAGGCTCTCCCCATGCTCGCCGCCATTTTCCATTTCGCGCCGCTGATCGCGCGCCGCTTTGGCGTTCCGCCGAAATCGGGCGGGCGGCTACTGATGGGCGTCTTTGGCCTGGTGCTGCTGATTGGCGCGGAAATCGCCATGACGCGCGCGATGCGCGGCCTTTCGCCCGAAGAATGGCTGGCGCATTTCGCGTCTATTGAAGGCGTGATCTATGCGGCGTTGCTCGCCTGCTTCGCCGCCATGCCCTGGCTCAGGCGTTAAGGCATGCCCGCACTCTGCCGCGATTGCTTCCATCACGCGGCCGAGGATTTCACGCGCTGCCCGGCCTGTGGTTCCAGGCGTGTTATCGCCCATCCTGACCTATTCCGCCTGACCGTCGCGCATATTGATTGCGATGCCTTCTATGCCAGTGTCGAAAAGCGCGACCAGCCGGCATTGGCGACACGCCCGGTGATTGTGGGCGGCGGGACACGCGGCGTGGTGGCGGCGTGCTGCTATATCGCGCGGCTATCGGGTGTGCGGAGTGCGATGCCCATGTTCAAGGCGCGCGCCGCCTGCCCCGATGCGGTGGTAATCAAGCCCGATATCGCGAAATATGCCCGCGAAGGGGCGCGCATCCGCGCCATGATGGAAGCCCTCACGCCCCTGGTGCAGCCGCTCTCAATAGATGAGGCAGTGCTGGATTTGCGGGGGACCGAGGCGCTGCATAACGCGCCGCCCGCCGCAGTGCTGGCGCGCTTCGCCCAGGCCGTGGAGCGAGAGGTGGGGGTGACGGTCTCTGTGGGCTTGGCGGCCAATCGGCTCATGGCGAAATTGGCGGCAGAACGGGACAAGCCGAGGGGTTTTGCCGTGATCGGCGCGGGCGAAGCGGCTGGCTGGCTGGCGCCGCAATCGGTGGCGGTGCTGCCCGGTGTGGGGCCGGCCATGGCCAAGCGCCTGGCCTCGGCAGGCTTTGTGCGGCTTGGGCAATTGGCCGCGCTGGATGCCCGCACTGCCTTGGCCCGTTTCGGCGCCGATGGCCCGGCCTTGGTGGCGCGCGCGCGGGGTGAGGATGACCGCCCGGTCAACCCAAGCCGAGAAACCAAAAGCATCAGCGCCGAGACCACCTTTGATACGGATATCACGGCTTTGCCGGCGCTTGAGGCACCGCTTTGGTGGATGTGCGAAAAACTCGCGCGCCGGCTCAAGGAAAAGGGGCTGGCGGCGGGCGGCGTCGTGCTGAAGCTGAAGGCGGCTGATTTTGCGCTCCGCACCCGGTCTCAGCGCCTTGCGGAACCAAGCCTATTGCCGGAGGTGATTTTCGCCGCCGCGCGCCCGCTGTTGCTGAAGGAAGCCGATGGCACCGCGTTTCGCCTGATTGGCATTGGCGCTCAGCCCTTGGCGCCGGCAGATCAGGCGGATCGCGGAGATTTGGCGGACCCGGAGGCACCGCGCCGTGCCGCGCGCTGGAAGGCGATGGAGGCCCTGCGCGCGCGCTTTGGTGAAGACGCGGTCATGGCAGGGCGCGGTTTCAGGGCGAAACCAGCGCCGGGAAAGCCAGATGAAAGCGTGTGAAGCTTAGCGGCGCGCTGGCGCCTGGGCGACTTCTTCGAAGGCCCGCACATCATTCGGGCGGAGAGAATGCGCATTGGCCAGCACCGCGCCACCGGGCCGCGGCGTAGCGGCGGTGCGCATGTAGCCGTTATCCGGACGGTCATAGATGAAGCCCTGGATCGGGTAAATGCGGCCCAGGCTCTCCTGATCCCGCCCGACCTGCACGCGCACCGACGACCAGTCATTATTCAAGGAAACATCAACCACCGAAACATCGGCCATGATGGACCCGCGACGAATGCCAGGGCCACCCCAATTCGCATGGTGGATCAGAATTTCGCGGCTGCTGATGACTTCCTGCACCACGGCAACATGGCCCGAGCGCATTTGCCCCGTGCGGTCAAAGGCCATAACCGCGCCCGCTTCAGGCCTATGCCCGCGCGCATAACGACCGGCGGCATTGTGCCACCAATCGCCGCCATTACCACTGATTGCCATACCGGTGGCCTGGCGCACATAAGGCACGCAGGAAATGCCACCTGCCGGCACGGCAAGGGAAGCACGATGCACCTGCGCTGATGAGCGGCGCGGCCCCTGAACGGTCTGATTGCTCCTGACCGGTTGAGCCTGCACATTTGACCGTGCCTGCACCGGCTTGGCGGCTTGTGGGCGCTGGGCAGAGGCGTTTGGCCTATTCTGAGAATTGGCCTGAGCTGCCTCCACCTGATAGGAGGCGCAAGCAATGCCGAGCGCGATACAGGCAGACGCGATTATCCGTGCTGTCTTCATATCCGTTCAAAGCCCCCAAAAGTGTTAGCGCCTGTCGCGCTTTCGATTGTGGTATGCCTGGGTTCCCGCGCGGAGCAAGCGGGGTCGCTGTAACTTTGTGAAATCTGGCGTGATTATCCGAAACCGGCTGTCGAGAACTTCAAATTATAGGACAATTTTCAAGTATTTTTGGCGGAAATGGGGCGAGGTCACAGTGTGGTGTCTTTCGCGCCACAGGTAATCTCGAGATTCGCTGATAGTGTGTTAGGAGCGTGGGGCACTTGGTCTTTAACGAGAATTTGCAGGAGCACAGCTAGGTTTTAGGTTTATTTTACTATTATAGCGGCTCTATTTTCGGAACCAGCACGCTACTGAGCGCTCCCCACAAAGGAAAAGCGGCGGCCCCGGAGGGACCGCCGCCTTTCAAAACGCGCCTTAATCCGTATTCAAGCGGCTTGCAGGCGCTTGATCAGGGCCTGGGTCGCCTCACGCAGCTGCACCGCCTCATCGGCCAGGGTGCGGCTTGCATGGGTGATGCCCCCCATGGCCTTGCCGGCATCTTCCGCCATGCCGGACACACGGCCGATGGAGCCTTCCAGCCCATCCACCGCCTTGGCGGCATTGCGGAGGCTGGAAGCGATTTCCGCCGTGGTGGCGGATTGTTCTTCCACCGCCGCGGCAATGGCAGTGTTTTCGCCATCCAGCTGGCTGATGCGGGAGACGATATCGCCGATCACGCCGACCACATCGCCGATGATGTTCTGCATGGCGCCGATTTCGGTCTGGATGCTCTCGGTCGCCTTGGCCGATTGCGCGGCCAGGTTCTTCACCTCAGACGCCACAACCGCGAAGCCCTTGCCCGCCTCACCGGCGCGGGCCGATTCGATCGTGGCATTGAGTGCCAGCAGGTTGGTCTGCGCCGCAATGGTGCCGATCAGCCCGGTGACATCATTGATGCGCACCGATGCTGCATTCAGCCCATCCACCAGGCTACTGACGCGACCCGCCTGTTCCGCCGCTCCGCGCGCGGTTTGTGCCACGGCGGTCACGCGGTTGGAGACTTCGGAAATCGCAACCGTAAGTTCCTCAGCCGCCGCCGAGACGGATTGGATGCCGTTATTGGCTTCCGTTCCTTCATGCGCGGCGGAACGCGCCTGGGCCAGCGTCGCATCCGTGACGGAGGCAACCTTGGTCCCTTCCTGCACGAGCATGGAGGTGCTCTCAGACAGTGTGCTGACCGATTGGCCAACCGCGCGATCCAGATCGCCTGCAATGCTTTGGATGGCAGCGCGGCGCGCGGCTTCCATTTCCGCCCCGCGTGATGCTTCTGCCGCACGCAGCTTTTCAGCTTCGATCAGACCTTCACGGAAGACAGTCGCGGCACGCGCCATTTCACCCACTTCATCCTGACGATCCGTGCCCTGGAATTCCTTGGAAAGATCGCCCTTCGACATGTTTTCCATGCCGGCGGACAGCGTCCCAAGCGGGCGTGTCACACGGGCCACCACAACCCAGCCGGCGGCAATCAGCGCAGCGAGTGAGAAAAGCCCCAGCAGCGCGATGACCAGCGTTGCCTGGGTAACGGAGGTCACCTCATTGGCAACCTTCTCATTCGTTTCGGCCACGATGGTGTCCATCATGCCGCCGATCGATTCCGTGAAGGGGTCAATCGCCTGATAGAGCCGTTCCTTGATCAGCTGTTCAAGCTGCGCGCTGTTTTTCGCAGCCGCAATGCGCACCAGATCTTGCGTGACCTGTTCGGCTGGGGCGCGGCGTTCGCGCGCCTGCGCAAAGGCTTCCTGAACGCTTGGCGGCAATTGGGCCTGGGTCAGCGCTGACCAGGCGCGGTTGATGTTTTTTACCGCATCCGCAAGGCTGGTGGCACCTTCTTCCCAGGTGAAATTGCCATTACGCATCTTGTGTGAAGCGTCAACGACAAACACCGCATAAGCGTCGGACAGCGCCTTGAGGTCAATCAAGGGTGCCACGGCATTCGCCTTGATTTCGGTAAAGCTCTGCGCATTGTGGCGCATGGACACCCAGGCATAGATGGCCGCGCCGGCATTCACCGCGCCGATCATCATGAGGATGGTGAGCAGTAAGGGGGCGATTCTAATTCGCATCTTCTAGCGTACTCCTTTCGTGAGGCCATGCCATTGTGCGGGCAGTGTCCTTGATGAAAGGTGACTGTGTTTATTGAAGTGCAGAAAAAATTCGCTGGTTTGGGTTAATGGGCGCGATAAGGGCGCGCGGCGTTGAAAGCCATTTCTGCACTTTTTCACGGCATCGGGTTATGCAAGCCTTAATTCAAAGATGAAATCACACGTGATGACGCTTCGTGATGCCTTCATCTTAAACAAGAAGCGGTGCGGTTGCGCTACTCTGCGCATGAAGTGTGCAGGGCTTTGCGTGAATAAGGTTAAGCGTAAAGGCCGTTCCAAATTTCGGTGAAACTACGCTCACTCAAAAGAAATGCGGATTGGACCAGGCGCGCTTGCCGGCCGCATCTGCCACCACTATGCGCGCAAAGCCACCATCGCGGAGTTTTTCAAGTGGGAGCACGGCCCTGGTCTGCAAGGGCGCCACCGCTTGCGCTGCGGATGACCCGCGCCCAAGCACCATGATGCTGGAAGCCGGGCTGCATTCCACCTCAACGCTTTCCTCGCCCCACAGAATTCCTTCTATGCGCGGGCCTTGGCTCGCGTAGAAATGACCCGCCTTTAGCGCGGCCAGCAGTGCTTCTGGTTGATTCTCGTTGGCCTTCACCATGACCCAGCCGCCGAACCAATCCTCACAGGCGAAATGCGCGTCATCCACCGCGATCAGGGAAACGCGCCTGCCATCGGTCAGCAGCCGGTCCGCCAGAAAGGCGCCACCGCCACGATCGGTCCGCACCTGGCTGGTGTGGTTGTAGATCTCAACGGCATGCGCGGCCGCGATGCTATGCCCATCATCTGCCGTCAGCCCATACCAGCCGGGATGGGCAATGGCGACAAAGGCGCCCGCTTCGGCGCAACGCGCTGCCAGCGCCGCGCCATTTTCCTCAGGCGGGGTTGGCGCGAAATCGAGCGGCAGGCCGACTGCCAATATATGCCAAATCTCGCCAAGTGAGGTTGCCGGCGCATGGACTTCCGCCCCCAGCAGCGTGGTGAAGCCGGGCGCGCGAAAGCGGCGCGTATCGGCGATGGGGAAATTGTAGCGCGCCATGAAATGGTCCGTCAGCGCCATGAAGTCATAGCCGCCACGGCGATAGGTCTCCACCACATCCTCCGGCGCGCGCTTGCCGTCAGAAAGCGTGGAATGGGTATGGATATTGCCCTTGAGGAAGCGCCCCGGTACGGCAAAGACGGGATCAAGCTGCATTGGACGCTCCATTATCAGTTGGTTTTCGGCGAGAGCTTCCTAAACCCTAATGAGGAATGGCGAAATCGCGCCCACCGCCTGGGGACAGGTCATCTCCTGATCGGTCGCCTCGGGGCAGAAGTTAGCGCCAAGTAATCGCCGAAGAAAAAGAAAATCTTTCTTTTTGTGGGCCCTTGCACTGGCTTCAGTATGGGCTTTTTTCCTGATGAAACTTTGGAGAAGCCCGATGTCGAAGGTCTTTGTCATTCACGAAAATGATGCCTGGGTGGAGCCGCTGCGCGCCGCCTTTGCCCGGATTGGGACGCCCTTTGAGGAATGGTTCCTGGATGAAGGCGTGCTGGACCTGACCACGCCGCCGCCCGAGGGCGTTTTCTATAACCGCATGAGTGCGTCATCCCATACGCGCGGCCACACCTATGCGCCGGAATATGCCGGCGCGGTCATCGAACATTTGGAACGCCATGGCAGGCCGGTGGTGAATGGCCGGCGCGCCTTGCAATTGGAGGTTTCCAAGGTTGCGCAATATGCGGCGCTGGCCGGTTTCGATATTCCAACGCCGCCGACGATTGCCGTGGTGGGCACGCAGCATCTTGAAGCGGCGGCGGAAAAGCTCGGCTTTCCGGTGATCCTGAAGCATAACCGCGCCGGCAAGGGCTTGGGCGTGCAATTGATCTTGAGCGCGGCGGCGCTGCGTGAAGCGGTCGCGAAAATCGCCGCCGACCCTGATCCCTTCGCCGCACCGCGCGATGGCGTGTGGCTGGTGCAGCGCTACATCGAAGCGCCGGAGCCCTTCATCACGCGGGCTGAATTCATCAATGGCAAATTCCTCTATGCCGTGCGCGTGGATACGTCTGAAGGGTTTGAGCTTTGCCCGGCGGATGTCTGCGCCATTGCACCTGGCGCGGTATGCCCCGCCGTGGCGCCGGGGGAGAAGTTCCGCATCATTGAAAACTTCTCCCACCCCCTACTGCCGCGCATGGAGGCTTTTTTGCGTGCCAATGGCGTTGGCGTTGGCGCGATTGAATTCATCACGGATCGCGCCGGAAATACCTTCGCCTATGATGTGAACACCAATACGAACTACAATAGTGACGCCGAAGCCCGCGCGGGGCTTTCCGGTATGGGCGCTATTGCGCAATTCCTGACAGGCTTGCTGCAACAGCAACAGGCCAAGGCAGCCTGAAGGCTGAATGCCGTTACCCTGGCGGGATTTCCGCCAGGGTATGGAAGACTGGCTTACCCGCCTGCCTGAAGCGCGCGACTTCCTGATCCGCGCCCTGGCTTGGGCCACCCAGCCGCAGCACGGCGTCGCAGCGTTCGGCAAGGGCAAGTGAGACGGGCATCATCACTTCGTCAAACACATCGCCCTCAGCCGCGGCGATGATAGGTAGCGCCATATTCACGCCAATCACCGGGACATGACCAAGCCTGAGGATAGCCAGCGCAGCCTGGTTCATTTCAGCCAGGCGCGCAGCGCGCAAAGCAGCATCGGCGCCGCCGCTGGTATAGGGGGCGGCGATCATGATCCACATGGATCAGCCAAAAGTGTTCAGCAGGTCATCAACCTGCGCTGGTGTCAGGCTGCGCGCGCCGGAACCGCTTAGCAGCAGCGCAAGGCGTGCGGCTTCTTCCAATTCTTCTGCCGCATGCACGGCATCTTCCAGGGTGCGGCCAGAAACGACGGGGCCGTGATTGGCCAGCAGCACGGCCTTGGCGCTTTTGGCGGCCTCGTGGATGTCGTTTTCCATCGCGCCATCGCCCGGGCGGTAATACCGGATCACCGGCAAAAGCCGCCCGACACGCATGACGAAATAAGGTGTCAGTGGCGGGATCGGCGCGACCTCTCCGGGCTCAGCCAGACAGGCAATGGCGGTCGCGTGCGTTGAATGCAAGTGCACCACCGCGCCCGCATCGGGCCGCGCCGTCAGCACCGCGCGATGCATGAAGACTTCCTTGGATGGCTTGTCGCCCGATACATGCGCAAAATCAGGCGCGAGCTTCGAGATGCGCGCGGGATCAAGCCGCCCCAGGCAGGAATTGGTCGGCGTCATCAAAAACCCGTCCGGCAGGCGCACGCTGATATTCCCCGCCGTCCCCACCGAATAGCCGCGCGCAAAAAGCGAGGCGCCAAGGCCGGCAAGTTGCGCGCGCAGCGCCGCCTCATCCATGGTCAAACGCCTTCAGGAAGAAATCACGCGCACCGAAATTGCCGGACTTCAAGGCAAGATGCAGCCCGCGCGGTTCGGCAAAAGTCCAAGGCACGCCTGGATCAATCTCGGGACCGATGCGAAGCGCGCTCACGCCAAGGCGCTGCACGACAGCGCCGGAGGTCTCGCCCCCTGCCACCACAAGACGCCCGACACCGCGCGCAATGAGGCCTTCGGCGATGGCGGCCATGGCGGCCTCAATCAAGGCGCCGGCGGCATCGCGGCCAAGCTTTGCCTGAAGCGCTGCAACTTTTTCCGGCGGCGCGCTGGCCGCGATCACTACCGGGCGATCCGCGGCCAATTTGCCCGTCACCCATTCCAGTGCCTGGGCCGTAAGTGCCGCCGCATCGGGTGTGGCAAGCGCATCCAGTTCCAGCACCGGCACATGATCGCGCGCGAGGCCGATTTGCCCGAGCGTCGCGCGCGAACAGGAGCCCGCCACCACCGCCGCCATGCCCTGCATGGGCGGCAGGCTTGCCGCATCACCACGCGCGGGCAGCAAGCCGGCGCGGCGGAAATTCTCAGGCAGGCCCATCGCCACACCGGAACCGCCGGTGATCAACGCATGCTGCGCTGCTGCCTCACCAATCGCGAGCAAATGCTGATCCGTCACCGCATCCACAATTGCATAGCGCCGGCCTTGTTCGGCCAGGCGCATCATGGCTTGCCGCGTGGCCGCCGCACCTTGTTCAACGGTGGTGAAGGGCACCAACCCCACCGCGCCATCGGTTTGCCGGCCGAGCACACGCACCAGATTGGCGTCTGTCATCGGCGTCAGCGGATGGTTCTCCATACCGCTTTCATTCAGCAGCGCATTGCCGACGAAAAGATGGCCGAGATAGATCGTCCGTCCATTGGTCGGAAAGGCGGGGCAGGCCAACGCAAAGCCCGACCCCAGGCGCTTCAGCAACGCATCTGCGACAGGCCCGATATTTCCCTGATCCGTGCTGTCAAAGGTCGAGCAATATTTCCAGAAAATCTGTTTGGCACCCGCGGCCAGCAACGCATCACAAGCGGCGAGTGATTGCGCCACGGCTTCACCAACCGGCGCGGTGCGCGATTTTAGCGCAATGATCACGGCATCCGCTTCCGGCAGGGGCCCGGTCGGCACGCCAATCACCTGCACGGCACTCATGCCGCCTTTGACCAGGGTATTCGCGAGGTCTGTCGCCCCCGTGAAATCATCCGCGATGCAGCCAAGCAAAAGGGGCATAATCGTCTACCTTGCAGGAGGAAGGGCGAGGAAATCCTGATGACCGATGCGCACGGCAAGCTGCCCGGCATCGGCCTGATCACGCCGCGTTTCAAGCCAATCCAGAATGGCTTCCGCACCGCGCCTTTCCCAGCCGAGTGCGGCCATGCCATGGCCATCGGCAATGGCGCGGGTGAAGGCGCGGGCGCGGCGATCCACCACCCAATCACTCGGCGCGCGATGAATGGCATAGCCATGCGCGGCGAAGGCTTCGGCTATCACGGCCGGCGCCTGCGGCCCAAGTGATGCGCCACCAAAGCCCTTGTCGCGCGCCTGGTCTCGGCGAAACCCGCGCGCGACCAGCGCATCGGCGGGGTGCGGTGGGGTGAAACGTTCGCGCCCTGTCACATTCAGCGCGGCATAAAAGGGCAGGCGCCGCGCGGCGCAGGCAGCGGCCATGGCTTCCACCCAACCGCGCGAGACCAGATCACAAAGTGCGGTGCTGACCACGGCATCCACACGTTCCAAGGGCAGATTGGCTGGTGCGGCAGCGAGGTCAGCAAGGATCGCTTCAATGCGCCAGGCGCCATGCGGCGCATGGACCAGCAACGCGCTGCGGCCTGGATTGGTGGCCGGCCAGCCAACCGCTTCTGCACGCTCGGCAATGGTATCAAAGGCGCGGGCGAGCAGTTCCGCATCGCTATCCACCAAGGTCCAGCTTTGCGCGCGGCCGATGAAATGGCCAAGCCAGCGAAGCAAGCTGCCGGTGCCCGCACCAAGATCAAGCAGGCGCGGCCGTGCTGGCAGGGATGCTGCGAGCATCGCGGCCAATTCAGGATTGCGTGCCGCGGCGTCATAAGGCTCGCGCAGATCGAGCCAATCACCATCAAAGCTTTCAGCCATGATCGAGAGCTTTCAGGAAAGCGGCGGCGCGGTCTGGCCAGCGCGGAAAGGCCTGCCCCGCCCGCCAGGAGGCTTCCGCCATCGCAGCGCGCAAGCCCGTATCGAAAATCGGCCGGCGCATGGCGCGGGAGAGCGCATTATGATCGTCCACCGCCGCAACCACGGCGGCATCTTCCGGCACAACTTCGGCAATCGCACCACCGGCGGTGATCGCCATGGGCAGGCCGCGCGCCATCGCCTCAGCCGCCGCCATGCCATAGCCTTCATAGCGCGTGGCAAGGGCGAAAAGATCAGCGCGCGCATATTCCGCTTCCAGCGCGGCATCGGGGAGCGCGCCCAGAAAGCGCACGCGTTGCGCAATGCCAAGCTCGGCGGCCAGCGCGCGCAGCCCATCGGCATGCACGGGATCGCGCGTGGCATCGCCGGCGATGGCGAGCGACCAATCAAGATCGGTCAGACGCGCAAGGGCGCGGAGCAGCACATCATGCCCCTTGCGCGGCACCAACATGCCAACACTCAAAATGGCGCAGCCGGGGCCAGCGGAGCCAACCGCGCGGGGTGCAGCATCTGTGCCTGGTTCGACCACGGTGATACGCGCAGCGTCCACGCCAAAGCCTTCCGGCAAATCCCGCGCTGTCAGGGTTGATGTGGTAATGATGCGCGCACAAGCGCTGAACAAGACGCGTTCGGCGGCCTTCAAGGCTTCGCGTTGGCCTTCCGGGGCGCCGGTTTCAAGCGCGGTCGGGTGATGGATCAGCGCGGTTGCGCTGCGGCGGGTCAGTTCATCGGCCAGCGACAAGAAACTTGGCAGACCCAGCCCATCAATCACAATACGGGCACCGGCCGGAATGCCAGCGAGTGCGGCGCGCGCTGCTTCGGTCGCGCTTTCATCCGGGAAGGGGTGGCGCCCCGCCAATTCCACCACACGCACATCCTGTCCAAGTACGCGCAGCCCTTCGACCATGCGGCGATCATAGATGTAGCCGCCGGAAATCGCGCCGAAGGGTGCGGGAACGAGAAGGTAGATGCTCAAGCCGCCGGCTCCTCACCCGGTGCGGCTTCATAGGCGGCCCAGGCGATATGGCTTTCGCGCAGCAGCACCTTCAGGCCCGTCACGGCCTTGCCGCCCGCGCCGAGCTTGCCCTCAGTCAGCGCGGCGGACAGGCAACGATGGATATGCAGGCAAAGGTATTCCGTTGTCGTGTTCTGCCCGGCGAAGACCGGTTCCGCATCCAGATTGCGATAATCGAAGCCATCCAGGATATGGCGCAGTTCCACCTTGGCCGCGGCGATATCCACCAGCAGATTGAGCGGGTCGAGCTTCGGCGCGCGGAACTCCGCCTCCACAATGAAAGTCGCGCCATGCAGGCGCTGCGCGGGGCCGAATTCCGCGCCGCGGAAGGAATGGGCGATCATGACGTGATCAACAACGGTCAGGCTGAACATGGGGGGGTTTATCCTGTGCGGTTCGGCGCTTCATGCACCATAGGTCACCAGCGGGCAAAGCGGCGCCGGTGTGCCGGGGGCGGGGTTGAGCAAGCCAGGCAGCGCCTGGGGCAGGTTTTCAAATGGCGTGGCGGGACCGATCAGCGCCTCCAGCGCTGTGTCCGCCAGCAGACCGAGCGCCAGCGCCATGCGCTGCCCAAAACTGCGCCGGGCGCGCATGGCGGGCGCGACGGCGCCGACCTGGCTTGAAATCAAGCGCAGGCGGCGGGAATGGAAGGCCTCACCGAGCGGCAACGCCACTTCCTGCGCGCCGAACCATGATGCCTCGATGATCCGCGCCTCAAACGCTGCGCGGTGCAGGGCCTGGCGCAGCCCGGCGGGGTTGGCGCTGGCGTGGATGATCAGTTCCTGCTCGGTGGGGGCGGCTTCCGGGGCGGCGAAAGCGACGCCGAGCCGTTCCGCAATGGCGCGGCGCGATGGGTCGGGGTCAATGATCGTCACCGCCATGGCCGGGATGCGCGCGAGCAGATAGGCCACCAGCAGCCCGACCACGCCGGCGCCGATCACCAAGGCGCGCTCTCCGGCCAGGGGTTCTGCATCCCACAGGATATTGAGCGCGGTTTCCATATTGGCGCCGAGTACAGCGCGGGAATCGGGCACCGCATCCGGGATGGGGATGCACATGGCAGCGGGGGCAAGGAAGACATCCTGATGTGGATGGAGGCAAAACACGCGCCTGCCTTGCAGATCGGCGGGGCCTTCAATCACACGGGCCACGCCGCTGTAGCCATATTTCACCGGGAAGGGGAAATCGCCGGCCTGCAAGGGGCAGCGCATTACCGCCCATTGGTTTTCCGGCACCTTGCCCGCCAGCACGAGGCGCTCCGTGCCGCGCGAAATGCCCGATGCCAGCATGCGCGCCAGCACCTGATCCAAGGCGCGGACAGGGAGGGTTTCTGTGCGGAGTTCTGCCGCTCCGGGTGCAATCGTCCATAAGCCGCGCGCTTCGGTCATGCATGGCCCCCAGGCTTGGCGCGATCCAGCGCGGCATCAATCAGGATATCGGGCGCGATATCATGCACGCGCCAGGAAAAGCGCAGCCCATCGGCGATGCGCGCCACTTCCGGCAAGGTAAAGGCGGGGATGCCGGAACCGAGCAGCACGGGCGCCACCGTGACATGCAGCCGATCAAGACAGCCCGCGGCCAGAAAGCGCGAGACGGTAAGCCCGCCGCCTTCAACAAAAATCCGACTGGCGCCGCGCGCCTTGAGTGCAGCGAGCAAGGGCGGGATGGCGAGGCCGCCCCCTGGGGCGCGTGGCAGCCGGAGCACCTCGGCCTGGCCGTGATGCTCCGCCCCGCCGGCATCGGCGGCGCAGACCAGCAAGGTCGGCGGCCCGCCCTGGAAAATGCCGTAATCGGCCGAGAGTTTGCCATCCGTATCCAGCACCACGCGCAAGGGATCCGGGCCGGGTACTTCGCGGGTGGTCAGCCGCGGATTGTCATGGCGCACCGTGCCCGCGCCGACCACCACGGCGTGGCAAAGGGCGCGCAGCCGATGCGTATGCAGGATATCGCCGGGGCCGCCGATCCATTGGCTCGACCCGGCAGCGGTCGCGATACGGCCATCTAGCGTTTGCGCGAGCCGCCCGATCACCCGGCAGCCATCCGGCGCGGCGGGCGGCGCCAGCACCGGGCCAAATAGCGCGGCGAGCGGGCCAGCGGGCAAGGCCGCGCCGGCGCCATCGCGCAGCGCGAGCAGGGCTGACCAATCGGCGGCGGTGGAGGCAGGTTCCATTCGCGCCTAAATGCCTGAGCCCGGCGCGGCGCGCCAGAGCGAAACCCCTCAAGGCGCCGCGAGATTGATCGCAAAAAACGGCAGCAGCGCCTGCATGATCAGCCCCGCCAGCACCGGCAGGAAAAAGGACGACGCCAGGCGCAGCGCCACAAAGCGCCAGCCCAGCACCGGGTATTCCCACGTCAAAATCCGGTGCAGCGCATAGACGGACCACGCGGTCAGCAGCGCGGTCATTTGCGCGACCCCCGCACCCGCCTTGCTGAAGGTGATCACCAGCGGAAAGGTGACGAAAGGCCCACCCGGCATGATACCACCCGCCAAGGCCGCGATCATGATGCCATTCAGGCCGGAATCATCGCCAAGCCAAGCGGTGGCGATATCGGCCGGCACAAGTTCTGACAGAAACGCTGCCATGGGCAGCGCCACGCAGAACATGGGCAGGATGCGCCAAAAGCCGCGATTGGTCTCGGACACCGCGCGCCTCGCTTGGGGCATGCCGCGGCGCATGCAAAGCGCCAGCACGGCCAGCGCAATGACCCAAAGGATGATTTGCGGTCCGCTCATTTCGGCGGCTCCCACGCAATCGGCACGCGCCGCGCCAGCCAGCCCGCGATCATCGGCATGGGAAAGGTGATCAGCGTGCGCAGCAGCGCGAAATCAAGGCCGAGTAGCGGCGCCTCATAGACCAACAACTTTTGGAAGCCATTGAGCGACCAGGCGAGGATGAAGGCGACCAGCGCGCCTCGATCCGCCCCGGCGCCGGCCAGCACCAGCACCAGCGGAAAGGCCGCCATGGGCCCTCCGGGGGAGAGCGTGCCGACCAGGGTTGCGATGAACAGGCCAAAAATCCCGCTTTCCGCCCCCATCCAGCGCGCCAGCGCATCCGGGGAGAGCAATTGCCGAAGTGCGGCGGCCAGGAGCAGCCCCGCCACCAGTGATGGGACAATGAACAGGAACAATTCCCAGGCATGCCACAGCGCCACCATGAAGGCATCGGCGCCCCTTAGCTGCCAGGTCGCAAACCCGGCGGTGACGGCAATCAGGGATATGACCACGAGTGAGGCGTGGCGGCGGAGCACATTCAACACGCGGGCAACCTGCAAGAGCGCGGCGCGGCGCGCAAGGTGGCTGCCCCGCGATAAATCAACCTGCCTCGGGGCAGGTGCCTCCTTTTTCAGAACTGCACACGCGCCATGATGGTGATTTGGTTGTTATGAGTTTGGCTATTGAACTGCCCGGCATAGCCGATGCCAAAGGCGATCTGGTCTGAGTAGCGATAGTTCAGGCTGCCGCGCACCGTCATGCTGTCGCGCAGATAGGCATTGCCGGGGGTCTGGTAGAGCGTACTCTGCGCGCACCCTGGTAATAGCCCCTGAGCGGCATGGCGGTATCCCCAAGCAGCGTCTGCCAGCCTAAGCCCACTTCCGCTAGCCATGCCGGCTGATCTGCAAAGCGGTGCCGCAACGCAACCCCCGCACCAGCCTTGACGATATCCCATTCGACCGATTGGCTATTGAAGTTGGTATCACCACCACCTGTTTCGGCAAAGCCGTCGCGCGACAGTGGCTCCCAACTCATCCGAGCTTCAGGCAGCAGCCACCAATTCTGCGCCAGCGCCAAAACCCTGCGCACCACACCGCCCAGGCGGTATTGCTGCATGTCATAGCTTGCATTCGCCCGCGGGTTGGATGGCAGCCCGGTATTGCGCCGGCTATCCACATCATAATGGCTATAGCCAGTGTAGATGCCGCCATTCCAACGCTCATTATCCAAGGCCCAATAAAGCGTGCCATGAAAACCCTGCACCATCTGCGAACCAGTATCACCGCTGAAAGTCGCGTCGGTGGCAGCATAGGTCAGGCTGCCACCCACATACATCTCATTATCCAGCGCCCAATCATGGCCAAGGGCCACCCCCGTCGTGGCGTAATTCGCTCCCGTAATGCTGTAAGGCGCAGCACCATCGCCAGTGACACCCTTGATGCCGCCGCGCAGCGCAAAGGCATCGGCCCAGCTACACCCTTCCTCATTGCGCATTTCATTGAAACCGCCGCTGCGCCCGAAAATACTACCGCGGCAGCCAAACATCGGGTCCTGAGGCAGCACCAGCGCAAGCTGGCTCGGCGCCCTATCTACGAGTATCCCGGTGCCTCCACTGTAACTGAGCACTATTTGCAGATCATTGCCGACCCGCTCCGTAGCGGCACCCGGAAAGCCCAAAAGCGACAAGGTACCAGCGCTAATGCCATTGGTGGTTTCGATGATTGTATAACGCAGCTTACCCGGGGTCGGATTATTCGGCGCCGTAAGGGCCGTGTTGTAATCCGCAACGGGGCTGAGGGGCAAAAGCTGCACAACGGCGCCATTGGCGATGACGGCGCTACCAGTGACACGGATCAGGTCGTTATCAACCCCCCTGACCGGTGCGACACCTGGCGTGGGGGCGCGGAATTCAACCTCATAGGTGCCGTTCTGCCTGTAGTGGCCAGCCACCGTCAGCGTGCCAATGGAATTACCGGGGGCAATAGTGCCATTGACGATCAGCCCCTCGCCCGCGCCTGACCCGGTCGTGATCAACCCAATCCCCGTCAGCCGCGCATCCTGGGCGATGGTGACAGTGCCTGCGCGAATTTCACTGGTTGCGGATTGCAGCGCCATCGATCCGCGGTAGAGCGTCAGCGCGCCACCGCTTGGCCCGGCATCCAGCGCCCGGCCGGCGGTGATGATGAGCCCGCCGGTGCTGGTCGCGTCCTTGTTCAGCTCGATGGTTTCGAAATTGGCAAAGGCGCCGGCGCCAAGGCTGCGCGTGGCGTTGGCGGCGGTTTCAATCTGCAACTGGTCAATGCCGCCTTCGGCATTCACATTGCCAAGCTGTGTGCCACTGGTGCGCAGGATGTAGCTGTCACTGCCAGCACCCAGATTGATCGCGCCGCTGATGCTGCCTGCATTATCAATGCGCTGCGCCCCTGCACCGCCGGTAACCGTGCCAGCACCGCCCCGGACCGTCACGCTGGCGCCCGCAGCGTTGAGCAGGGTTGTGTTGTCGCCCGAAAGGTTCACGCCAGCCGAGGCCGACAGCGCGCCGCGATTATCCAGCGTGCCGGCTTGCACATCCACCGCCGAGAGCGTGGTGGTATTCGTGAGGATCAGCGTACCAGAGCCAATCTTGCCGAGTTCGCCGCTGGCGCCGCTTAGGGTGTTGCTGAGCGTCAGTGTATAGGCCTGGGTGTCAATCGCGCCCGTACCATTCAGTGTGATCGCATTGGCCAGGTTCATATTATCAATCGCAGCACGGAGCGTGGTGCCGGCGCTCATGGCCAGTGCGCCAGTGCCAAGTGCGTTGTTGTGGCCAACCCCAAGCGTGCCCTGTTGCAGGAAAGTGCCACCGCTGTAGGTGTTGTTGCCCGTCAGGGTCAGTGTGCCGGTGCCGGTCTTGGTGAGGTCACCAGCACCGCTGACGATACCGCCCAACGACAAGGCAAAGGCCTGCGTATCGACAGTGCCGGCGCCATTCAATGTGATCGCATTGGCCAGGTTCAGATTATCAATCGCGGCACGGAGCGTGGTGCCGGCGCTCATGGCCAGTGCGCCAGTGCCAAGTGCGTTATTGTGCCCAACCCCAAGCGTGCCCTGTTGCAGGAAAGTGCCGCCGCTGTAGCTGTTGTTACCAGTCAGCGTCAGCGTGCCGGTGCCGGCCTTGGTGAGGTCACCAGCACCGCTGACGAGACCGCCCAACGTGAAGCCAAAGGCCTGCGTATTGACAGTCCCCGCGCCATTCAGCGT
>JADCFP010000096.1 GCA_020249465.1 Roseomonas sp. | reverse complement strand
TAGCGCGCGAGGGGCAGGATATCGGCAGGCCGCTCACGCAGGGATGGGATACGGAGCCGCACCACGGCAAGACGGAAGTAAAGGTCTTCCCGGAACCGGCCCTTGGCGACTTCGGTCTGCAAATCACGATGCGTCGCGGCCAGGATGCGCACATCAACGCGAATAGGTGCCGTGCCGCCCAGGCGATCTATTTCGCGTTCCTGGATGGCGCGCAGGATCTTGGCCTGCAGGCGCGGGTCCATTTCGCCAATTTCATCAAGCAGCAGCGTGCCGCCATTGGCCTGTTCGAACTTACCCTTGCGTGAGGCGACGGCGCCGGAAAAGGCACCCTTTTCATGGCCAAATAATTCGCTTTCCAGCAGCGCTTCCGGCAGCGCGGCGCAATTCAGCGCCACAAAGGGACCATTGGCACGGCGCGAGGCTGCGTGCATGTGCCGCGCCAGCACTTCCTTACCCGTGCCGCTTTCCCCAGTGATCAGCACGGAAGCATCGGCGCGCGCGATCTGCGTTGCACGATCCAGCAACGCCACCATGGCCGGGTCCTTGACCACGGGCTTGTCAGCCTCACCCGCCACGGTTTGCAGCATGGCGGCGATAAGCTCCGCATCCGGCGGCAGCGGCAGGAATTCCTTGGCGCCGGCGCGAATGGCGCGCACGGCAGCATCGGCATCATTGGGCCGGCCACAGGCAATGACGGGGCAGGCAATGCGTTCTTCCGCGAGGCAGGAAATCAACCAACCGACATCATGGGTGACATCACACAGCACCAGATCAGCGCCATCGGCGCGCAGCTTCGCAAGCCCCGCCGCTGCGCCTTCGGCCACGGTCAGCCTTGCACCGCGCGCGACCGCAATGCGCGCCGCCTGACCAAGCTCCGCTTCCAGTGACCCGATGATCAATACGCGCGCCATGTCAGGAACCGCGATCGGACTTCACGATTTCCGTCATGGTGATGCCAAGGCGATTATCATCCACCATCACCACTTCGCCACGCGCGACCAGGCGGTTATTGACGTAGATATCCACGGCTTCTCCAAGCCGGCGGTCCAGTTCCACCACCGCACCGCGGCCAAGCTTCAGCAATTGGCTGACCTGCATGGTGGCGCGGCCCAGCACGGCGCTGATCTGCACCGGGATGTCATAAACGGCATCAAGATCACGCATGCTACCGGTCTGGCCTTGCGGACGCTGATCCTGCGCCGGTGGGGCCATGGATTCGAAGTTATCTGATCCGCTCATGTGTTTTTGTCCTAAAGCTTGGGGCCTTCCGAAGGCTGGCCGGTTTCAGAAGAAGGGCCAGCGCCAGATCACCCTTTTTGAAGTTCGGGTTGCAGGTCAAGGCCGGCAGCGCTGAGTACCTCGGCAATGGCAACCCGGCGCTTGGCAAGGTCAAAATCAGCGCCACCACCCTGCCAGGAGGCACGCGCATCACCAGGGGCAAGGGCCGCATCCGGCACAAGGGTCACCGCAAGATCACCGATCAGAAGCCGCACATCCTCAATGAGGTTGGGCGCGATGTGCAAATGCGCTTCCGGCAGGAAGGCCAAGGCTGGGCGCAGCCTTTCGGCAAAATCGGCAACAAGCGTAGCACTTTGCTGCGCGGCAAGGCCCGGCAAGGCCGCATCCAGCATGGCGAGCGCCACGCGCGCAATACCTCGGCTAGCTTCGGCAGCGATCTCGGTGGATGCCGCTTGGCTGGCAGCCAATTGCTTCGCGATAAGCCCCAGGCTTTCCGCGGCGCGATTGGCTGCTTCCTGGGTCATGGAAGCGCGGCCCGCGGCAAAGCCATCTTCGCGCGCGGCAGCGGCTACAGCGCGGAGCGTTTCTTCCATGGGGTCGGGTTCAGGCGGCGGCGGAGGCATGCGCGCCGCTTCCGCCCGCGCCGCATCCAGGGCTTCAATCAGCGATGTGGGCGCGAATTCCCGCACCAATGCCAGGCGCGAGACCGGAACAAAGTCTTCTGACATCAGTACACCATCTCATCCTCACGCCCTTCCTGGAGCGTGATCTGACCTTGAGCGGCAAGGTCCTTCGCCATCACCACGACAGCGGCCTGCGCTTCATCCACTTCACGCAGCCTGACGGGGCCGAGATTGGCCAGGTCTTCCTTGAACATCTTGCCGGCACGTTCGCTCATGTTCTTTAGGAACAGGTCACGCAGATTCTCCGATGCGCCCTTCAACGCCAGCAGAAGCTGTTCCTTCGGCACATTGCGGATCAGCACCTGCACGCCCATGCCATCAAGCCGTACAAGATCATCGAAGGTGAACATCAGCGCGCGGATACGCTCAGCCGCGTCGCGGTTGCGTTCTTCCAAAGCGGCCAGGATGCGGCTTTCCGATTGGCGGTCCAGGTTGTTGAAAATTTCCGCCATCATTTCATGCGCATCGCGGCGCTGCGCGCGCGCCAGGTTGGACATGAATTCAGCCTTGAGCGTCTTTTCAACGCCTTCCAGGGCTTCCTTCTGCACGCTTTCCATCCGCAGCATGCGCATGACCACTTCCATGGCAAAGCTTTCCGGCAGCATGGAGAGCACGCGGGCCGCGTGTTCGGATTTTACCTTCGTCAGCACTACGGCAACAGTCTGCGGGTATTCGTTCTTCAGGTAATTCGCCAGCACAGCCTCATTCACATTGCCGAGCTTGTCCCACATGGTCCGCCCGGCGGGGCCACGGATTTCTTCCATGATTTGCGAAACACGATCCCGTGGCAGGGTGCGCAGCAGCATGCGTTCCGTGGTTTCCCAGGTGCCGACCAGATTGCCGGTCTGGCCGATGGAATCCGTGAATTCGCGGGCCAAATCTTCCACTGCCGCGGCGGATACGGTGCCAAGGCTCGCCATGGCTTGGGAGATATCGCGAATTTCATCCTCATGCATCATGGCGAAAAGCTTGGAGGCATGCTCCTCACCCACCGCGAGCATGAAGGTGGCGGCCTTTTGCGGGCCGGTCATCTTGCCGCTCATGCCGGTTCCTCCGGCGGGGCAATCCAACGTCGGATCACGTTCAGCGATTGTTCGGGGTTATTTTCGACCAATTGCTGCAATTGATTGATGGACGAAGCCCGCATCTGCCCTTGTACCATGGCCAGCGTGACCATGCCGTCCTGTTCCGCGCCTGTAACGGCGGGAAGCCCGCCGCTGCCCGCACCCGCCAAAGCAGCCCCGCCGGCTGCACCGGACAGGGCAGCGCTTTGTGACGGCTTCGCAAGAGTGACCAGGCGCTTCACCGCCGGGCGGCCCAACAGCAGGATGGCCACCAGCGCCACCAGGGCAAAAAGCGCGCTTTCAATGATGCGCGCCACCGTGGAGGAGGTGAAGGCGATATCGAAGAAGCTCCGCTCACCGCTATCGACCGGCAAGGGAGGTTCCGCAAAACGCATCGCAACAACCTCAACCTTGTCGCCGCGGCGTTCGTCGAAGCCAACCGAACTCCGCACCAGGGTCGCAATCCGCGCCAATTCTTCTGGTGAGCGTTCACGATATTGCGGCGGGCCATTCGCCTGGGGTTCCCAAATCCCATCCACCAATACGCCGACGCTGATGCGCCTAATGATCGGTTGGTCACGCATTGTACTGCGCGTGGTGCGGCCAATTTCGAAATTGGTGGTTTCTTCCTGACGGCTTTCCTGCGTGCTGCCGGGGGAGTTTTCATTGCCCGGCAGATTGTTTTGTACCGTGGTCGGCGCCGGTTCCGTCCCGCGCGAGCTTTCCTGCACGCTTTGCTGGCTGCGCGCGACTTGGTTATCCGGATCGAAGCGTTCTTCCGTGATCTGAACACGGTCAAAATCCATATCCACGGTCGCTTCCGCGCGGACGCGCCCGGGGCCAAGGCTGCGTTCCAGCATTTCCTCAACCGACCGCGCCAGGCGCAATTCCTGACCGCGACGCATTTCTTCCTGAGAAGCCGCCGCCGCCGGGCCCGAAAGCGCCTGCCCGCCGCGCGCCAAAAGCGCGCCACGTGAATCCACAATGGAAACATTCTGCGGCCGCAAGCCAGGCACAGCGGTGGAGACAAGATGCAGCACCGCCTGGATCGCTTCCCGGTCCAGCCTTTGCGCGCCCTGCATGGTCAGCATAACAGAAGCCTGCGCGTCACCGCGTTCGCGCGAAAAGGCTTCACGCCGCGGCAAGACCAGGTGCACGCGCGCGGCGCGCACACCGGAAAGTGTTGAAATACTGCGCGCCAATTCACCTTCCATCGCGCGCACGCGATTCATGTCCTGCTGGAAGGGGGTGGTGGTCAGGCTTTCATTGCGATCAAAGATTTCGTAGCCGACATTGCCACCCGCCGGCAAACCTTCGCGCGCCAGTGATAGCCGGACCCGCCCCACTTGGTCATCCGGCACCATGATGCGTGTGCCATTGCCTTCAATGCGATAGGGCACCCGTGCACGATCAAGTGCCGCTATGACCTGCCCGGCATCGCGCTGTTCCAAATCTGCATAAAGCAGGCCCATGACCGGCTGGCTGGCACGGATAATCAGCCAGGCGATCAGCCCCATAACCAAAAGCGACGTGCCGGCAAGGGCACCCAGGCGCCACATCCCCAAGGCACGCAATTGAGCGACGAAATTGCCCATCACCCCCAACCTTCTTCCCCAAGCGTCCCCAGGGCCTCGGCCCCACTTGGATAAAGCTTATATAGCACAATCGGCAAAAATTTCCTCAAGGGAAATATGAGTATTGAGAAAAACCTTATGGATGGCACAAATTTGTATCATTTTTGATACAGCGGCACTTCTCCGGGCGCGCAAAAAGCCCTGACCAGCCTCTAAAAGCTGGCCGAGCACACCGCAAAACAGGAAAGGACGCGTCAGCCCCCGGAACTGACGCTGCGCAGCTTGTCGAAATTCGCTTGCAATTGGCCCAGCAGCAGCTTCACGTCGGGGCCCACCCGTTCTGCCCCGGTCACCTTACCAATGACGCCGAAGGGCAGCGCTGCGGTCGTCCCGCCGCTTCCAGTCCCTGTCACGCTGACCTTATAGGCGCCATCCGGCATAGAAACACTATCGGAATCCTTGCCATTCCACGACCAAGTTTTGGGCGCGTTACCAAGCTGCACCGTTTCCTGGCGAATGATCCGATTACCGCTACCACGGATGGTGACCAGCGCGGTTTGGGAAGCGCCCGCCGGTGGCAGTTTCAGCGTGCCAACGCCGTCTTGAAGGCTGATCTGTTCAGCCTCCACCTCCACATTGCGGCCAATCAGCGGCGCGCTGGAAGTAAGCTGGGAAGCCTGTTCCAAGGCCAACATGCGCTGGAGGTTCTGGTTCATGGAGATTTGCTGTTCGACCGAGGCGAATTGCACCAACTGATTTGTCATCTGGTTGGTGTCCAGCGGGTCGGTCGGGCTTTGGTTCTTGATCTGCGTTGTGAGCAACGTCAGGAAGGTATTGAAATCGCCAGCGAATTTCTGGCTTTGCGAGGTGTTGACCGCGGCATTGGCGGAAAGGGCAGAGATGGAAGCGGACATGGTTTGGGTTCCGTTCAGACAGCGATGTCAATAAGGGCGTTGGGATTGCGGAGGGGCGCTGGCAGGGCCTGCATGGCCCGGTCTGCTTCCACACCGCTGATGATCATGGAGGCACGCTGGCCCCGTTCCTGGGCGAAGCCATGATGCTGCTGGCGCTGTTGGTCCGAGGCGAGCGAGAATGACAGCGACCGCGCCATATCCCCAAGCCCAGACTGGTTGAGCGCCCGGTCCAATTCGCGCTGGTCGCGCTGCAAAAGCGCCAGGGTTTCGGGCCGTTCCGCCACAATGCGAACCTGGCCGGCATCCTTGCCCTGACCGATGCTGACTTCAACGCGGCCAAGCTCCACCGGGTCAAGCGCGATGGTCAGCGCCTCATCACCACGGCCCAGCGCAAGCGAAACAACAACCGGGGCAAGCTGGCGCACCGGCGGGGGAGCGAGCATTGCCCGGGCGGGAGCACTTTGTAACGGCGCCTCGGCACGGATGAACTGGCCATCCGGCAGCGCAAAGCCGGAAGATGGCATGGTCAACCCTTCCTGGCGGCCCTCGCCGAAAACCTTGGCGCTGACGGCTTTGGGGGCTTCAACGCTGGCCAAGTCCAGATGGACTTCCTTGGCCTCACCCGCCATGACCAGCTTCATGTCGCTGGCCGCTGCGGTATTGTTGAAGGCCTTGGCGAGCATTGAAAGCGGGGTGGCGGGTTTGCCGGCGTCGATGGCCTCGCTTGCTTGGGTGGCGGGCGTGGCTTTGCCTGGGCCGGCCTGGATTTGTGTCTTCTGCGCTGCCTGTGTCGCGGCTGCTTGCGTTGGGGCGGCGGCCAGGGCAGTGACGATGCCTTGCGATTGGTTCTCTGCCACCTGAGCCGGCATGGTCTGCGAAGCTGAGGGCGACTCTGTGGGCAGAGATGGATCTTGCGGCTGTTCGGATGGCAGAGCGGCTTGAAGCGAGTTTGCAGGCGCGGCTGCCTGAGTGTCTGCGCTTGCCAAAGGGGGCATGCCGACGTTGGGGCTTGGCGTGCCAGGCGGAAGTTGGGGCGCGACCGCCGCAGCAGGAGTCGCGGCCGATCCCTGCATATCGGGCTCAGAGGCGACGGGTTGGGGCGGCGGTACTGGCTGGCCGGCTACAGGCTGAACCGGGGGTGGGATCGTCCCGGCCTCAAAGGCCGCAAGGCTTACGGTCAATTCCGGCGCGAATTGAGGCACTTGCACGTCTGCAGGCGTACCTGCTGAGGGTTCCGCCTTGGCTTCCACCAATGGCACGCCGGGCGTCATTTGTTCACCGGCTGAGGCTTCCGGCGCAGGGGTTTGGGCAGGAACGTCAGAAGCGGAGGGAGCCGCATGGCCTGCCACCCCCTGCCCTCCTGGTTCGACCTTGCTGTGCTTGGCGTCGCGCTGGGCAGGCTTGGCGTCCCTGACTGGGCGCTGAGGCGCCTCATCCTCGCGGGGCGTTTCAAGCGCTTCCCTTAGCTTGCCCTGGAAGTCTGCTTCTTCACGGGCCATCGGACGCGCCGAGCCTGCTGGCACCGAGTTAGCGGCGGGCTTTGGCTGCGGGGCTGAAGCGTAATCCAACATGCAAAAATCCAAGCAAATGTCCAAACCAACCGCCTTGGATGGCTTCCCCGGTTGCCCCGGAAGAAGACAGAAAAAGCGAACAGCTCGATGATGGGAGCAAGGGACGGGCCAGAATTTTTCTGCGGCCATGCGGCAGGAATTGCCGCACACTACGCAATACTTGCCCTGTGACGGCCGATTCAGCCATTCATGACCTGTAGCAAGCGGCAGTTTCCGCTGGCATGGCGCTTGCCTTACGATCGGACTGTCAGAGGACGATTTTTTCGGCAGGAGAATCCGCCATGTCGCTTTACAGTTCCATGAACACCGCGCTGAGCGGCATGAGTGCGCAGTCGCGCGCCCTTGGGCATATTTCGGACAATGTCGCGAATTCGCAGACCGTGGGCTTCAAGCGGACTGATACGAATTTCGTGTCCTATATCTCCGAGAGCAATTCCGAAGTGCATCGCCCAGGCACCGTTTTGGCACGGCCTGATTTCACGAACCAGGTGCAGGGAACGATTGAGCAGGTGGAAAACCCGCTTGCCATGGCGATTTCCGGCCAGGGTTTCTTCACGGCGGCGCTACCAATCGGCAAGACTTCCGCGGGCGACAAGACTTTTGATGCGCGTAATTTCTATACGCGCGCCGGCGATTTCAACCGCGACAGTGAAGGCTACATGGTTAATGGCTCGGGCTATGTCCTGCAGGGCTGGCCGGTGACGGATGGTGTGGTGGACAAGACACGCCTTGTGCCGGTTCGGGTCGAGGAAGATGTATTCACACCAACGCCAACACAGGAGCTCGATTTTGTTGGTAATCTGGCGGCTGGCGGGACGACGGCGCAGAGTACCTCGATTCAGGTGATTGATACGCTTGGGCGGGCACGGACGCTGAACCTGACCTTCACCCCCACTGCCTCCACCACAGACAACACCTGGGCTCTTTCCATCAACGCGCCTGATGCAACGACGCCCGCGCTTGGCAGCATCAATGTCCTCTTTGGACTAGACGGTGCCGTGGATCAGCCTGATGGCACGCTTGCCCAGTTTACCGGCGCTACAGGTACGTTCATCGGCAGCGCTGCGGCGACCGGGGGTCCGGCGACGGTGACCTTCCAAGCCGATTTCGGTCAGGGCTTGCAGACCATGGTGCTGAACCTTGGTAGCTTCGGCGTTTCTGGCGGCCTGACGCAATTCGCCTCAACCAGCGGAAGCGGTCTCAGCGTAAACAGCTTTGAACAGGATGGCATTCCGCTCGGTTCCTTCTCCTCTGTCACCACGCAAAAGAATGGCGATGTGCGGATTAATTATGACAATGGCCAGTCACGCGTTGTTGCGCGCGTGCCTGTGACCGTCTTCAAGGACCCTGACAGGTTGGAACATCTGGATGGCCAAGCCTTCCTGCGTACCACCGAAAGTGGTGAGGCACGCGTTGTTGAAGCAGGGGAAGATGGTGCTGGGCTTATTTCCACACGCGCCGTTGAGCGTTCCAACGTGGATATCGCCACCGAGTTTTCCAAGCTGATCCTGGCGCAGCGCGCCTATTCGGCGAATACGAAAATTGTGACGACAGTTGATGATCTGTTGCAGGAAACGCTGAATATGCGGCGCTAATGCTGCATGACATGAGGTAGAACAGCAAAACGCCATGAGCATTGACGCCGCCCTGCTGATCGCACGATCGGGACTGCTGCATACGCAGCGGGCCCTTGCGAATGCGGCTGACAATGTCGCGAATGCGCAAAGCGAAGGCTATACGCGGAAACGCATCGTCGGTGACGCCCTTTCTGTTGATGGCCAGGGGATGGGCGTACGCAGCCTTGGCCCGATGCGGGAGGTTGACACGGCGCTCATCAATGAGATCAATCGGCGCAAGTCAGATCTCGCGGCGGCGGAATTGCGCGATTCAGTCCTGGCAAGGATCGATGAGGCGCATGGCGATCCTTCCAAGGGTGAGGGGCTTGGTGACCTGGTTGGCAAGCTGCGCACTAGCTTCATTGAACTTCGGCAAGATCCTTCACAGGTTGTGAAACAGCAGGCTGTCGTTCTGACTGCTTCGCAAAATCTCACAGATCGCTTGAATGACCTGTCGCGCATTGTGGTAGACGAACGGCAGAAGGCGCATGATGGCGCTGTCGCCGAAATCAAGCAGATCAACGCCAATCTGCGCGAAATTGCCAGCCTGACGCGGAGCGTGATTGAGCGCGCCGGTGCGGGCATCCCCAAGGATGATCTGGAAGACAAGCGTGATCTTGCTCTTGCTCAATTGAGCGAATCCATGAGCTTCAAGACCGTACGGCTTACGAATGGTGGCCTGACGCTGTTGGGTTCTGGTGGCGTAACCATCCCTTTGAGCGAAACAGCTGATGCCTTTTCTATGGCGTCGGCGCAGATAAGTCCGCAATCCTATTATGGCGGCGCTGGCACCATCCCTCCCATTCTGATGGGGGGGGCGGATGTGACGACTGGGATGGTTGGCGGGCGGCTTGGTGAATGCCTCAGGCTGCGCGATCAAACATTGCCACGCTACCAGGCGGAACTGGATATCTGCTCGGCCGAAATAGCGGACCGCTTCCGGGCGGAAGGGCTCAAGCTTTTTTGTGACAATGTAGGTGCGACCCCTGATCCCGATGTTGCCTATGCAGGCAGCGCGCTGATTGGCTTTGCCGGCAGGATTGGGATCAACGCCAGCATCCGTAGCGATGTTCGTCTGCTGCGCGATGGGACAGAGACAATTGGTGGTACACCTGGTTTCACGCCCAATCCGGCCAATGGGCCAGCGGGCTTCACCACGCTGATTGATCGGCTGCTCGACTATAGTTTCGGCGACACAAGATCGAGCGGTCCAAGTTGGGGTGGCTTCGCCACCACTGGGCTTGGGCCTGATGGGAAGCTTTCAAGTCCCTTTGGCGCACCCAAGGCGATTGATGAATATGCCATTTTGCTCACTTCCGCCCAGACTTCTGATAGCGCCGCTGCTGGCGCCGCTGTCACGGCAGCCAAGGAATTGAGCGATGGGCTTGAGGCACGCTTTACCCGCCAATCGCGCGTGGATGTGGATAGCGAAATGGCGTCCCTGGTACAGCTGCAAAACACCTATGCCGCCAATGCGCGAGTCTTGAGTACGGCGCAGACCATGTGGGATGCGCTTTTTGGATCGGTGCGATAAGCCATGAACGGGATCAGCCTGACCGGGCGTATTGATTTGAACGCTCTAATGCTGCGCGAACGCATGACGCAGCTTGGCGACCAGATTTCCACGGGCCGCAGGGGAAATTCCTATGCGGATCTGAAATCTGATGCGCCGAGAAGCATGGATCTGCGCGCGGATATTGTGCGACGCGAAGCCTATCAGAGCACTATTGGTCAGGCCCTTTCGAAGATTCAGGTCACGCAGGATATTCTGGATCGCATAGGGGCCGTTGCAGAAAAATTCACTGCGAACGCTGCAAAACTCATGGGGGCGACGAAGCCCGAGGAGATTCAGGTCCAGGCCGGCCAGGCCAAGGCGGCGCTTGTTGAAGTGGCCAACCTGCTCAATGAACAGTATAATGGTGAATATCTGTTTGGCGGATCGAACACCAAGGAGCCACCAATCCCGGACCCGCAGAACATCCTGCAAAGCGGCCTGGTGACCGGGATCAAGACCGCTGTCGCGTCACTTAATGGAAGCAATGCGGCCAGCGTTCTCGCTCAGACGAAGGCATTGGCAATGAGCGATGCGGGCGGTGTCACGCCGTTTTCCACCTTTCTTTCGACTGAGCCAGGCAAATCTGAAGGGCGCCGGAATCTGCTCGGCGCCGATAATGAACGTATTGAATATGGCATTGCGGCAAATAAGAACGGTGCGGTCAAAAGTAGCGGCGAAACAACCGATTCCTGGGCCCGGGATTTGCTCCGCGGGCTTGCCAGTATTGCCGAATTGACGCCCGAGAAAAGTCAACTTGGCGATAGTTACACCACCTTCATCACTACGGTGCAGCAGGGCTTGAAGGCAAGCGTGAATGCCTTGGCGCTGGAGCGCGGCGCGCTTGGGGTGACAGAAGCCCGCATGCAAAGCGTGAAGGACCTGCATGAGACTGTCACGACAACCCTGACCCTGCAGGTAAGCGAGATTGAAGAGGTTGACATGGCCAAGACCATCACCTCCTTCCAGGCGAAACAAATGCAACTTGAAGCTTCTTATCGCGCGCTTGCGATCGCCCAACAGTTGAGCCTTACGCGCTTTCTCTGATCCTATAGGCACCTGATGGCACTGGCTTCGGTGCCTGCGTAGTCTTGGCCAGCCAAGCTGATGGCCCATTTCAGAATAGGTGAGCCATCATGCGGCGGACCCGCCACGCCAGCGCAGTACCAAGCCCTTCTGGTCATCGAGCGGTAGGCGATCTCCAAAAAGAAAGAGGATAAGCGTTACTCGCCGAGCGCTTCATCTTTTTTTTTCTTACAGGCGAGACGGAGAGCTGCCCAAAGCAACCCAGGGATGAGGAAGCTGAGTATTTCGCTAGTATTTCCTTTACAGGATTTGCGCAACTATAGAACTTTCCAGAAAATTTCATCAAACTCCGCATTCAGTAAGATGTTAAACGGTTAATGCAGAAAAAATCCCGGCATTTACCGGTTTTTTTAGCGATGATTCAGGCCTTTCCGACATCATGGCGTCATTCGCAAGAAGCGGATGCAACCGGACCTCCCCGCCGCCTTGATTGGGGCGAAGGTCATGATTTGGAAGGGGAATACCCCAATGTCTATGAATTCAGTCAACACCAATATCGGTTCCCAGGTGGCGCTTCAGTCGCTGAACCGCACCAATGACCAGCTCGCTGTTGTGCAAAAGCGCATTTCCACCGGCTTTCGCGTTGCTGACGCGAAGGATGATGGTGGCGCCTATGCTGTGGCGCAAACCGTTCGGGCCGATGTGGCCGGCCTTACGGCGGTGAATGAGCAGCTGGGTGGCGTAAAGGGCACTTTGGAAACCACTTTCGCGGCCCTCAACAAGGTTTCCGAAAGCATGCTGAAAGTGCGCGAAACCCTGACGCGCCTTGCCGACGGTACGATCAACGACAATCAGCGTACGCAATATGAAGCCCAGTATACGGCCCTGAAGACCCAGATCGAGAATTTCGTTTCCGATGCCACCTATAACGGCCGCACGCTGCTCAGCACGGATACGGCTGCGGGTGGTGGTGACATTACCGGGATCAGCAATGAGGCCGGCGGGACCTTCACCGTTACGGCAGTAGATGGCGCGACGGATTTGGTGGTGGCTGCCGCACCGACCGATGCGGCCACCGCGCAGGCAGCCCTTGAAGCCACCGGTGATTTCAAGACCGTTGAAGGTAAGATCGCCGATGCGCTGAACAAGTTCGGGTCTGACAGTAACTATGTTGATCGTCAGATCAGCTACAACAAGGATAAGATTGACGCCATGGAAGGCGGTCTTGGTGCCCTTGTTGATGCTGATCTTGCCAAGGAAAGTGCCAAATTGCAGTCGCTGCAGATCCGTCAGCAGCTCGGCACCCAGGCGCTTTCGATCTCCAACCAGGCGCCGCAGACCCTGCTCAGCCTGTTCCGGTAATTACTTTGGCGGTCCCGTCCATGACGGGGCCGCCTTTTTCTGCGGGAGACAAAAATGTCCACCCTTGTTCTTGAATTGCGCCAAGGCGACATGATGATCGTCAATGGGGCACCCATACGCTTTCGCAACCGCGCCCGCATAGAACTGACCGCGCGCGCAAGGTTTCTGTTCGGCAAGCAGTTGATGACGCCCGAGATGGCCAATTCCCCGGCCCGGCGCATCTACTTCGCCCTGCAAACAGCCTATATCGGTGATCATGATGAACGCAAGATCGGTCTTGATCTTGCGCGCGACCTCATCAGGGATTTTGGTGAGGCCACCACATCCGGCATGGTGCGCGAATTGCTCGACCGCGCGCTGAAGGCGGCCGAAGGTGATCAATGCTATCAGGCCTTGAAGCTCGCACGCCGCGTGATGCGTCATGAGGAAGTGGTGCTGGGCCTGAGCCCGGTTGCCTCCGTTTCCGTGCCGGAGGATGTGGCATGAACATGATGCATGCCCGCCGCGCGTATCAAATGACGCGCCAGGCGATGGACCCGCGTGAACAGGAAGCCGATGTAATCCGCCGCGTGACCGGTGGTCTGCGCTCGGCGCTGGAACAGGAAGGCATCGCACGCGCGCGCGCCATTGCCGATAATCGGCGCCTATGGATCGCGCTTGATGCGTCCCTCAGGCATCCGGCCAATCAGTTGCCGAAGGAAACCAAGCTGTCCATGTTGCAGGTGGGGCGTGCCGTGATGCGGGAGATGGAGAACCCCTCACCCGATCTTGGCTTCCTGATCGAGATCAATGAGCAATTGGCCTCCGGCCTGCGGTAAGAACTGACGGGGCGGTTTCACGCCGCAACCCGGGCGTGGTATCGGGCTGATCATGAGGCCCGATACCATCATCCTTGGCATTGAAAGCAGTTGTGACGAAACTGCGGCTGCGGTGCTGCGCGCGGATGGCACTATCTTGGCCGATTCTGTCTTCAGCCAATTGAAGGAGCATGCGGCCTTTGGCGGTGTGGTGCCGGAAATCGCGGCGCGGGCGCATTTGCAGCATTTGCCGCGGCTTGTGGCCGATGTGCTGGGCAAGGCCGGGATTAACTACGCTGCGCTGGACGCGGTGGCGGCAACCTCAGGCCCTGGCCTGATCGGCGGTCTGATCGTGGGCGCTTCCTTCGCCAAGGGTGTGGCGCTGGCGCATGATCTGCCCTTTTTGGCCATCAACCATTTGGAAGCCCATGCGCTGACAGTGCGGCTGCCTGGCCTGATGCCAGAGGGTGTGCCGGCTTTCCCCTATTTGCTGCTGCTGCTTTCTGGCGGGCATTGCCAATGCGTTCTGGTGGAAGGGCTTGGCCGCTATCGCCGCCTTGGCACCACGCTTGATGACGCGGTGGGGGAGGCTTTTGACAAGGCAGCCAAGCTACTCGGCCTGCCCTGGCCGGGCGGGCCACATCTGGAGCGCCTTGCCGGCGCGGGCGATCCCGGCGCGGTGGCCCTGCCGCGCCCGCTTCTGGGGCGCGCGGGCTGCGATTTTTCCTTCTCGGGTCTCAAAACCGCTGTGGCGAGGGCTCTCGCCCAGGGGCAATCGCGGCCCGCTGATATCGCCGCCAGCTTTCAGGCTGCGGTGGCGGCGGTGCTGGCGGATCGCGCCAACCATGCGCTGGAGATGGCGCCGGGTGTGACGGCACTGGTGGTGGCCGGGGGCGTCGCGGCCAATGGCTCGGTACGGCGCGCGCTCGATTCGGTTGCGACAGCCCGCGGCCTGCCCATGCTGGCGCCACCGCTTCGGTTTTGTACCGATAATGCCGTGATGGTGGCCTGGGCAGGGCTTGAACGGTTGCGCCATGGCGCGACCGATTCTCTCGCCTTCAACCCGCGCCCGCGCTGGCCGCTGGCTGAGCTTTCCCCGCCAGCGGGCTGACCCCGCAGGTTACCGCTTCAGCACACCCCGCCCGGCATAACGCGCCGCCGGGCCAAGCCCTTGTTCAATACGGATCAGCTGATTGTATTTCGCAAGCCGATCAGACCGTGACAGCGACCCGGTCTTGATTTGCCCGCAATTGGTGGCAACGGCCAAATCAGCGATGGTCGCATCCTCGCTCTCACCCGAACGATGGCTCATGACGGCGCGATAGCCGACGCGATGAGCCATCTCAACCGCTTCCAGCGTTTCAGTGAGCGTACCGATCTGGTTCACCTTCACCAGAATGGCATTGGCGGTGGCTTTCTCGATCCCCTGGCGCAGGCGTTCCGGGTTGGTCACGAAAAGATCATCGCCCACCAGCTGCACCTTGGCGCCGATCCTGTCCGTCAGCAGTTTCCAGCCCGCCCAATCATCTTCCGAACAGCCATCTTCGATGGAGACAATCGGCCATTTCGCTGTCAGCGCGGCCAGGTATTCCACCATGCCGGCGGGGTCGAGCTTCTTGCCCTCACCTTCCAGGGCATAGACGCCGTCATGGAAGAATTCAGTGGCGGCGCAATCAAGCGCGAAGACCACATCGTCACCAGGGCGATGGCCGGCCGCTTCGCAGGCTTTGGTAATGAAGGCCAAAGCCTCATCCGCGCTTTTCAGATTGGGGGCGAAGCCGCCCTCATCGCCCACATTGGTCGAATGCCCGGCATCATGCAGCGCCTTCTTCAGCGCCATGAAGACTTCGGAGCCAATGCGCACCGCATCCGCAATCGTGCCGGCGGCAACCGGCATGATCATGAATTCTTGAATATCAATCGGGTTATCGGCATGCTTGCCGCCATTGACGATATTCATCATCGGCACCGGCAGGGTACGCGCGAAAACGCCGCCAACATGGCGATAGAGCGGAATGTTCAAATCCGCCGCCGCCGCCTTGGCCACCGCGAGTGAGACCGCAAGCATCGCATTGGCGCCAAGCCGCGCCTTGTTCGGCGTGCCATCCAATTCGATCATCGTCTCGTCAATCTTGATCTGATCAAGCGGATCCAGGCCCGAAATCGCGTCAAAAATCTCACCCTCGACGCTAGCTACGGCCTTCAACACGCCCTTGCCGCCATAGCGGGCCTTGTCGCCATCGCGCAGTTCCACCGCTTCATGCGCGCCGGTGGAAGCGCCGGATGGCACAATGGCATGGCCGCGGGCGCCGGTATCCAGCACCACCTCGGCCTCTACGGTTGGGTTGCCGCGGGAATCGAGCACTTCGCGGGCGATGATATCGGCAATGGCGGCCATGGCGTATGATTCCGGTTGCAGGGGTTTCGGGCGGGTGGCTACACCGGTCCGCCCGGGGCGCCAAGACCCCGTTCCCTAAGGGGCGCCCAGGCGCTATGCCTTCCCCCAATTGAGAAAGGACCCCCCCATGCTGGATCGCCCGCACCCAACCCCGGCCGCCCCTTCGGCAGACCCCTTCGCGCTGGCCAAGGCGCTGTCCGGCCTGCATTTCATCGGTGGCGCCTATGTCCCGGCACGCAGCGGCAAGAGTTTTGCCGTGGTGAACCCAGCGACGGGGATTGAAGTGGCGCGCGCGGCGGAAGGCGATGCGGCGGACGTGGATGCGGCGGTGACCAATGCCGCCAAGGCGCAAAAGGAATGGGCCAAGCTGCCGGCAAGGAAGCGCGGCGCGCTGGTGCATCAATGTGCCGCCCTGCTGAAGGAACATGTGGATGAGCTGGGCCGGCTGATCGCGCTTGAAACCGGCAAGGCGCTTCGTACGGAAAGCCGCGTGGAAGCGAATGTGGTTGCCGATGTTTTCGAATTCTTCGGCGGGCTTGGCAGTGAATTGAAGGGCGAAAGCGTACCCTTCGCGCCCAATGTGCTGTCGGTCACGGTGCGCGAACCGTTGGGCGTTGTCGGCGCCATCATTCCCTGGAATGTGCCCATGCTGCTGATGGCGCTGAAGGTTGCGCCGGCGTTGGTGGCGGGCAATGCCGTTGTGGTGAAAAGCGCGGAAGAAGCGCCGCTTGCGGTGCTGCGCATTTGCGAAATCATGAACCGCGTGCTGCCGCCGGGCGTGTTCAATATGGTGAGCGGCTTCGGCCCGGAATGCGGCGCGCCGCTCGTGACACACCCGCTGGTGAAGAAGGTGACCTTCACCGGGTCGGTCGAGACCGGCAAGATTGTCTATCGTGCTGCCGCTGAAAAACTGATCCCCGTCACGCTGGAACTGGGCGGCAAAAGCCCGATGATCGTCTTTGCCGATTGCGATTTTGACAAGACGGTCTCGGGCGCGCTGACGTCCATGCGCTTCACGCGCCAGGGGCAAAGCTGCACCGCGGCATCGCGCATTTATGTCGAACGTCCGATCTTCGATCGCTTCGTCACCGCCATGAAGGATGCGGTGAATAATATGGTGATGGGCGATCCCTTGGATGAGAAGACCGATATCGGCACCATCATCAGCCAGGGCCAATTCGACAAGGTGAAGGGCTTCATCGCGGAGGGCACGGCCACCGCCGGCGCCACCGCACATGTCTGCAGCCGCATGCCGGAAGACCCTGCGCTGAAGAAGGGCCTGTTCCTGCAGCCGGTGATCTTCACCGGCCTGACGCGCGAAAGCCGGCTGGTGCGGGAAGAAATCTTTGGCCCCGTGACGGTGATTCAGCCCTTTGATGACCCGGAAGCGGTGCTGGCGGAGGCGAATGACTCTGATTACGGCCTGGCCGCCAGCCTTTGGACCAATAATCTGAAGGTCGGGCTTGATCTGGCACATCGGCTGGAAGCGGGCCTGGTGCAGATCAACCAAAATCTGGTGGTGCAGGCGAATCTTTCCTATGGTGGCGTGAAGCAATCCGGCCTGGGCAAGGAAGCGTCCTTGGAAGCTATGCTGGAACATTTCACGCATAAAAAGACGATTATGGTGAATATGGGGTAAGGGGGGCTTTTCCATGGGGCGTTGGTTGGCAGCGGCGGTGTTTTTGGTGGGTTTGGCGGCATGCGCTCAACAGGCGCCGGAACCCGCGCCGCAGCCGATCCCCGAGCCGCCCGGCCCCGGCCTGGTGGGCTGGCGTTCCATTGGCTTCAGCAATGAAATCTTCGAAAGCGGCTATGTTCAGGAACGCGAATTGAACATCTCAGGCCCGGTGCGGCGGGCCTGGATCATGCTGAATTTGCGTGAATCCATCCCCATTCCGGAAACCGGCGGCCGGGCGCTTTCGGTGCGCTTCATTGGCGAATACCGCTGCGCGGAACGGCAATGGCGCCCGTTGGAAGGTGCCTGGTTTGCGCGGCGCAATGCGCAACAGCCGGTGCATGCGGTACGACCGCGCCGCAGCGGCTTCCAAGAGGCTGCGCCGGGGACGCTGGACGGGGCGTTTTTGGATGCGGCGTGCGGGTTGTGAGAGGGTCCGGAACAAATATCTCCGCTTGTGGACGTGCTAGCCTGAGCGTCCCCCCTGCGCGCCCAAGAAATTGATCCAGCCTCATGAGTAAAAGGATCTTCCCAGCGAGGCCCGCATCCGTAAACTTGGGCATTGGCGTCAGTGAAACGCTAAGATATCTGCGTGAGTTCTGGAATATGCTTTTTCCTGGGCGCTTCCGCAGCAGCGTTTACATGGGTGATGGGCTGATATTGGTCAACGCCGACGTGAATGGCAAATTGATCATCTATCTGGTTGAAGCTTCAGACCGCCTGATTGCGCCTTGGTTCATTGCTACGCGTCGCTATGAAAAGGGCTTGACCCAACATTTCGGGCGCATTCTGCGCAAGGATGATCATTGCCTGGATATCGGCGCAAATTTTGGTTACTTCACCCTTTTATTCGGGCGTTTTTGCCCGCAAGGCAAGTCCATAGGTGTTGAGGCTGATGAAGCCTTATTCAAGATTGCGCGCGACAATATCCACATCAACCATCTGGGCGGAAACACTTCAATTTATCATGCCGCGATTTGTGAAACTGAACGCGCATTGACCATGTTTCGCCGGGTTGGAAGATCTGGCAATACAAGCATTACGCGACCTGCCGAGGATTTTCTTGATTATCTTGGGGAGGCACCCAGTGTCGAATTTTCTGTCCCTGGCGTCAGCATTGATCAGTTTTCTCAACATTTTGGGGGAAAGCTCGACATCATCAAGATGGACATCGAGGGGGGTGAGCCGCTGGCATTCGCCGGCGCGCAATCCGTGATTGCGGCCAAGCCTGATTTGCAGATTGTGATGGAATGGTCGCCCGGACAGATACAAGCCGCAGGCTTCGATGTCGGGGATTTCCTGGCCACTGTCTCGCGCATGGGGCTTCGGTTTTTTCGCCTAGGCCCTTTTCTCACCGAAATGTCTTCGGATGAGCTTTTGGGTATGCCCTATAGCGCCGGTATCGTTCTGGCCAAGACGCCTCGCTACATCGCATAAGGAAAAACCGACGGTCATGACGCACTCAAATACCCTCTTCAGGCCAACGTATCCCAAAAGTACGTGTATTGAGTATTGGTTGTTCAGGCGTTGCAGCCTAACGTCAGATCGTAGTAACGAAAGAAAGTCTATGTTGCCAAGATTGGACTTGGGTACTCGACCATAGGACTTAATCAATGACTGACGCCTCCTTGACCAGACATTCCTCTCAGACAAATCGGCTTTCCGGGATGAGGGGATTCCTTCAGAGATTTCTTGGATTTTCGCAGAATTTTGGCGAACCCTATCACGAAATGGGCACGATAAAAAAGCAGTTGGATCGTATGGAGCAAACGCTGGCACAATTGCAGGGCAGATTGTCCCTTATGGAAGCATTCAGCCATGGCGGGCGCACTACCTATATGGGGGACGGCTTAGTCCTGATCAAAGCCATCGTAAACGGCATTCAAATCATTTTCCTTGTTGAAGCGGGGGACCGCCTTATCGCGCCCTGGTTTGTTGCGACCGGTCTCTATGAAACTGAACTGACCGACCATTTCGGGCGCATTCTGAGCAAGGATGATCATTGCCTGGATATCGGTGCTAATTTTGGTTACTTCACCCTTCTCTTTGGACGTTTTTGCCCACAGGGCAAGTCAATTGGTGTTGAGGCAGATGAAACCCTATTCAAGATTGCGCGCGACAATATCCACATTAATGACCTGGGGCGAAACACTTCTATTTATCATTCCGCGATTTGTGAGACTGAACGCACGTTGACCCTGTTTCGCCGGGTTGGGCGCTCAGGTAATACAAGCATCTTCAAGGTTCATGAAGGCTTTCTGGATTATCTTGGGGAAGCGCCTAGTGTCGAGTTTTCCGTCCCAGGTGTCAGTATTGATCATTTTTATCAACATTTTGCCGGCAAGCTCGACATCATCAAAATTGACATCGAAGGCTCTGAGCCACTGGCATTCGCCGGCGCGCAGTCTGTGATTGCCGCCAATCCAGATTTGCAAATTGTAATGGAATGGTCACCCGGTCAGATACAAGCCGCAGGCTTTGATGTCGGGGAGTTCCTTAATAATCTTTCGCACATGGGTCTTCGTTTTCACCGCCTTGACGCCTCGGTCACTGAGCTGACCTCTCAGGATCTTTTGAACATTCCCTATTCCGCCGGTATTCTTTTGGCGAAGAGACCTCGTTTGGTCGCATAGCCGGCCAAACGATAGTTTCGGATGCTCAAATACCCTCTTCTCCAAACAAGCGTACTCTCAAGCGATTAATCTTGGGCCGCGGTGGCTTAAGCGTTTCCAGGCGTCGGTAGGCTGCAATCGCGCTCTTGATCTCCTTGGCTTGACGATAGGCGTCGCAAAGGGCCTCCCAAGCGTCAATATGTCCCGGATGCTTTTCCGTTACCTCCAGCAGCAGGCTGATGGCTTCGCGAAACGCGCCTCTCCCAGTCAAGGCGATGCCGAATTTGAGGAGCAGCTCAGGCTGATCAGGTTGCAAGGACCGCATTTCCTCAAGCTGAGAAACCGCGTCGTCCCAGCGCCCAAGGGCGAGCAAGCCACTCGTCACGCAATGGCGTATATCAAGGCTTTCGGGTAATACGCCCAAGGTCGAAGCAATATCTGATGAGACCTCGGAAATAGTCTTGCCTTCCAAAAGCAATGCTTCAACCAGCAATGAACCGAAATCCGCCGACTGGGCATGCACCATCAGCGCCCGTCGCGCTATTCCCGCAGCAGCAGCAAAGTTTTGATCATCAATCAGCGCGCGGATCAATACATGCCAGATATCTGGTGATGCGTCCGTCAGTTCAATTGCTTTGTGGTGAAATTTGATGACCGAGTCACGCCTTTCCAGCGGAATGGAAAGCCGCGTTAATTCAGCCAACAGAAATGCATTCCCTGGCATGGCCTCACACGCGGCTTCAAGCGTGCGAAAGGCCTCATTGACCCGGTCCCGTCGCCATAATGCATCCACCAAAGCCCAATGCGCCAGGGGGTTATTGGGGGCCAGATCAACCGCCACGCGTGCCACTGCTATCGCTTCCGCTGCGCGCCCCTCCGCCAGCAGAAAACTCGCCTGTTGCTGGCGAAGTGACGCCGATTCCGGAAACTGCTCCACCGCGCGCGCCGCTGCCGCACTGCCGAGCGCATAGCGCTTGGCCATCCAAAGCCCATTCAGCAAGCCAAGATGCAGCACCTCACGTTCCGGCGCCAGGTCGCGGGCTGCCTGATAGGCGTCAATAACTTCGGGAAAATCGCCCGCCTGTACTGCCTGATGCCCCCGCCTTGCCTGCAGGGCCACACTTCCCGGCAGGGCGAAGCAAGCCTCTCGCAGCGCCTCTCGTGCATCGGCGGCGCGTTCCTGGCGGATCAACGCATCGGCCAGGATGATCCAGGCTGCTTCCTTC
>JADCFP010000095.1 GCA_020249465.1 Roseomonas sp. | reverse complement strand
CTTATTGCAGTGCAAAATAACATTCTCGAAAGGGCAAGAGAATTGGTGCGTCCGGGCGGCAGATTGGTCTACGCTACCTGTTCCGTATTGCCGGCAGAGAATGAGGAGCAGATGGAAAGCTTCCTGGCAAACAACCCGGATTTCGCGCCAGCAGCGCTGGATGCGCTATGGCCTGCGCTCTGCCCTGATGTCGCGCAGCCCTGCGCCGGGCCATGGTTGCGCCTTTCCCCGGGCGCGCAAGGTACGGATGGATTCTTCTGTGCGGTACTGGAAAGAAAGTCATGATCGCGATCCGCCGCGCCCGTGCCAGCGATGCCGCCGCGATTGGCGCGCTGCATGTCGCGGTATGGCGCAGCGCCTATGCCGGCATTCTGCCCGATGCCTATCTGGCCGGGCTTTCCGCGACCCGCCTGGCCGCTGGCTATCAGCGTGACATGTTCGATAGGCGCGGCGGCTATGCCGTGTTTGTCGCGGTGGCATCGGGTGATGACGCGCCGGAAGGTAGCGCCCCGGATGAGGCGACGATCATCGGCTTCGCCTCTGGCGGGCGGTCCCGCCGTGGGGGGCTGGCGGATGGGGAGATCAATACGCTCTATTTGAATGAGGATTACCGGGACCGCGGTACCGGCAGGCGGCTGATGCGCGCGGCGGCGGCGCATTTGCGGGTGGTGGGCTGCCGTTCGGCCATGGTTTGGGTGCTGCGCGACAACCCAACCCAATGGTTCTACCGCCATCTGGGCGGGCGGGTGGTGGCGCGCGGCCAGACCCGCGTGGGCGGCCAGCCGGTCGAGCAGGTGGCGATGTTGTGGGAGCCGATTGACACGCTGCTGGCCGCAACTGCGGCGGCGCCGGAGGCCTGAAGTATTTTCAAACCAAGTGGACCCACTTGGCGACTCGGAAAATGCGATCAAACAAGGGAGCATTTTCAAGCCAAGTGGACACACTTGGCGGCTCGGAAAATGCGACCAAACAAACCCTAACTTGCCCGAAGGCGCGGCTTGTGGTGCAAACCCGCATGGCCGCTCAACCGCAAGACTCCGCCCCCCGGCACGATCATGTGCTGATCCTCGATTTCGGAAGTCAGGTGACGCAGCTGATCGCCCGCCGCGTCCGGGAATCCGGCGTTTATTGCGAGGTTTGGCCCTTTCACCACGCACCCGAGGAACGCATCCGCGCCTTTGCACCGCGCGGCATTATTCTATCTGGTGGGCCAGCCAGTGTGACAGAGGGCGAAAGCCCGCGCGCCCCGGAAGCGGTCTTCGCGCTTGGCGTGCCGGTTTTGGGGATTTGTTACGGACAGCAAACCATGGCGGCGCAGCTTGGCGGCCTGGTTGAGCCTTCCGATCACCGCGAATTCGGCCGTGCCTTTGTGGATGTGACGGATGAATGCGCCATCACGCGCGGCATCTGGGCCAAGGGCGCGCGTGAGCAGGTGTGGATGAGCCATGGGGACCGTGTGACCAGGCTGCCGCCCGGCTTTCGCCCTGTGGCGGTGAGTGAAGGCGCACCCTTCGCTGCCATTGCCGATGATGCGCGGCATTTCTACGGCGTGCAGTTCCACCCCGAAGTGGTGCATACGCCGCATGGCGCAGCTTTGCTGAAGAATTTTACCCATGGTGTTTGCGGCTGCGCCGGCGATTGGACCATGGCCGGCTTCCGCCAGGAAGCGGTCGCGCGCATTCGTGCCCAGGTGGGCAAAGGGCGCGTGGTGTGCGGGCTTTCCGGCGGTGTTGATAGCTCGGTCGCGGCTGTCCTGATTCATGAGGCGATTGGTGATCAATTGACCTGCATTTACGTGGATCACGGGCTGATGCGCGCGAATGAGAGCGAACAGGTGGTCAGCACCTTTCGCGACCGCTTCAACATCAAGCTGATCCATCGCGATGCTTCGGATTTGTTTCTGGGCCAGCTTTCCGGCGTGACGGACCCAGAGGTGAAGCGCAAGACCATCGGGCGCCTGTTCATTGAAGTGTTTGAAGATGAACAGAATAGGCTGGGTGGCGCGGATTTCTTGGCCCAAGGCACGCTTTATCCGGATGTGATCGAGAGTGTCTCGGCGACCGGCGGGCCATCCGTCACCATCAAATCTCACCATAATGTCGGCGGCCTGCCCGCGCATATGCGCATGAAGTTGGTGGAACCGCTGCGTGATCTGTTCAAGGATGAGGTGCGCGCGCTGGGGCGGGAGCTTGGCATTCCGGAAGAGATTGTGGGTCGTCATCCCTTCCCGGGGCCGGGCCTTGCCATTCGCATTCCAGGCGAGGTGACGCGCGAAAAGGCCGATCTGCTGCGGCGTGTGGATAGCGTTTTTCTGGAAGAAATCCGCAATGCCGGTTTGTATGACGCGATCTGGCAGGCCTTCGCGGTATTGCTGCCCGTGCGCACCGTGGGCGTGATGGGCGATGGGCGGAGTTATGATCAGGCCTGCGCGCTACGTGCCGTGACCAGCACGGATGGCATGACGGCGGATGTCTACCCGTTCGATATGGGTTTTCTGAACCGCGTCGCAGCGCGGATTGTGAATGAGGTGCGCGGGATCAATCGCGTGACTTATGACATCACGAGCAAGCCGCCGGGGACGATTGAGTGGGAATAATCTTGTTCTTTGATTGTTGATCACTGCCTAACAGGACGCCGGACTGCGCCGATGCGTTCTGCCGCTCCGGGCATTACCCCAGACCAGACACGAGAGGCCAAGCTATCAAACTGCGATATGGCATCGCTATGCAATTCATGTGCAGCCGGCAAAGCGTCGCATCCATGGCACCGCCACCTAGCGTAATTCGACTTGGCTCCTGCCGGCAGGCACTTCCACGTAGCGTAGTGCGTCCAGGAAGGGCATGACCGCTACAGAAGCGCCATTCACGCAGGCCATCCAGCCGGATGCGAAGCTATCGCCAATGACCAGCCGCGCCTGAAAGCCTGGATCGCACGTATAGGAAAGACGCGTGGCAGATGCCGAAACGACTTGGCAGTACGCCACGGGCGGTCCAGCTTCCCCCCCTTGCATCGGTATCAATCCCCCACGCTGATAGGCGGAGGGCAGTTCAAAAATCTGGTAGGTGCCATCACTGGGAAGGCGTCTTGCGCCGCTTTCAAGTAAGCTCCGTCTGATTTCGAACACTCTGGTTCCAAAAGCGCCAAAATGCCCTGCATTCTCAACAATATATCCATGCAAAAGCACGAAGCGCAGCCCGAGCCAACGATAGGCAGCGGCGTCATAACCTGGTGCGCTTGTTGTGAATTGCTTGATTTCCTCTCCAAGATTCTGGCCGGCGAATACGTCGACATAACGGCGCAGGCGAAGCGGATTATAGCCCTGCGCGAGCGGTATGCCGAAGGCGATGGGACCAAGCCGAGCCAGGTCCCCACCAATCACTTCCGTCCGCCAACCGCGTGCATCGGCTGCTTGTAGCGCGCGAATGCTTGCTGCAAGTGGGAGGTCAAGTTGACTCCCGCGATCGAGCCGATGAAACAATTTTGCATTTTCCGACCTGCTGTAGAGAGCGGTAAAGGCGCCGTTTCGGCCCGCCATTGTAAGGTCTGTGACTGTCAAGCCAAGGGCGATCGTGAAGGCTGCAGACTTCCCCCATCGGGGCGCATCGGCGCGCAGCAGGCGCCAAATAACGAACCCAGCACCAAGCGCGATCGTAATGCGCAAACCAAACTGCCGGAGGTCAACAAGAAGCGAAGCCTTCTGGTGCAAACGCTCTGCATGGGCAAGGAGGCCGGGTAAGGTGCCTGCAAGCAATCCAATGGTGATGATCGGTATCAAAAGGCGCTCGGCCCATCCTCGCACTCTTCCGCTGCCCGGCGCGGCGGCCAGTCCAACCGCCAAACCAGCATAGAGATTGAGAAAATAGGCAGCGTCTGAAGGGCGACGAAATAGATTGAAGCCAGGCACCTGATCGAACAGGAACAGATAAACTGGCCCATGCACGCCCATGGCAAAGCCAAAGGCGAACAAGGCGCCGACCCAAGTTGCAACCAAGGTCAGTGCTGGCGATTGTTTGCGGCACATTCCCCAAAGGATGATCGCAATCGGTATAATACCAAGATAAAGGTAGCTCTCGGTTGCATCTGCCGGCGTCCAACGTGCCCGACCACCAGGATAAATCCCAAAGAGGCCAGGCAAGATCATGGAGAAGGCTGTAAAGCCGGGAAGCGATGCGGGAGCACTATCGCCGAGGCTAAGCACGCGCCGATTGGACTCGCCGACAGTATCAAGAATAGCAGACAAGGACGGCGCCGCGCCAAGGGCCAGGATAGTGGCGCTGCCCGCCAGCGCCAGCAAACTCCAGCCCCGTGCCCGCGCCTGCGCCAATTCGATGGCAAGCAGCGGCGCCAAGAGTACAGGCGCAAGGAAAACGACCTGGTTTGGATTCACGACGAGTAGCCATGCCACAAGGCCAAGCGCTATCGCATTCCATGGCCCGGGCCGGCGCATCACAAAGTGAAAGCTCAGCAGGAAGGCCGGAAGCAGTCCGTAGGAAATGATCTGTGGCACATGCTGAAGTCGGCTGGTTGCGACCCCACCAAGCATGAAGACCACGGCGCCGAGCACAGCCAGCCTCGGACCAGCATCATGGCACCGCAGATATGCAAAGAGGCATAATCCGCCTACCAGCACACAGGCCAGAGTGGTGACATCGAAGATATGCAGCCCAAACAGGCCACGGCTAAGTAATCCCGTGACGACATGCGGCGTGAACAGCATGCTCTGCGGATCACCAAGAACCGGCTGCCCACCAAAAACAAGCGGATTCCAAAAGGGAAGTTCTCCTTGGCGTAATCTGGTAACAATAAATGCGACCTGCGGAAAAAATGCATCGATACTGTCCCATGGAATGAAGGCGCGGCCAGCGATCCAATGCCAAGAAGCAGCAAACCAGGCAGCCACAATCATGATTGGTGACACCACCTCAATCCTATTCCAGGTTTCCTGATAGGGCGGTGTCTGCATCGGCGATGAACCTTGATTACAAAAATGGGGGTATTTTGTGAGCAAGAATATCCGTATCTATGTTTATTAAACAACTGCCGTGAGTGCCACCTACCCCATCCGCCCCGCTGCTTCCGCTGCCAACCAGGCGAGCCTGCCTTCCGCGAATACCGCAACCGGCGCACGGCGCGCTTCATCCACCACCACCACATCGCCGCGCAAACCGGCGGCGAGCCGGCCACGATCATGCAGGCCACAAGCCGCCGACGGATTGGCGGAAACCAGCGCCCAGGCGCGCGGCAAATCCAGCACGCCGCGCCCGGCCATGATGAAGGCCGCTTCCAGCATGGCCGGCCAGAAATAATCGGACGCCAGCACATTCACCAAACCGCTTTCCGCGAGTGGCGCGGCGGAGGCCCAACCCAAATGGCTGCCGCCGCGCACCACATTCGGCGCGCCCATGACCACGGCTTCGCCCGCCGCGCGCGCATCTGCCGCGACGGCTTCAGTGATGGGAAATTCACAAATCCGCGCGCCATGGGCACGAAACAGTGCGCGGCATTCGATACTGTCATCATCATGGCTCAGCATGGGAATGCCAGCGCCTGATGCCGCTTCCGCCAAGCGCGAGCGCGCGGCGGGCACTTCATCGCGCCGCGCATAAACCTGTTGCGCCAGCGCCATAAAGGCATCCGCCTTCATGCCCGCGCGCCCAGCATATTTCGCGACATCATCCAGATTATTGAGCTTCTTCACAATGCTTGGCGTATGGTCGTTGAAGCCAAGCAGATGCACATCACCCGCCGTGATATCCGCCAGCGCATCATCCAGCGCATCGAAGTTATCAGCCTCAAACCGCAGATGTACGCGCAGATCAGTGGCGGTGCTGCCCTTCATCTCCCGCAAGGCCACCTTCATGCCGCGCCAGGCTTCTAGCGAACGCAGGCCAGGTTCCCAGGAAAGCGTCACGCCAAGATAGGCCGTGGTAATGCCGCAGGAAATCAATTGCGCCGCCGAATCGCGCAAGGCGAGCGCTGCCGGAAAGCCAATGCCAGGGCGCGGTTGGAATTGCCGCTCATGTGCATCGCCGTGGATATCAACAAGGCCCGGCATCACCAAAAGGCCAGAGGCATCAAAGCGCCGTGCATCGCGCGCGGGATTTTCGGTAATGATCCCATCCGCCATGAACAAATCATCCTGCGCTAATGCCTTATCACGCAGTACCTGCCCGCCTTGAATGATCCAAGCCATGGTCAACTCTCCATCACCAATTGCACACGCGCCGCGGCATAACAGGAAAGGGTCCAATCCACCGGCATGCCTTCCGGATCGGTATTCAAGGCTTCCGCCACCATCACCGGGCGGGAACGCGATTGCAGCAGATGCTTGGCTTCTTCGGGTGTGGGCAGGCGCGCAGTGATGCGCGTGGATTGGCGCCGATAATCGGGCACGCCACAAGCCGCGAGGGCCACAGTGATGGAAGCCTGCTGCGTGAGGGATTGCGCCGCCGCTGCAAAGCGGGGCAGCGGAAAGTGATGCAGCCCAAGCACCAGCGGCCTGCCATTGGCGAGGCCAAGCCGCGCGACACGCAAAACAGGCCTGCCGCGCCGGATGCGCAACCCGGCTGCCACCTGTGCATCCGCGGGTATTTCCGCAATATGCAAAACGCGCCCTGCTGCTTCACGATTCTGCCGAAGGATCGTCTCAGAAAACCGCGTACGCGGCCCAAGCGGATAATCCAGCACATCTTCCGCCACAAAGGCCCCGCGGCCCTGTTCCACGCGAATAATGCCGCGCGCTTCCAATTCTTCCAAAGCGCGACGGACCGTGTGGCGATTGACGGCAAAGCGTTCGGTCAGCACGGCTTCGGTCGGCAGTCTTTCGCCCGGCTGGCGCTTCCCGTCCGCGATATCGGCTTCAAGCGCCGACGCAATCTGGCGCCAGAGCGCAACACCCGCCCCACGCGCCAGTCCAGCGTTTGTCATCAAAGTTTCAACCATGACTGCGCAAATCCATGACATATCCGTATTGCACGCGGCGCGTTTCCTGTCTATAGGTCTAGACAAGTGATATGACCCAGACAGACACACCCTCTCCCCAGGCTGCGCGGCAGAAATGGATGGCCGTGCTGGCACGCGCCTCGGCGCAGGAATTGGCCGATGGGCTTGCCGCGCTGCCTGCCTTACCGGAAGCAGAGGTGCTGCGCGCACCGGAAACCGGCCTGGTGATGGTGCGTGGCCGCGCCGGCGGCGATGGTGATGCCTTCAATCTGGGTGAGATGACCGTGACGCGCTGCGCCATGCGCCTCGGCGCACATATCGGCCACGCCTATATCGCAGGACGCGATCATACGAAGGCAAGACTTGCCGCTTTGCTTGATGCTGCCTTGCAGGATACCACGCGGCATGATGCGGTAATGCAGGCAGTTGTGGAGCCCCTCGCCGCTGCGCAACGGGAAGCGCGCGCGGTTGAAGCGCGCAAGGCGGCGGCAACGCGCGTTGATTTCTTCACCATGGCAACAATGCGATGACACGCTTGACCCCAGGCTTCGCCAATCCCGTTTTGGATGCGCAAGCAAGCTTCCGCGCCATTCTGGAGGCGATGAGCCGCCCAGGGCGGATTCAAACGATTGATGCACGCATCACCCCGCCCACGCCGCTTTGTTCTGCTGCCGGGGCGGCTTTGCTCAGCCTTGCCGATGCTGATACGCCGCTTTGGCTGGATGCTGGCGATACAGTAGGCGAATGGCTGCGCTTTCATTGTGGTGCGCCCATCACGCCCGATATCGGCGCGGCGCGCTTCGTAGTCGCATGCGGTGCAGCGCCATCGCTTGATTCGCTTGATATCGGCACGGATGAAGACCCGCAGCTTGGCACGACGCTGATCCTGCAAGTGACTGGACTTGTTGCGGGTGAAGGCTGGCGCCTGACTGGGCCTGGCATTCAGCACCAACATCGGCTGCGTGTGCTTGGCGCACCCGCCGGCTTCGTTGCTGCGTGGGCGCATAACCAGGCGCTGTTTCCACGTGGCGTTGATGTACTGCTTTGCGCTGATGAGAGTATCGCTGCCCTGCCGCGCAGCGTCATGATTGCGGAGGGCTGAGCATGTACGTCGCAGTCAAGGGCGGCGAAAAGGCGATCAGCGCGGCCCATGCCTGGCTGGATCAAACCCGTCGTGGCGATACGTCACTGCCGGAACTCAGTGTCGCGCAAATTGAACAGCAAATGGCCTTGGCGGTTGATCGCGTGATGGCGGAAGGGTCCTGCCATGATCGCTTCCTGGCAGCACTCGCGATCAAACAGGCCAAGGGCGATTTGATCGAAGCGGCGTTTCTGCTGCGCGCCTATCGCACCACCCTGCCACGTTTTGGCGCCTCGCTGCCGCTTGAAACCAGCCGCATGCGGCTCCGTCGCCGGATCAGCGCCACCTATAAGGATTTGCCGGGCGGGCAGGTTTTGGGGCCGACATTTGATTACACGCATCGGCTGCTGGATTTCGCGCTTGCCGCGGAAGGGCGCGACGCGCCCGCCACACCAGAAGCACCAAGCGATGCCGCCGATGTGCCGCGCGTGACAGAAATCCTCGCCCGTGAAGGGCTGATGCAACGTGAAGCAACCACCAGCGCTGAACCTGGCGACCTGACGCGGGAACCGCTCAGCTTTCCAGCACCACGCCCGGTGCGGCTACAAAACCTCGCGCGCGGCGACGAGGGGTTTTTGTTGGCGCTTGGTTATTCCACCCAGCGCGGCTATGGCAATGCACATCCTTTCGTTGGTGAAATCCGCATTGGGCATATCGGCGTTGAAATCATACCGCCTGAATTGGGCTTTGCCATTGATATCGGCGATATCGGCATCACCGAATGCCAGATGGTCAATCAATTTGCAGGCAGTCGCACGGAACCCGCGCAATTCACCCGCGGCTATGGCCTGGTTTTCGGCCATGGGGAGCGCCGCGCCATGGCTATGGCGCTGGTGGATCGCGGGCTGCGCGCACGCGAATTGGGGGAGGAGGCGGATGCCCCGGCGCAGCAGGAAGAATTCGTACTGTATCATTCAGACAATATCGAAGCGACCGGCTTTGTTGAGCATCTGAAACTGCCGCATTACGTCGATTTCCAGAGCGAGCTTGAAAATCTGCGCACCATTCGCCGCGCTGCCGAGGCTGCGCTGCGGGGGGCCGCGGAATGACCGAAGCCGGCTATAATTTCGCCTATCTAGACGAGACAACGAAGCGCATGATCCGCCGTGCTATTCTAAAGGCGGTGGCGATCCCTGGGCACCAAATTCCTTTCGGCGCGCGTGAAATGCCGCTACCTTATGGGTGGGGCACGGGCGGCATTCAGGTCACGGCCTCCATCCTCGGGCCGCAAGATGTATTGAAAGTGATCGACCAGGGCGCCGATGATACGACCAATGCGGTTTCCATCCGCCGTTTTTTCACCCGCGTTGCCGGCATTGCCACCACGGAAGCAACGGGTGAGGCCACCATCATCCAGACACGCCACCGCATTCCGGAAAAGCCGCTCACCGAAAATCAGATTCTGGTCTATCAGGTACCGCAGCCGGAACCTCTCTTCAAGCTCGAACCGCGCAGGGCAGAAACGCGGCGGCTGCATGCTTTGGCGGATTACGGACTGATGCATGTCAGGCTTTATGAGGATATCGCGCGGCTCGGCCATATCGCGAAAGCCTATGATTATCCGGTGATGGTGAATGAACGCTATTTGATGTCGCCATCGCCGATCCCGGCTTTTGACAATCCAAAGATGCACCAAATGGCCGCCTTGCAGCTTTTTGGTGCGGGGCGTGAAAAGCGCATCTATGCCGTGCCACCCTATACGCCGGTGCGTAGCCTTGATTTTGAGGATCACCCCTTCCGCCCTATTCGTGCGCCACATGCTTGTGCGATCTGCGGCAGCACCACCAGCTATTTGGATGAGTTGGTGACGGATGATGCGGGCGGGCGCGCCTTTATCTGTTCCGATACGGATTACTGCCAGGAACGGCAGCAAGCGCCAAAGGCGGCTGCGGAATGAACTTGCTGCTGAAAGCCCAAGGGCTGCACTTGAAATTCGGTGCCATTGCCGCGCTGGATGATGTGGCGCTTGATGTCACGGCCGGCGAGGTCGTCGCGATTGTCGGTGAAAGCGGTTCGGGCAAGACAACGCTATTGCGCGTGCTTGCCGGCCAGATGGTGCCTGATGCCGGCGCGGTGCATTACCTGGGCCGCGATGTGCTTGGCATGACGGAAGCCGAAAGGCGCCGCCTGATGCGGAGCGATTGGGGTTTTGTGCACCAGAACCCGCGCGATGGGCTTCGCATGGGTGTTTCCGCGGGCGGGAATGTCGGTGAAAGACTGATGGCGCTCGGTGCGCGGCATTACGGGAATATCCGCGATGAAGCCAAGACCTGGCTGCAACGTGTGGAAATTGACGCCGCGCGGATTGATGATCTGCCCCGGCATTTTTCGGGTGGCATGCAGCAGCGCCTGCAAATCGCGCGCACCCTGGTCACGCGTCCCAAACTCGTGTTCATGGATGAACCAACCGGCGGCTTGGATGTTTCGGTCCAGGCGCGGCTCTTGGATTTGATTCGCGCGCTGGTGCGCGAATTGGGGCTTTCTGTGTTGATCGTGACGCATGATATCGCCGCGGCGCGCTTGCTGGCTGATCGGATTTTGGTGATGCGGCGCGGGCAGGTGGTGGAACAGGGCCTCACGGATCGTGTGCTGGATGATCCGCAGCACCCCTATACGCAGCTTCTGGTTTCATCGGTGCTGGCAGCATGAGCATTCTTCTTCGTACCGAAGGCTTGGGCAAAGCCTTCACGCTGCATCTGCAAGGCGGCACGCGGATTCCTGTGCTGGCCGGCGTTGATCTTGCCGTGCGGGCCGGCGAATGCGTGGCGCTTTCCGGGCCATCTGGTGCGGGCAAATCAACCCTGATGCGGTGCCTTTATGGCAATTACGGCGCGGGCGTGGGGCGGATCGTGCTGACGCATCGTGGCACAGAGCTTGACCTTGCCAGCGCCGAACCGCGCGCCGTGATCGAAGCGCGGCGGGAGAGTATTGGCTATGTCTCGCAATTCCTGCGCGTCATTCCGCGCGTCAGCACGCGCGATATCGTGGCCGAGCCCATGGTGGCGCGTGGCATGGCGCGCGATGCGGCGTTGTCCCGCGCCTCCGCCCTGCTGGATCGGCTGAACCTGCCGGAACGGCTTCATGGCCTACCACCCGCGACATTCTCAGGCGGTGAACAACAGCGCGTGAACCTCGCACGCGGGTTTGGACCGGGCTATCCGGTATTATTACTAGATGAACCCACCGCCAGCCTTGATGCCACCAATCGCGCCATTGTGATTGCCCTGATCCATGAGGCGAAGCAGGCCGGGACCGCCATTGTCGGTATTTTCCACGATGCCGAAGTGCGCGAAGCCGTGGCGGATCGTGTTTTCACCGTTGAACCCATGCAGGATGCCGCATGAGCGCTGAGATTATTCTGACCAACGCAAAGCTTGTGCTGTCCGATGCGGTGCTGGATGGCACGCTGGTGCTGCGCGATGGGCTGATCGCGGATATCCAACCTGGCCGCAGCCAGGCATCAGGCGCGCTTGATCTGGAAGGTGATCATCTGATCCCCGGCATTGTTGATGTGCATACTGATAATCTTGAACGCCAGGTACTGCCGCGCGCCAATGCGCGCTGGCCATCGCGCTCCGCGATGATTGCGCATGATGCGCAATGTGTCGCCGCCGGTGTGACCACCATTCTGGATGCGCTGTGCCTGGGTGATCTTGGTTTTGATACGGAACGCGGCCAGACCTTTCTGGATGGTGTGCGGGACCTTGATGAACTCGCCGATATGGGCGCGCTGAAGGGCGAGCACTTTCTGCATCTGAGGTGTGAACTACCAGCACGTGACATGCCACCGGCGCTTGATCCGGTGGCGGATCATCCGCGTGTGGTGATGGTAAGCCTGATGGATCACTCACCAGGCGTGGGTCAATACCGCGACATTCCGCGCTATGCCGCGATGCGCAAGCGTCAAACCCAGTGGAGTGATGCGCAGGTGCAGGCGCGGATTGATAGCCTGCTCGCGCAGCGTGCGGAACTGCGTGAAAGGCAGCGCGCTTGGCTGCTGGAACGCATTCGCCATCGCAACTTGCCATTGGCATCCCATGATGATGACACGCCCGCCGAAATGGCACGCAATTTGGCTGATGGCATCAAGATTTCCGAATTTCCCGTGACCATGGAAGCAGCCCGCGCCGCGCGGGATTTGCGCGTGGAAGTGATCGCCGGCGCGCCCAATATCGTGCGCGGTGGCAGCCATTCCGGCAATGTCGCGGCGGCTGATCTGGTGCGCGAAGGCTTGGCGCATGCCTTCGCGTCAGACTACGTACCCGCCTCCATGCTGGAAGCAGCGTGGCGCGCGGTTGAGGCGGGCGGCATTACCCTGCCGCAAGCGATTGCCATGGTGACGGATGCGCCAGCGCGCATGGCAAGGCTGGCTGATCGCGGGCGGCTCGCGCCCGGTCTCAAGGCTAATCTGGTGCGGGTGCGCAGCATTGGCGATATGCCGCTTGTGCGCGGGGTTTGGCGTGCCGGGGAACGCATTGCGTGACGCCCTATCGCATTGCGCTTTACTACGCGCCGGCAAAAGATGATCCCTTGCATCAACGCGCCTCAGCCTGGTTGGGGCGCGATGCGGTCACTGGGACAGCGCTGCCGCAAAAACCTGTTGCGGGCGTTGATATTGCGGAAGTCACCACCGATGCGCGCGGCTATGGATTTCACGCCACACTGAAGCCGCCCTTTCGTTTGCAGGGTGAGGTATCGGCAACGCTGCAAACCGCGCGGCAATTCGCGGCACGCACTGCGCCTTTCGCCCTGCCGCCGCTGCAAATCACCGATCTTGATGGCTTCCTGGCACTCCGCGAATCCCTCCCCTGCCCTGCGCTGCAACTGCTGGCGGATGGCGCTGTTACCACGTTGGACGCACATCGCGCGCCGCCCACCGAGGCTGAGATTGCGCGTCGCAAGCCGGAACACCTCAGCCCGCGTCAGCGTGAATATCTGCAAGACTGGGGGTATCCTTACGTCTTCGCCGAATGGCGCTTTCACATGACGCTGACGCGGCGTCTGACGCCTACTGAAAAAGCCATTATGCTGCCAGCAGTCACGGAAGCCTTGGGCGATGCACCGGCCCTAAGCCGCACCATCTCAGATATCTGTGTTTTTACCCAAGCCGCCCCAGGCGCGCCCTTCACAATCCTTGAGCGTCTGACGCTGCGCGGTTGAGCGCGGCCAGCACGCGCGCCACACCTTCCGCCACATCCGCATCATTCATCACGCGTTCAATATCCAGCCCATCGGGTAGTGCTACCTCTCGCACAAGCCGCGCGGCGATATCGGCAGCGCTTTCGCGGCCACGCGCAGCAAGGCGCGCGGCCAGAACCTCAATTGGGGCGGTGATGTTCAGCACACGCAAAGCATAGCGCGTATTGGCTTCCGGCAGCACGGCGCGGGAGAGATTGGCAATCACCACACGACACGCCGCCATATCATCTTCAATATCGCGCGGGATGCCGTAATGCAGCCCATGCGCTTGCCAGTGCAGCGCGAAGCCACCGGCATCACGGCGCGCAATGAAAGCGGCTTCGGTCAAGGCTTCATGACCCTCACCGCCGGCCTCAGCAGGGCGCGTGATGGCGCGGCGCACAAAACGAAAGCGGGCTTCCTCGGCCAGGGCAGCGCGCGCGCCGGCCATCAGCGTATCCTTGCCCGCCCCTGAAGGCCCCACCACCGCGATTAACATGCACGCGCCCCGCCCATAGCCAGACCTGATGCGCGTGATACTATCGCAAGAACAGGCGAAAGGCAGCAGCATCATGGAAGAATCACAGACCGCACTTCATCCCCTCAAGGGCAAGATGCAGGCGGGCGAGGCGGTGCTTGGGCTATCGCTGCGCATGATCCGCAGCCCCGATGCGGCGCGGCTGGCACGCAACACTGGCCATGACTTTCTGTTCATTGATGTGCAGCACGCCATCTTCAATCTGGAAAGTATTTTCGCCATTGCGCAAACCGCGCTTGCCATTGGCATCGCGCCCTTGGTGCGCGTGCGCAGTATTGATGATCCGGATGTGCCGGTACTGCTTGATAACGGTATCACCGGCATTGTCTTTCCGGATGTGAATACGCCGGAACAGGCGAAACACGCCGTGGATCGCTGCCGTTTTCCGCCAATTGGCCGCCGGTCCGTCGCCGGTGGCTATGTGCATTTTGATTATCGCGCCATGCCGGTCGCGAAGGCGACTGCCGCCTTGGAAGCGCATACCCTTGTGGTCTGCATGGTAGAAACGGCCGAGGGTCTTGCCAATCTGGAAGCCATCGCCGCCGTACCCGGCGTGGATGTGGTGCATATCGGGGCGAATGATTTGCTCGTCTCGCTCGGCAAGGCCGGGCAGTTCGATGATCCGATTGTGGTGGAAGCCATGGACCGCGCCATTGCCGCCACTGCACCGCATGGCGGCTTTGCTGGCTGCGGCGGCAATCGCGATGTGCCGCGCCAGGCGGCTTCCATCAAACGCGGTGTGCGGTTTTTGACGACGCAGACGGATATCGGGTTCTTGAGTACTGCCGCTTCGCAATGGACGGCAGGGTTGCAAGCGGCGCTGAAAAGCTAGAACGTGTTGCGTTCACATGTGTTCACGCCACCCGCTCTACCTCGTTTTTTTCGAGCATCTTCACAAGTTCACATGATTCCATCTGAACGTGATCTGCTCAAAAACCTTTACACCACCGGCTTGCGGCGCAATTCCGGTTCCAGCAATTGCGTGAATACATCAGCGCCCACACGCTCCAAGGCGCCGTCATCCAAGGCAGCGCGCGGGTCATCCGCATTGCGCAAATGCTTGTATTCATCACGAAACGCCCAACCAGCAGATCGCGCCAGCAGATGCACCCAGTTCATTACGGTAATGGTGCGGCCACGTTCCAAAGCCACAGCTTCGCGATGGCAGGAATGGAAGATGGTGGAAAGCGTATCCGCCCCATGCCGCGCCATGGCGGCCAGATTCGCCT
>JADCFP010000094.1 GCA_020249465.1 Roseomonas sp. | reverse complement strand
TTCGCGCTGTGATGGAGGCTGAGCCAAGCGAAATAGAGCGTTATTTCATTGCTATGTTCAGCAGGGTTTGATCATGATGTGAGGGCCAAATGGCAGCACCATTCGGCCCTCGCTTTGCCTTATCGGCTGCGCTTTATGCTGCGCTTCGCGGCGGCCTGGCCGGCGGCGTAGGCTTCCGCTAGTGAATTGCGGATGGACTAGACTGCCATTGGTAACCGCCAAAGATGCTGCGGCTTGATGACGCAGGATGAATTGACTACGGTCTCCGAAATCACTCAACACCGTGGAGGAAACTGTGGAACTTATCGACCTCAGCCGCGAAATTCATCATAAGATGCAGAGGCTCGTGAACCACCCGACGATCGAGGTCTACCCATTCAGCACCCATGATGAAAAGCGCATAGCGGATGGCTATGAATTTTCGTCCGCGACCTTGGTGCTTCACATGGGCGACCATGGCGGTACCCACGTGGATGCCCCGGTGCATTTCGACGAACGGCCTGGCGCGCGGACGGTTGAGGAAATGCCGCTTGAGACCTTTTTCACGGAAGCCGTGTGTCTTGACCTTACACATATTCCCGATCGCACCGACATCACCATCGCTGAGCTTGAGGCGGCGGAGCGCAAGGCTGGAATTACCATTCAGCCGAAAGACACTGTTCTTCTCTACACCGGCTTCTACAAGCGCGCCGCTGGTACCGATGGCTACATCACTGACTTTCCCGGCCTGACCAAGGAGAGCGCGACCTGGCTCGGCCGCAAGGGCATTACCGCCTTCACGGTTGAGTCGGTCAGCCCCGGCCGTCCTGGGCGGAATAACTTTGAGGTGCACCACGTCTGCCGTGATCTTGGCTTCACGCACTACGAGGGTGTGATCAATCTTGATAAGGTTGTCGGGCGTGGTCGTTTCCGTTTCATTGCTTTCCCGCTCCGGATCCGCGCCGGCACCGGTAGCCCGGTCCGCGCTGTTGCGTGGTTCCCGTGACAGAAGGCCCGGCCTGGGCGCTTGATGCGGCTGAGCTTGTCGCCTCATTCCGGGCTGGGCGGCTCGATCCCATTGAAGTGCTTGAGGCCTGCCTAGAACGGATCCAGGCAACGAACCCTGCGCTGAACGCGGTTGTGACGCTTGATCCGGCAGGTGCCCGCGCTGCAGCCGAGGCCAGCGCGGCTCGTTGGCGGACTGGGGCGGCGCTGAGCGAGCTTGATGGTGTGCCTATGACGGTGAAGGACAACCTCTTTGTAGGCGGCTTACGCGCGACTTGGGGTAGCCGACTTTATGGCAACCATATCGCACCGCGTGACGATATCCCTGTTGCAAGATTGCGCGCGGCGGGCGTGGTGATCCTTGGTAAGACCAATACGCCCGAACTTGCACTTGCTGGCTTCACGAACAACCCGCTCTTCGGTTCAACCGGCAACCCTTGGGCACCGGATCATCAGCCAGGCGGATCAAGTGGCGGTGCGGTAGCAGCGGTTGCAGCTGGAATGGGGCCGGTCGCCCTTGGGACCGATGCTGGTGGATCGCTGCGCCGCCCGGCCGGACATACCGGCGTTGCTACTATCAAGGCGACCCCAGGCCGTGTGCCGCGCCGCTGGGGTTTCCCACCGCTTGCTGCAGATTTCCAGGTCATTGGACCCATCGCGCGCAGCGTTCGTGATCTGCGTTCCACACTCGCCATTATTGGTGATGCGCGGCCCGTCCTGCCTGTTCCTGGGCCCCTGAGGATTCAGGCAGTACGGCGCTGTGGCGCAGCCCCTATTGATCCAATGGTGCTGGCCGCTTTTGACAGCGCACTTGATGTGCTGCGCCGTCTCGGCCATTCGGTCGAGGTTGTCGCCGCGCCGTGGGAGCCTGAGGAGATCGCCGCGCTCTTCTCCACGATCTCCTCGGTGGGTGTTGCGCGTGCGGTTGCTGGCTTCGATGGCTGGGAGGATTTGGTGACGCCTGCCATTCGTGCCCAGGCAATAGCGGGCCTTGCACTCCCTGCCACGGATTATATTCGTACACTCGATAAGATAGCTGTTCTGCGCGCCGAACTTGGTGATTGGATCGCAACGGCGGATGTGGTCGTTACACCCTCAGCCGCTGTGCTGCCGTGGCCCCGCAATGCAACGGGGCCGATAGTCGTGGACGGCCTTGCTGCCGGTCCGCGTGCCGCGGCGATCTATTCCACGGTATTTAATCTCGCGGCACTCCCGGCAGTTGTGATCCCCTCGGCACCTATTGGCGGATTGCCAACCGGGCTACAGCTTGTGGCGCCTGCCTTCCAGGAGGAACGTTTGCTCGATCTTGCCGAAGCTGTTGAGCAGGCCATGCCCTGGCGAAAGCTTGCACTCCTCTGACTGAACTCAGTTGCCAGTGCGACGCACCGGCAATTCCTCAGTATTGATGCTGGCGAGCCAGTCCGGCCCGCCATGTGCCACGAACAGCGCGGCAGCGAGGCCAGCAAAGGCCGTCTGGACGGCCAGATCACGCTCCCCGAAGGTGCCGCGGGCGGCATTTGCGCAAATGATGACGCCTAGATACTCATCTTTCCATAGCACTGGGGTAAACATGGACGATCCGGCACGAAACGCCTGGAGAATCTTCACGAAACTTGCATGCAAAGTCGTGTCGTGCAGTATCATCGGTTGGCGCGTCGCGGCGACATGTCCCGGATGCCCGAGTGTGATGTCGACAAGTTCGTGATATTGTTCGGCAGGGAAGTTCACTGGTGCACTAATAAGATGATTCTTACCGTCAGGCATGCGCAGGAAGACAGCGCAAGCGCTGGTGATTGCCGGCGGCGGATCGTCGCGGAAGGCCTTCGGTGCGAGGGCCGCCGACCTATCGCCTAGCAACGCGGGCAGCGTGCGCGTAACGCTCCAGAGTGCGTCCTCAGGGGTGTCGACTGCCGCCGCTTCAGCCGCTACGCGACTGAGTGCAAGCATAGCTTCGTGGGAGATTTCCAAAGTGTTGCGCATGCTGAGGCCTATCGGAGCAGGTTGAGTTGGCGAGCAACTTCGCCAAGCGCTTCATATTCCGCGCGGATGGAGCGAGCGAAGGCATCGCCCGTTTCGATCTGTATCATGGCGGCCTGTTGCTGCATCAGGCTGGCGAATTCTGCTTGGCGCGCAGCTTGGGAGAAGGCTGTTGTCAGACGTTCCAGCCGATCTGACGGGACGTTTCTAGGAGCAATGAGGCCCCACCAGATGGTGATCGCCATGTCCGCTAAGCCGAGGGTCGAAAGGCCCTGGCTGCCGGGCGCCTCTGACGAGCCTTCAGGCGTGGTCAGCATCAAGCACTTGGCAGTACCAGCACGCAGCGCAGGGACCGCCCCCGTCAGCGATCCGCCATAGAAGGTGATGTGCCCACCAAGGAAAGCAGGCAAGGTCTGGCCCGCCCCCTGGAAAGGCACCGCAGTCAGTTCGAGGCCAAGACGCCGCCACACGCGCTCCACACCAAGATGCATGACGCCGCCCATGCCTTCATTGCCCCAGGTGTACTGCCCGGGATTGGCGCGGATCCGAGCCACCATCTCCTGTAGATTCGAGGCAGGAAAATCCGGCCGGGCACAAAGGGCGAAGGGCGAATACCCAACCCGCATTACCGGCGTATAGCTATCAAGCTGATAGCGCGCGCCGAGCGTATGCGGCGCTGCGGTGATTGGGGTGTTCCAGACAAACCCCAAGGTGTGGCCATCCGGTCTGGCATCAATGACAGCCTGTGTGCCGATCGTACCGCTACCACCCGGACGGTTTTCGACAATGATCGGCTGCCCGAGCGAGCCGCCAATTAATTCAACAAGCTTCCGCGCGAAGATATCAGTGCCGCCACCGGGTCCAACCGGCACGATGATTCGGATCGGGCGATCCGGGAAGGCCTGCGCGAGGGCAGGCCAGGCCGCCAGAGCGAAAAGACATGTCAGGACCATACGGGCGAGCATGGACAGGCTCCTTATGTTCAGCCGTGCGGAAGCGCAGAACTGATGACCACTAGGATTTTAGCCATCCCTTCTGCCAGATGTCGAGCTTATGATGCCATTACGCGCCATGCAGAGTCGAGCCAGCAACCAGGTTCATCAGGCGCGGGGTGAAACGCCTCACTACGGACCGGTTCCTAGCAGACAGAGCGACTTCGATGAGAGTTCGACATATTACAGCACGAAGCTGAGAGGCGGTTATCGTGCTAAGCTGGATCCGCTTTGCCATATGGCGGAGCGTCGGGAGCATGGTCGGAAATGGACGGACGAAGATGCACGGTGCTAGGCATTGAGGCTTATACCTAAGCTTCTGTGATGACCCGAAAGGGTGCAACCCAAGTGCAAACCTGATGGGCCTGGGTTTGCAGATAACTCATTGAATTCGCGTCGCTTTAGTGCAAACTGCAACCCATATTTTTGTTCTGCTGCTAGCGATGTTGCGCGCGTTTGCTCCCCGCATACAAAATCGCCAGGAAGGAACCATGCGATCGAGATCTAGACAAGCTTAAAGTGCAGGGAAATGACTCAAGCTCGCCGCGCCTGTCGCACCTTCTCGTCGTGCCGGCATTATAGCGAACTCGATTTACACGCCGCAATGGGGAGATTTGTAACACAGCATCAGCGCAACAGTTCCCCCGATTGCGCAGCACTTCAGGCCGCGCGTGAACTTGGCTGCGCGCCGAAGTAACTCGCCAAGATTGCAATCGCAGCGATAAGAACTCCGCCTGCAAATGGCTGCGACACGGGCCCGCCTCTCCAACCGCTATGCGCCGAACATTCACGGACCGACATCTCAAGTTCAACGACGAGCCAAACGCAGGAGCGAGCCGGCCTATCATCTCCGCCAAGCGCAACCATGGCGGTGAATATGGGTTGGTTGCGTGACAGAGGGGCGGCGCAGCCGCATTGGTAAACTGACCCGCTTGAAAGACGGCGATGGTGTCATTGTTGTCGTGTGAATAACCCTGCTCAAATTATAGCAACGCCCAGGCGGTGGCAGTCATGCCGCGGCCGGGTCTGGCTGGGCGGCTTCCATGCGGTTGAACAAGGTGGTCAGACGGCCGCGGTCATGTGTGATCCGGTGCCGCAGCGCAGCGTCGAGCCGGGCGGCAAGCGCTTCGAGGCTTGCGCGAGCGCCGGCATGGTCCGGTGCGGCGGCATTAACCCCGCCGGCATCAACCATCTCGAAATGCGCCATAGGTCCCAGTTGCTGTTCCAGCCACGCCAGCGGCCTTGGGATCAGCACAAGATCGAACCGTGCAGTACGATCCTTTTGGCCTGCACCTGCCGGGCGGTATGTCACAATCGAGGAGGAGGGGGACAAATTGCTATTAGAGAAATTACTATAATAGCAGTTTGTCCCCCTCCTCTGATTCTGCTTCTTAGCAGCCTCGCGGCTTGGCCAGAGGTCAGGAAAGGCCTTCGCCATGTCGGCCGCGTTTTCCAGGATGACGCCACGCGCGGCCATGACATCGTGATCTGATGGGCAGATATCTTCCCAAGGCAACACCTCATGCACCGCGATGGGCAGCACTACGTCTGTCAGCAGGTCAATTTCCAAAGGTGCCGTCGCGGTTCGGTTTACGCCGCGCCCACGCCCGATCGCCTGGATGAGCTCGCCCTCACAAATACTCCAACGAATGGCCTCGGCAGTCGGATCGGCGTGCTTCTCACCGGGCAGGATATGCAAGCCACCATCGGCCAGCGCGATGCGCCGTTCCTCCCGCTCATACCACCAGGCCACGTCACCACGACTAGTCAGTGGGGGGCGGTTGGTCACTGCGGTCGCCAGCGCTTCGACTGTTGATGGCGTCGGCAAGGTGCGCCCCAGAACCATCAGCCCGGCCACGTTGCGCCAGCGATCAATGCCGCTCAGGGCATTGAAATGCGCCGCCTGAACATTGCGTGGCAGGCCGGCTGCGCGCAGCGCATCGACTACCGCCTTTTGGGCGATGACCAGCAGATCTGGCGCCTGGGTGCTACGCCCGCGCAAGCTTGCGGCACGCAGCGCAATGAGCGCTGATATCTGTCGTAGATGTGTCTCGGCAGCATTCCTATCCCGCGGCATGGCATCCTCACCGGGCGTCAGTGCCTTTGCGCTTACTGGCGCACGGAGAATCTGCCGGACATGAACATGCGGCTCCGTCGCAACGAGAGCCTCAGCTATGGTGACATAGGAAACGAAGGGCGTGACGAGTTCGGGGCGGAGTGTTGCGTCCAGATGCAGGATCGGCCCTTCGGCGCCCCAGCCATTTCGCAATTTGGCATGCCAGTTGAGGCGCAGGCAGCGGATTGTCCCGTTCTCCGTCATGGCATCTATGAGCTCGGCGCCAGCAACATCGTGATCGTTTTCCAGCGCCTCGGCGATGAGCAGCCACATGACTGCGGCACGGTTCGGTGGTGCCCAGGGCTCTCCCTCCTTGGGAAGGACGTCGGCAATGCGGCGACGGCGCTCACCCGGATCCATGCCGGGAATGATGCCCGGATTGCGCAGCCGGCGATGTTCAAGGCTGGCTGCCTGGTGGCACCGCTCCGGCGTCAGGCCAGCGGCCTTGAGCGCAGCCACGGAGAGGGCGCCATTAGGGGCGTTGGGGAGTACTTTCCAAAGCTTGTCGCGCTGCGCACCAAGATCAGCCGTGGCCTCCCAATCCTCGCGATTAATAACTGTCCAGCATCGCACTGTGCCTTCGTCCGGGCGCAGCCCATCCAGTGTGAGCAGCGCCTTGCCGTCCATGCCGCGCAGGCCAGCGTTCCAAAACCCTTCATCCAGGATCAGCAGGCCAACAGCTCCGAGTTCTTTGGGCGCCTTGTGAAACAGTGTGTCATGCGCCGTCAGCACCACCTGCGCTGAATCAAGCTGTCGCTTCTGCGCTTGATAGCCACATGACTTATAGAATGGACAAATATACGTCGTACCTCTTTGGGTTACTTTGCAGCTTGTGGTCTCGACAATGCGTTCAACTTCCATTGCATCGAAGGGTGCCGAGGGATCGAAGCACATGAGCCGTTCAGGGTTGTCCGGGCTTGGGTCAGGGGCACTTCGGCCCTTCCAGACCATGGCGTCAACACCAAGCGACCAAAATGCCGCCCGCTGCTCCTCAGCGAGATCGTGGCGCGGTACGCCAATAACGATCTTGCGGTCACCAAGCGCTTCACTGCGCAAAAGTCCAGCAACGGCGCGCTGCATCGCTGTGGTCTTGCCAATGCCCACACCAACCGGCAGCGCCAGCCGCGGAGGGTGGGGTGTGGCGTTGAAGTTCAGCAGCATGCCGTACCCTGCAGCATGGCCTCCTCACTTGTTGATGCCGCCGCCCAGGGAGCCTCTGGCACCAGATCGGCATCAAGCTGGTCATCCCCCCAATACGCAGCGACATCGGCCATGAATTCGGCCATCTGGTCATCCAGCCGGCCGCGGACAGTCATCAGGTCGAGGGTAGGTAGGGGATAGGTCGGGCTAAGCTTTGGCGGTGGTGCAGCAGCCCAAATTTCGTGGCGCACTGCATCAATGCCGCTGACGGCGGCGAGATCATTGAAGTCGCCCGGAATAGACGGAATGGCGATGAGGGCATTGGTCGCTCGCGCTGCCGTCATGGCGGCATTAACACCCGGATTTGTGTCTCGTCCCGGCTTCTGATCATTATCAGCCAGGATGACTAGGGTCGCGTCAGGAAAGCGATCACGGATCAAGGGTGCAACGCGCAGCAGATTGCCTGCGTCCATCGCGGCAATCACGGGCAGGCCGGTCGCCTCGTGCGCGGTGGCGCCGGTGGCCCAGCCTTCGCATAGCAGGATGCCATGGGCGTTTTCCAATGCCTCGCCGATCAGCGTGAAGTGGCCCGCCTTGGCGCCACCGGAGAGAAAGCGTTTGGTGCCATCCTCATAGATGCGCTGGAGCGTATGGATGGTGCCATCAAGATCACGTAGCGGGACGAGCAGCACATCCAGCAATTCCATTCGGATACCGTATGGCTTGACTCCCTTGCGCTGCAGATACGGGTGGCTGGGATCAGCCGGCAGGGCTTCTTCCCAGGTCATGGTTGCAGCGCGCCGAGCATAGAAGCGTTGCTGTTCCTCCCATGCCATTTCCTCATCTGCCGATTGTACTGCGGTCGCTTCACTTGCCTCCCCGCTCAAGAGTATCGACGCTGCGTCATCCTGCCCTGAAAGAAGTCTTGATGGCTGCCATTGCGGCATGCCAAGCCAGCGGCGTGCCCAATCAGCGGCTCCGCGCCAATCACTATTCTGTTCGCGGGCGATCAATTCCAAAGGGCCGCCACCGATGCCGCGTTCATGGTCAAACCAGGTGCCAAGCTTTGCGCCTGACACTACGGCGGAGAGGCTGCCGTGACGGTTCCAGCGCCACTGGCGTGCGGTGCGGCGCTGTGGCTTGCCGAGCAACTCGATCAGCAGAGAGGACCAATTGCCGATCAAAGCGAGCCGCACTTCGCGCAGATCAGAGGTATTTTTGGCAACTAAAGAAGGCAACGATGTGCGCATGCATGATCGTCCTGTCTCGTGGGTGGCTGGGATATGGCGGCGACACGACTTGGTCGATGGCCGCAATTTTTCGCGTACTTCAAAATAGCCGCTTGTGATTTCCATTCAAGTGCATTTTTGTATCATCACAGCATGCAGACTGGTTGTGGCGTGTTTGCACGAAGACAAAGGGAATCGAGATAAATAAAGCGAAAACCTGATGAGCAAAATTTCGCATCCCTTTTGCCTGGGGAGTTATCACTGCAAACTATCTCTATCCAGTATGAAGCTGTGACGCATGGAGGATGGCAGGAGCGGATGCTCAAAAACGGCAGTGCGCCGAAGCTGAACAGGGAGAGGTCATTCATTTCCTGAGCAAATTTCGCTAGGTAGCGTTGATGGAAGCGCTCTGCTTGGTTAGGCCATTCAGATTCGATTTGCGTGTTGGACTCAAACTATACATGAGGAATTGCGCTCGAATGCTTTCTTTCTATCGCGTATGCGCGTGTTACAATTCTCCTTCTTCATTTGCGAAAGAGATGCGTAGATAAGTTGCGTATGCCGCTCGATAGCGTAAGCATCTCGCCCAATCCCCACCTCCCACCCCACCTCCGGGAAATCTGTGACATCCTGGCCCGCGGCCTGCTGCGGCTGCGCAGCCGCGGTGTGCCGGTGGAAGCGACCGACACCGCCAACGGCAGAGACATTCCGCTACACTTCACTGCCCACCAGCGCCGTCATGCGAACCCCAAGAGAAAGGGAACCGCATGAAACAACGATCCATCACCAAGCAGGCGCCAGCCGACCCGGCCACACTGAAAATATCGCCAAGCCAGGTGCTGCCGCGATTGGCGGCACTGCGCACCGCGCCGATCGCCGATCTGAAGGAGCAATGGCGGACGCTCTACGGCAAGGAGCCGCCAGCCTTCAGCAGAAGCTACATAGAAAGCAGGCTTGCCTATCGCATTCAGGAACTCGCCTATGGCGGGCTGCGGCCGGAAACACGCAAGCGGCTCGAAGTCCTCGGCGAAAGGCTGGATGGCGGCAATGCCGTGCTGCGACGCATCCGCGCCGATAATCGCCCCCTGCCAGGCACGCAGCTCATCCGCGAATATGAAGGTGTGCAGCATGTGGTGACCGTGCGCGCCGATGATTTCGAGTTTGAAGGACGGCCCTATCAATCGCTCTCGGCCATCGCGCGGCACATTACCGGCACACGCTGGAATGGTTGGGTGTTCTTTGGCCTGAAATCGGGAGCGCACGCATGACCCGCCGCAAGACTATCGCCGAACCCGCCATGCCTGCCTCGGTGCAAAAGCGCCGCTGCGCAGTCTATACGCGCAAATCCACGGACGAGGGCCTGGAGAAAGAATTCAACACCCTCGACGCCCAGCGCGAAGCCTGCGAGGCCTATGTCGCGAGCCAACGCGCTGAAGGCTGGGTGCTCGTGCCGCATCGCTATGATGATGGCGGCTTTTCCGGAGGCTCGTTGGAACGCCCCGCGCCGCAACGCCTGCTGCGTGACATTGAAGCCGATCAGGTGGATGTCATCGTCGTCTATAAGATCGACCGCCTGTCACGCTCCTTGATGGATTTCGCCAAGCTGGTCGAGGTGATGGACGCGC
>JADCFP010000093.1 GCA_020249465.1 Roseomonas sp. | reverse complement strand
GCCCAGAATAGCGCCAACCAGGGCCAATTCGCGGTGAATCCAGGGTCCGGCCCCAACACCATGATAAGAGCCCAAAGCGCAGCCCCGGCACCGCAGAGGTAAAGCCTCATGGACCAAGTGATGCTTGGCTCAGAGAAGTTACGCGCAGTGCGCATCCAACGTCACCGACGATTTCAAGGCAGGACACAAGGGCGTGGAGCTTTCCAAAACCGAGGCGGGGATATACGGCTGGTTGCGGACATTTAAAGGTCATGCGGCGCAGTTTGGCAGCACTGCGCCGAATCGCCGCCTGCGAGGTGGTCAGCGTTCCGTTTCGCCGGGCATCGGTTCCGCCCAGCTTCCTTCGACGGGGCTGATCCAATCCGTGATCGGGTCGCATTTTCCACGCCGCCGGGTGAATCCAATTTGCTTCGCTTCCCTAATCCCGCGCCGCGTCCAGATGCGCGCGCAGCCGTCTGAGGTGCGGCAGTATTTCAGCAATCTCAGCCTCGGACAGCACTCCGCCTATGGCGGCCATCTGTGGCCCGACAGCGGCGATGGCGCGTTCACGCATGGCGCGCCCGGCATCAGTCAGAAAGACGCGCTTGCCCCGCCCATCCTTTGGGTCACCTTCCACTCGGATAAAGCCGCGTGCTTCCAGCCGATGCAGCGTATTGGTCATCGCCGCCTTTGATGTCTGAAAGGCGCGCGCGAGGGCACCCGGTGACGCACCATCCCCGCGCCGCACAAGGTGGGTGAGTACGCCGAAATGCGGCTGCCGTAGCCGATCCGGCAGCGCGCGTTCCAGAGCATTGCGAGCCAATTGCTCAATAATCGCGATCTCATTGAGCAATTGGAAGGTGGGCGGGTCGGTGGCGATCACCCGCGTAGTATACGCGATTCCGCCGGCCAGCGTAGAGCAGTCCGAATGCCCGGCGATGCCGGATGGCCAAGTCGCCCGAACATTTGCAGCCTTTCGCCCGATGCCACACCCGTCGCGCGGCGTATCGCCTCATGCAGCGGCTCCATTTCCGGGAATTCCTGCAGCGTCTGGCTCAATGGCTGGATGCCAAGGCCAGCGGCATTTGCCGCCAGATCAAGCCGCAGCCAGTCGCGTCCGGCCTCGAGCTGCGCCGCGCGTCCATTGCCCGGGGTCGTGGTCCAGACGAAGCAGGGCGAGGCCGCCATGACCGAAAGCGTTGATTGCATCATGAGCCCAAAGGCTTGACCGTTGCGGTCCATGAAGGCGGCGCGGGTCAACTGCCCGCGGGCAACCATTTCCTCGACCTGCGGCCCACCAATGCCGATCCCATCCGGGTTCGCCGCCATCTCGGCCCGGCCGAGGCGAAACAGGTCTACGCTTTCCTGCAACGTATGCGGCGTGCCGGCCTCCACCCGGAAGCCCTCCTGCGCGATATCACGCAATGCCGCGACCCGCGCCGGGTCGGTCGTGAAGCCGAAGCGCTTCGGATCAGCAAGCGCGGCGGCGAGCGGCGCCGCGTCCGGCACCCGCGCCATGTCATAGGGCTGCTTGGCCGAACGGCGCGTGGGCACCGAAGCAAAGAGCGGATCGCGCATACCCGCGCCGGGGCGGAGCGTGATTGCCGCGATTGGCCGCTGATCAAGCCGCCGGCCCGGCAGCCCTTCGGGGAATAGCGCGATATCGGCGCCGAAGCCTTCCTGCGCCAGCGCCATCCGATAAAGCTCAAGGAAACCGCCAAGGCCGATCACGATCTGCCGATCAAAGGGATCGGTTTCGGGCAGGCGGCGTTCCAGGTCGCAACGGAGCAGCACGCGATCGGCGCCCGCCAACTGCACCAGCCAGGGTTGCCGATTATGCGGGTTTGGGGCGCGGATGGCGTGCCCGGCAGCACGAATGCGCGGATCGGCATGGCGCGTTGCCGGGTCGGCTTCCGGTGCCGGCTGCGCTTTCGCCATGCGCAGCATCCCGTCCGACAGGACAAGCATGGCGCCGGCGGCGGTGAGGATTTGGCGTCTTTGGATTGTCATGGGGCAAGAGGCCTTTCGGAATGGCCGAACGGTATTGTTCGAACTCGAACTAACTAGTATAACATCGAACCATATGCAAGATAAAAATAGCCCACACCCATGCCTTGCGAGGCACGCTTCGGGCCATGGTCAGCCTTACGGAAGGGATCAGCCATACATGTTAAATGTGTTGACTTTGCCCCTCATAGCCCTAAAGTTATCATCGTTCACTTTTAGGCTCATTGCTTCACACCATCAAGTGAAAGGAAGTTCACCCCATGAACCGCGCCGTCCCGCTGCCACTAACGCCAGATCATGTCGGCAACGCCCTCACCATGGCGGCCAGCCAAACCGCCGGCTCCCAAGCCGGTACTGGCCGCCGCGTGACCACCCCCGCCGGGGAGTTGGCGGTTCGGGAGGCCGGCCAGGGCACTGTTCCCCTGCTGCTTTGGCACGGCCTCTATGCCGAGGCTTCGATGTTCGATCCCCTGGTGAAGCACCTCGCGCCGGATTATCGGCTGCTTCTTGTCAGTGCGCCGGGCCATGGCGAGAGCGGCCCGCCGGCATTGCCGCTCAGCAGTGCAATGAGCGGCGCGGCGGTGCTCGCCGTGCTCGATGCCTTCGGCCTTGAACGTGCCGCGGTATTGGGCTGTTCCTGGGGCGGGATTGCCGGCTTGCAGGCGGCGTTCCAGGCGCCGCGTCGTATTTCGGCCGTGGCGGCCTTCAATACACCCTTCGGGCCGGGTACCAGCGATTTAGGGACACGCATTATCGTTTGGCTGACGGGCGCGCTTGGCAATACGGCGTTCTTCGGGCGCCGCGTGGCCTCTGGTTTCTTCAGCCGGCGCACCCGCGCGCAGAACCCAGAAGTGATCGAAGAGTTTGTGGCGGCCTTTCCAGGACGGGCGCCGCACGCCCTGCAAGCGGCCGCACGCGCGGTGCTTATCGAACGAGAGTCGCTGCTCCCGCTGCTGCCAAAGCTCGAAGTGCCGGTCCTGGTGGTGTCGGGCGCTGAGGATACGCGTTACCCTCCGGCGGAGACCCAGGAAATTGCGCGCCGCATCCCCAGGGCGCGTTTTTTCACCGTAGAGGATTCAGCGCATCTGACACCGCTTGAACAGCCGGAAATCACGGCCCGGCTGGTGCGGGAATTGGTGCCGCCACGGTAGAAGCGGCAGCTTCCGGTCAGTGACCGCGGGGGGAAATGCATGGCTCTGCGCATCCCTCGCGCCGCCGGGCCTGATTCCGATAATCCTATCTTCTACGATGATTTTTACCGATTGGTTGTCTCCATCAATTGCTGATGCTCGGCGCTGAGCGAAGATGGTCCGAGGCCTTGACCTGCTCCAGCAGGAAGCGGGCTGCCGATGCAGCGGTGATGGTGAAGCCTATGCCCCGGCCATCGGCACTCACCCGAACGGGTTTCTCGGGACCCTCCACGATATTCGGCAGCCGCACCGATACCCACTCAACGGCGCTGGCGCGGAGCGCTTCCTCCATGCGGTCCTTGTCGTCAATGATGGGCAGAAGCCATCGGAGAAACAGCGGAATGAAGATGCGGTTGGCAATCCAAGTGCCGCTACCACCTGCGCCGATATTGGACATGCATAGAATGCGCGGGACGCCTTGTTGGCGCATGGCGGCCAGCACGACCTTGACTGAGTCGGAGATGAGTGTGGTGGGCTTTCCATCACCCTTGCCGCCAATACCAAGGCAGTGGATCACGGCATCCGCACCGTTTACGCAAGGTTCAACATCGCGGGCCGCAGTCGGGCTGCCCCCCATCACGACGAGGCGCTGATGCTTCAGGGCCATTCTGCCAGGATCGCGTACCAGCGCCGCGACCTCATGACCCAGCGCAAGCGCCTGCTCGACCACCAACCCGCCCGTAAGCCCTGTTGCACCAAAAACGGCAATGCGTGACATGGCCGCTACCGGCCCTCCAGCGCTGGGCGCAGATCGCGTTCGAACGGCCATGCGTCGCCTGGCTGATGGTGCTGCCACCAGCAAGCATGCGCGTTATGATCGGGATTGGCGCCACCTGCAGCGCCCACGTCACCACACGTGATCGCGCGGCTCTTTTCCGCCATGCAGATGCGCAGGCGGCGCAGGTGCTTCCCAGAGGTCAGGTTTTGCGGAGTCATACCAAATTTCCCTTTACTTTTCGAATTTATTTTAATGATCGAATAATACGATCGACAACCCCCACCGCAAGGTCAGAGATCGGCGCCAGCGCGGTAGGCACCCGCCCGCTTCGCAAGGTTGCTGCCCCATGAATGGCGCTCCACGCGAATAGCGCATCATGTTCGTCTGGCTTGGTGGTGATCAGGCCCTGTTGGTACAGGCCCGTGAGCACCGCAGGCAGAAACTCGTAGCTGTTGCGGGCGCCATGGAAATTCGCCGTTTTGCGATAGACCTCAGCCTGGGAACCAAACATGAGCCGCCACAAGGCGGGCATATCATCGGCGAATTGCAGATAGGCTTGGCCCAACCGGATTAGCCTCTGGCGCGCTTCCGCTGAATCAGAAGCGGGGGTGGAAATGTCAAAGGCGGCCTCAAACCGATGCTTAAGGCGATCAAATCCGATCCTGGCAACCTCGAACAGCAAATCCTCACGGTTGGCGAAGTGGCGATAGGCGGCGGCGGCGGTGACGCCGAGACCGGATGCAAGTTGACGCAGCGACAGCCGCTCAATGTCAGGGGCGGATAGCGCCGCATCAATCAGCGCCTGGCGGAGATTGCCATGATGGAAGCTTCGCGCGGGGGCAAGTTGCGGCTTTTCGGTCATCGTCTGGTGCGACATATCTACTTGAAAGGTACGAGAGAGTTATCACTGATTACATTACGCGGCAAGGCTTCAATTCATGCTGGGATGCGTATTCTTCCTGGTGTGGCTCCGGATGGAAAAAACCTCATGAAAACAATCTGTTAAAACTTTTTTTGCGCCAGCGTCATTTTTCGCTTGCCAAATTGTTCTTGTTTTGTTCTTATCCTCAACATGAGTAGCACCCTTTACCAAGACCCCTCCCTCATCATCCCGCAACGCCCGGTGCGCGTGCGCTTTCAAGCGCGCCGTGCGGGCTTCGATAAGGCGCGCAGCGCCATGCGTGATTTCACGCTATTGCTGGCCCTCGCCTGGGGCACCGCCGAAATGGCGCTCTGGCTGAGCGGGGGCTGACGCCCCCTACTCCGCGGTGGCTTCGCGCGCCCGCTCGCGCAAGATCGCGACCGCCCGGCGCAGCCCATCGGCGATACTCTCGGGCGGCATGGCGCCCGAGAACAGCAAATGCCGATCCAGCACAAAGGATGGCACGCCGGAAATCCCCGCACGGCGATAGCCCTCATCCTCGGCCAGCACCTCATGCCGCCCGGCATCGCCGGCGCTGAAAACGGCCAGGCTTTCCGCTGACATCCCCGCCGCTGCGCCTAAAGCAGCCAGGGTTTCGGCGTCACCAATATCGCGGCCGTCCTGGAAATATGCCTGGAAGATCGCCTCGGCCACCGCGCGCTGCCGGCCATCGGCATAGGCAAGACGCATCAGCCGATGCGCTTCCAGCGTATTTGGCGTGCGCGCCATCAGGTCATGGCGAAACGCGAGCCCAGCCGCGCGCCCAGCATCCGCCACGCGGCGGTCCAATTCCTGCGATTTTTCGAGCGAGCCGAATTTGGCGCTGCGATATTCCCGCCGATCCACGCCTTCTGCCGGCATTTCCGGGTTCAATTGGAAGGGCCGGAAACGAACGTTGAAGAAAAATCCTTCCTCGGCCAGCATCCCAAGTGCCGTATCCAGATGGCGCTTGCCAATCCAGCACCAGGGGCAGATCGCGTCCGAAATCACATCCAAGCTGCCGGCATTGGCTTCTGTGGCGCTGTCCATCGGGCTTCCTCCTCTGCAAGGACAGCCCACCATGCCGCTTTGGCGCGCCCCGGTCCAGCACGCCCCCTCTTGGAGAGAGGCGCGGAAAGCCGCATGGTCGGGCGCATGAGCAACATGATCTTCCCCGCCCCCGCCCCGGCCGCATGGCCAGCTACCACCCCCGCCCAAGCCGGTTTCGATGCCGCCAAGCTGCAAGCCGCCGTTGCTTTCGCCGCCGCGCATGAAACCCCCTGGCCCTATGATCTGGCCGGGCATATCGGCCGCGGCTTCTTCGAAGCGCCGCCGGATAATGAGGTGCTGGGTCCGCTCAGCCCGCGCGGTGCGCCCGGCGGCCTGATCACGTGCCATGGAGCGCTGGTGACAAGCTGGGGCGATACGCGCGAAGTCAGCCAAACCTTCAGCGTCGCCAAATCCTATCTTTCCATGCTGGCCGGCATCGCCTGGGCCGATGGGCTGATCCCGGATCTCGATCAGCGCGTCGGTGAAACTGTCAAGGATGGCGGGTTTGACTCGCCGCAGAACGCCCCGATCACCTGGCGGCATTTGCTGCAGAACATGTCGGAATGGGAAGGCTCGCTATTCGGCAAGGCAGATACGATTGACCGCGGCCGCGACCTTGGTGCCGAAGGCCAGGGCAAGAAGGGCATGCGGCAATTGCAGGCGCCCGGCACGCATTGGGAATATAATGACGTCCGCGTGAACCGGCTTTCGCTCGCGCTGCTGCGCCGCTTTGGCCGGCCCTTGCCGGAGGTCTTTGCCGAGCGCATCCTGAACCCGATCGGCGGCAGCCGCGATTGGCGCTGGGATGGCTATCGCACCTCCTGGGTCACGCTTGACGACGGCAAGCGCGTGCAATCCGTCCCCGGCGGCACGCATTGGGGCGGGGGCGTCGCCATCCATGCTGAGGATCAGGCGCGGATCGGGCTGCTCGCGCTCAACCGGGGCCGCTGGGCGGGGAGTGAAATCCTGCCGACGCAATGGTTTGACTGGTCCACCGAAGCCTGTGCGCTCAATCCTTCCTATGGCTTCCTGTGGTGGCTGAACACCTCCGGGGAGCGGTTCCCCTCCGCCGCGCGGGATGCCTTCTTCGCGTCGGGCGCCGGGGGCAATCTGACCTGGGTGGACCCGGCCAGCGGCATTGTCGCGGTGCTGCGCTGGACCGACCCCAAGGCGATGGATGGTTTTATCGGTCGCGTGCGCGCGGCTTTGGTCTGAGGGGGGGCGCAAATCATGGAAATCGGCATTGTCGGTCTGGGCCGGATGGGCGGGAATATCGCGCGGCGGTTGATGCAGGCCGGGCATCGCGCCGTGGTGTGGGACAAGGATGCCGGCGCCGTTGCCGCCTTGGCCGCTGAGGGCGCGGTGGGTGTGGCGGACCTCGCCGGGCTCGTCGCGGCGCTGAGCTCGCCCCGCGCGGTTTGGGTCATGCTGCCGCATGGCGCGCCAACAGAAGAAGCGCTGGAACAGCTGGGCGGGCTGCTCTCACCGGGCGATACGGCGATAGATGGCGGCAATACCCATTGGAAGGATGATATCCGCCGCGCCAAGGTGCTGGGTGCCCGGGGGATTGATTACCTTGATATCGGCACCTCGGGCGGGGTCTGGGGGCTGAAGCGCGGCTATTGCCTCATGATCGGCGGCAAGCCAGCCCCCGTCGCGCGGCTGGCGCCGATCTTCTCGGCGCTGGCGCCTGGCCGGGGGGATATTCCCGTCACACCAAGACGTGAAGGACGACCCGCAAATATCGAAGAAGGTTGGATTCATTGCGGCGATCACGGCGCGGGGCATCTGGTCAAGATGGTCCATAATGGCATTGAATACGGCATGATGCAGGCGCTGGCCGAGGGGCTTGATCTGCTGCGCCACGCCGATAGCCCTGAATTGCCGGAAGATCAGCGGCTTAGCGTGGATATCGCCGATGTGACGGAAGCCTGGCGGCGCGGTTCGGTCATTACCTCCTGGCTCTTGGACCTGACTGCGAGTGCCCTGGCGGAAGACCCTGATCTTACGAAATATTCTGGCAAGGTGGGGGATTCCGGCGAGGGCCGCTGGACGGTGCAGCAGGCGGTGGAAACCGCTGTCGCCGCGCCAGTGCTGACCGCTGCCCTTTACGCCCGCTTCCGGTCGCGCGATCAGGTCAATTTCGGCGATCGCGCGCTTTCGGCCATGCGCCATGGCTTTGGCGGACATTTAGAGCCGAAATAGAAATGCGCGCCGCGGCGATCATTGTGATGGGGGTATCGGGGTCGGGCAAATCCACCATTGGCGCCCTGCTGGCCGAGGCGCTCGGTTGGCCTTTTGCCGATGCGGATGGCTTTCACCCGGCGGCGAATGTCGCGAAAATGGCCTCGGGCCAGCCGCTGACGGATGAAGACCGTTGGCCCTGGCTGGATGCGATTGCGGCACATATCGGTGCGGCGCGCAAGGCAGGGCAGCCCGTGGTCGTGGCCTGTTCGGCGCTCCGGCGCGCGTATCGGGACCGGCTGCGCGCCGGGCATGGCGATGTGGTCTTCCTCCATCTGGCGGGCGCGCCCGCGCTCATCGCGGGCCGCCAGGCCGCGCGGCAGGGCCATTTCATGCCGCCTTCTTTGATGGCGAGCCAATTCGCCACCCTGGAAGACCCCGCTGCGGAAGCCGATACCGTGACGGTTTCGGTACAGGCCTCCCCGGCACAGGTTGTGGAGGCCGCCCTCACCCAGCTTACCTTCGCCGGTATGATCGCCTCCCCTAAGGCGGGTCCATAAAGGCCGAGGAGGTCGAAGCCCGCGCGATCAGGGACCGCATGGAGGGGTTTTGATGCCCCTCATGCGCGGTCAACGCCTCCATGGGGCAGAAATACTCATGCGGCTGGGGCACCTGGTTGCGCGCAAAGCCGGTGTAATGTTCCCGTTGCAGCCCATAAAGTACGCGGATATCGCGCACCGGCAGGGTCAAGCCCACAAGGGGCTCGGCGATACAGGCCGGGATCATGCGCCAGCGCGGCGTGTCATCCCCCGGCTGAATGGGCGCCACCAGCCAGGGCAAGGGGCAGAAGGCGAGTAGTGAGGTGGTAGAGGGCGCGAAGCGGGACCGCTTGTCGAGCAAATTCTGAAAGGTGGAGCAGGCTTCAATGCAGAGGATATCCGCATAGGGGTCTTCCGGCGTGCCGCCGAAATGCAGCCAAAGCCCATCCGGGATGGTACGCATCCGGTCAGAACCAGGCACCTTCAAATAGGGCTGGGCAATGGGCTCCCCCTCGCTCGGGCGGGCACGGAGCCAGGATGCACCCGCACTGGCGGTTGCACCCGGCGGGCGCTGTGGCCAGGTCTTCAGCCGGGCACGCACCACATTGTCGAGCCGGATGGTTTTACGAGCACTCCGCAGGGCCTCACTCATAACACGAATTACCTCTCATCAATACAACCTATGGTTAAAATAATATGAATCGAGCCTACCAAAGCAAGCGAAATCTGATGGCAAAAACACCAAAACTTCGAGTCAAATTGAAGCTTAAGGAAAGTTTTTTAATTTTTTACTTCAAAAGAGCCAAGTAACTGATTCTATAGACTCACGCTTAGAATTCAGCGAGAATTTGGAGTCTCAGAAAGAAAAATACAACCATAAGATGTATTTTCAAACGCTCATATTCCTTGTATTTGTTTTGTTCCCGCATCTTGATGCTTCATGGTTCCCCGCAGGTTATTTCCGCCGCCCCATATACCCCCTAGACTATGACCGAAGCCCGCCTCAAGGCGAGGGCTTTACCTCCCAAGGCTTGATCGAAAGGACAGCGCCCATGCCCATTACCCGTCTTGCCCCGGAACAACGCCTCTCGGGCGCGGTGATCGGGGGCGGCCTGATTTGGCTCGCCGGCCAGGTCGCCGATGATGCAAGCCTGGATGCGGAAGGCCAGACCGCCGATATCCTGAAGCAGATTGACGCGCTGCTGGCCGAAGCCGGCACGGATAAGCGCGCCCTGCTGTCGGTCACCGTGATCCTTGCTGATATCCGCGATGCGCCCGCCATGAACCGCGCCTGGGATCGCTGGCTGGACCCTGCCCATAAGCCCGCCCGCATGACGATTGAGGCCGCTTTGGTGGACCCCAGCTGGAAGGTGGAAATCACTGGGGTCGCATTGGCGCCGTGAACGCGCCCCCTGCCCCGCGCGGCCCACGAGCCTGGCTGCGCGCGACCGCCCTCACCCTTGGCTTTGGCTTTCTGGTCGCGGGCGGGCTTGCGGATCAGGGCGCGCTATTGCCCCTGCTGCTGATTGCGGTGGCCGGCCTTGCCATTGGCTTTTTTCACTTGCTGTTTCCGCAAGGCATGCATTTCGGCTTCGGCGCCAGTGCCGGGCTTGCGGTTTATGCCTGTCTTTTCGTGGTGATCGGGCGCGCCGCCTTCCCCGAGGCCGCCGCCCTTCCCTATACCATCGCCTTTCTGCTGCCCGTACTTGCCTTTCTAGGATCGGTCTGGTGGCGGCGGGAAAGCCTGCGTCGCGCTGCCCAGGCCGATGCGCCTTTCGATCATGGCCATTTGCCCCGCATGGCGCGCTGGCTGATCCCGGTTTGGGTGGTGGGGGCCTTCAGCCTTTCCCTGCCGCTCAATCGTCTTTCGCCTTTTGAGCAGGGGTTGGCGCTGGTCGCCGCCATGGCGGCCATTGCCGTGATTGTCGCGGCCTCCGTACGGCCGGTCGTTCTGCTGCTGAGTGATTTGACCCTGATTACCGAGGAATTGGCGCAAAGGCTGCACCGCATCACCGTGCCGGTGATGGCCTTCCTTACGCTCTATAGCCTGCTGGTGATTGCCTTTGCCTGTTTTTACCGTATCGCCGATGGGGCTTCGTGCCTGCCGCTATTTCATGGGCCAGGCGGCCCGATCAGGCTCAGCTTTCCCGATGCGCTCTATTTCAGCCTGGTGACGCAGGCGACGGTCGGCTTTGGCGATCTGACGCCGCATGATGATGGCATAAGGCTGCTGACCGGGGTGCAGGTATTGGCGGGGCAGATCCTGCTGCTATTCGGCTTTGCCGAGATCATGCGCAGCCGCCGCGTGCAAATGACGGAGGGCGAGGAAAAACGCCCCCGATCCGCCAGCCATTAAGCATTCTCAAGCCAAGTGGCACACTTGGCGGCTCGGAAAATGCGACAAAACAGAGAATCTGGCGCGTGGCGGATGAGCGGATGCAAATCCGCCACGCGACAGGCGCCATTCCGCCGCAATTAGGGTATTGCATTCGAATATTGAGTTTAGGGACGCTGTGCATGGTAACGCCAGCCTATTGGCAGGGAAAACGGGTTCTGGTGACCGGGGGGGCGGGCTTCCTTGGCTCCAACCTCTGTCACGCCTTGGCCGGCATGGGGGCACGCGTGACAGCGCTGGATGCCATGATGCCGGATGGCGGGGCTTCTGCCCGTAATCTGGAAGGTGCCGGCGTTTTGCTGGTGCGCGGCGATATTCGCGACACGGAATTGCATTCGCTTTGTGACGGCATTGATGTCCTGTTCAATATGGCGGCGCAAACGAGCCATTTGGGCGGGCAGAAGGACCCGGTTGCCGATATTGCCATCAATGCGGTGGCACAGGTGCGCCTGATTGGCGTGATGCGTGAAGCCGCCCCCAAGGCAAT
>JADCFP010000092.1 GCA_020249465.1 Roseomonas sp. | reverse complement strand
CTCAAAGCCGCCTGAGGCCCGCTTCAAATGAAGTCACTATCAGGGGAATATCGTAGGTGTACAAATGTCTCGAATTGAACGCGATGGAAAACATCTGGCAATTCATGCGCGACAATTGGCTATCCAATCGCGTGTTTCGTGATCATGATGATATCGTTAATCACTGCTGTCACGCATGGAACAGGCTTATGAGCCAGCCATGGCGCGTCATGTCCATCGGGCTGTGGAAATGGGTGCGTCGGTACTAAACTGTGGGAATTGGTATAAATCCTTTAAAGGATCGTTCGAAAAAAACTCCGCGGCATCTGCCCATAACCTTGCATCGCGCGCTTCATTGCCGCGAGCAATCAGGCCCGCAGGCCCACGTCGCCACGTCGCCCGCGCTTCAAACCAAGATTTCATGCTCTCCCCTCCACGCAACGTTCATACACCCAGATGCGCATCTGGCTTTATTGGACCACACATTTTTCCGTCAAGATAATAATCAGCCGTAACCGCCAGACCTTCCTCCAATGAAATCTTGGCTTCGAAGTTGGTCAGACGGATCAGCTTGTCAATGCTTGGGGCGCGACGTCGCACGCTGCCCTGTGGCGAAGGCAATAATACTATGGGTGCCTCGACACTGCGGGTTGCCATCATCGCTCGGCCCAGGTCGTGAATAGTCATTTCATCGGCACTGCCAACATTTACAACTTGTGCAGCTGCCGCGGAAGTTTCCGCAAGGAGAATGGTAGCCCGTACAGCATCATCCACGTAAATGAAGGAACGTGTATCGGCAAAGCCATGTAGCACATATTCGCCTCGCCTCATGCGTTCGAAAAAATCGGGTACGACATGCTTGTCACCCATGCGAGGACCATAGGCATTATGATATCTAATTATTGTGGCGTCATATCCAAACTGACGACTGGCTTGCGCGCAAACGACTTCCCCATGCATTTTGGACGCAGCGTATGACCACCTTGGATTGAAGATATCGTCAATCGAAAGTGGAACGTCTTCGCCGGTTGGTACTGCCCATCCAAACCGCGTCACAGTGGATGCGTAAGCCTCGCTTGTGCCGGCATAGAGGAAACGCTTAAGTCTCTTTTGACCTTTGAAGTGATCAGCCAGGAACATTGTTGGGAGCGTGCATGAACGAAGAACATCCATGGGCCGCTCATAAAAATTTTGAGTGCCATTAAGAGCGGCAAGGTGATATACATAATCCATATCCTGAGGGAGCCCAACGTAATCTGCAGGCTCGCCAAGATCCATTTGAACGGCATGCACATTAGGCTTTGACGCAAGCTCTAGCCAACTTGCATCAGCGGTCCCGCGGACAAAGTTGTCGACACAAAAAACTTCGAAACCGGGGCGGTTTGCCAGCGCACGCGCCAAATGAAACCCTAAAAAACCGGCGGCACCCGTGACGAGGACTCGGGTTGAATACCCTTGCATGACGCCTCCATCACATATCGGAGCGGAAGTTAAAGGACCCCAATGCGCGGTAGGATACGCCCTCAGGGAGGGTGAGACCATTCTGATACTGATTCCAGTAATCGTAGATGATGGCCGGACGTTCCATCGCTTCTGCCAGCGTTGCCATGTCAACATAGCCGAAAATCGGATGGTTATTTTGTATGAAGGCCATGGAGGCGCCGGCGAATGCCATCTCCAAGGATGGCATTGGGACTACGCCAAGGGTCTGAACGGCATCGGCAGCAACGACCGGGTCCCAACCAACGATTTCCGTGCCGGGAAACTCTCCCCTGATCATTTCAATGATTGGGCCTGCCAAGGTCCCCCTCAAATCATCGGTTTCGGGGCGTCCTTTGAAGGCAAGACCCAGAATAGCGATCTTCTTCGGCTCGGCCTTTGTCATGCGCCGGTACTCACGGGCGACCAGTCCTACCGTCCAAGATGGTAATGCTTCATTCCAGCGTCTTGCACCAAGTGCCAACGCCGGCGTGAAGCTGAACCGATCAAGTCCTTCGGCGAGGATATACGGATCTTTCTCAAGGCATGGCCCCCCGACGGGACCCGGTAAAGGGAGATTAGCTCTCGGATAGCCTAAATTTCCAGAACTAATGACTTCACTCGCCGAAATCCCGAGCACATCACACATTGCAGCCACTTCGTTAGCAAAAGCAAAAACATAGTCTCTCTGGGTATTGTTTATCAATTTTACCATCTCTGCAGCCTCAAGTGAACTCACTCGCACCATGGATGGCGTCAGAAAAGAAAAGAGCTGCGAGGCGCGAAACGTTGCCATACTGGTCCTGCCCCCGACAACTTGAGGCAGGCTGCGCAACTCAGAAAGCGCATTGCCTTCCAGCGTGCGTTCAGGACAAAAAGCGATATCATATTTCACGCCGCAGCTGTCCAGGACTGGAATGACGATCTGCCGAGTGGTACCCACGCGAACTGTAGAGCGAAGAATCACAAGATCGCCCTCCTTCAATACTTGAGCGATCGAGTCCATGACTGATCGCAATGAGTCGGTCCTGGTGCGTTTATCAGGCCCCACGGGTGTGCCAACAGTCACAATGTATACGGTACTCGATGTATCTGTGGGTATCTGGCGTGAGAATCTAAAGCGCCCAGTTTTTAGGTGCGAAGCAATTCTTGCGTCCAGCCCAGCTTCTGAGAAATGTGCCCGCCCCTCTGATAAGGCATCAAGAATGCGACTATCTTTTTCTACGCCATTTACAACAAAACCAGCATCTACCATCGCTACCGCCAAAGTCAGGCCCACGTAGCCTAGCCCGATTATACATACTCGGTTGTCGATAAAATTTGTGGGCAGCATGACTATTGGGACCCTATTAACTATCTCTGTGCTTATTTGTCATTAGGATTGCAATGCGCCCCTGACAAGTCACTGCCCGTACTTTTCTTTGCTGTTTGGCGTCGAATTTATGCGGCGAGTTGCAGATTCTTGGCGCAGATGATGACGCTGAAGCCTATGTCCGGTCGCGTTAGTTTTAAGTCCATAGCCGCTCTGTTGCGATTTGCTGCGCCTCCTCGATGCTTCCTACCTAGGAAATTCATCAGGCCCGGCGGACATGGCGCAAACCCTTGATCTGCACTAGGATTAGGCTGCACCCGCTGAACCCTGCGGTTTCCGGGCACTGTGCCCGCCGACGCACATGCTGCACTGCCCCTGCCTGGCCTGTCACCGGTCGCAGGCAAGCCGCTCAGCGCCCGCTTCGACGGCGGCGCCCTCTCGTCTGATGGCGGCCTGCTGGCGCTGCGTGAGATCGAGGAGCACCTCGGCATCGCCCAGCGCCTCGCCGCCTGCATCGACGATCCGCGCGCGCCGGACCGGATCCAGCACAGCCTCGCAGACATGCTGCGCTTCCGCCTACTGATGATGGCCGCCCGCTACGAGGACGGCAACGATGCCGGCCGCCTGCGGCATGATCCGCTGTTCAAGCTGGCCAGCGGGCGCCTGACCGACGCTGCCGCGCTCTGCTCGCAGCCGACGCTGTCGCGCCTGGAGAACACCCCGGGGCGGCGTTAACTGCTCAACATGGCCCGCACCATGGTGGCGCTCTACTGCGCGAGCTTCCGCCAGGTGCCGCGCCGCATCACGCTTGACATCGACGACACCTTCGACACCGTCCATGGCGGGCAGCAGCTCTGCCTCTTCAACGCCTACTACGACGCGTATGGCTTCCAGCCGATCGTTGTCTTCGACGCAGACTGCCGCCCCGTTGCCGCCTTGCTGCGCCCGGCCAGGCGCCCCACCGGCGCCGAGGCGCGCGCCTTCCTGCGCCGCCTGGTGGAGGAGCTCCGCAGCCACTGGCCGCGCGTCGAGATCCTGATCCGCGCGCACAGCCACTATTGCGCGCCGGAAGTGCTGGAGTTCTGCCGCGCGGCGCGGAGCGACTTCGTGCTTGGCGTCGCCAGCACCACGACGCTGCGCCGGCATGTCGAGACGCTGGAAGCCAGTACCGCCAGCCGGCACGCTGGTGCACCGGGTACCGAGAAACTCCGGCGCTACAAGGAATTCCATGATGGCGCCGCGAGCTGGTCTCGCGTCGAGCGCATCATCGCCCGCGTTGAGGCCGGGCCGCAGGGTACCGACACGCGCTTCGTCGTCACCAAGCTGACGGACGGCACCGCGCGCGGGATCTACGAGAACATCTACTGCCGGCGCGGTCAGGCCGAAAACCATATCAAGGCGTGGAAGCGTCATCTCGCCGCTGATCGCACATCCTGCTGCCGCGCCGCCGCCAACCAGTTCCGCCAAATGCTGCATACGGGCGCCTACTGGCTGCTGTGGTCGCTGCGCAGCCTGGAAGCGCTCGATCTTGCGCGTTGCGCAATTCGACACGCTGCGGCTGCGATTGCTGAAGCTGGCCACACGTGTTGTCGCGCTCAAGACCCGCGTCATGCTGCACCTGCCAAGCGCCTGTCCCGACAAGGCCATCTTACGGCTCGCGCTCGAGCGTCTGCACCGCCTCACCTGTTGATCAATGGGGCGGACGCCGCGATCAAGCCCCGAAACTGCAACCCTCCAGCCCCGCGATCCGCACCCAAAGGCCGTCTCTCAGGGCCGCGGGGATCAAGCACGGCCGCATCTACAGTCAAGGGCCGAAAGTCCGCCAACCGCGCGCTCAGACAAGCCACATGAATAATGCGGGTCGGACAGATAGAGCTCCAGCGATTCAGCCCGAGACGCACGGTGGTAGCGCTCAACAAGGGTTCCAAAATGCCACCATTTGCTGCAGGCTAAGCCCCTCAGCATGGGGGCGATCATTCAAATGACCGAAGAAGAAATCCTGGCCCGCGCGGCGGGCTTTACCACGGGGCTGAAAGCCCATTCCAAGGAAGTGGCGGAAGCCATCGCCTCGTCCCGCCGCATCGCTGGCGCCTTTAAGGCCCCGGCCAATGAAACCGCCGAACCCATGCCGGCCTATGCCGCGCCCATCTCCGCCAAGGGATCACGCGCATGAAGGCGTTGCATGAGCTGTCGCTGACCGAAGCCTCAGCCGGTATTGCGCGGCGGCGGTTCTCCCCGGTGGAATACCTTGATGCGCTGCAGGCGCGCGCCGAAGACGTGGGTGGCAAGGTCAATGCCATTGTGCGCCCATTGTGGGATGACGCACGCGAACAGGCCGTGAAGGCCGGGCGGCGCATGGCGCGAAGCGGGCCGCGCTCCGCGTTGGATGGCCTGCCTGTCGGGCTCAAGGACATCATAGATATCGCAGGGCACCCTACCACCTGCCATTCGCGCATTCTGCTCGATAATCAGAAAAGCGCCGATGCGGCGGTAGTCGCCAGGCTGCGCGCGGCTGGGGCGATTTTTCCGGCCAAGCTCGCAACCCATGAATTCGCCATTGGCGGCCCGGCCTTTGACCTGCCCTTCCCGCCTGCGCGCAACCCTTGGAATACGGGGCATCATCCGGGGGGGTCTTCTTCCGGTTCTGGCGCTGCGGTTGGCGCCAATATCCTGCCCGCAGCGCTTGGTACGGATACGGGCGGTTCCGTGCGCCACCCCGCCAGCCATTGCGGCATTGTCGGCATGAAGGCGACTTATGGGCTGGTGTCGCGTCGCGGTGTGTTCCCCTTGGCCTTCACACTTGATCATGTGGGGCCCATGACGCGCACAGTCGCCGATAATGCGTTGCTGCTTGGCATGATGGCCGGGTATGATGCGCTTGATCCCGGCAGTGCGGCGCATAAGCCCGAAAACTATGCGCGTCAGATGAAGAAGGGGCTCCGCGGCCTCACCATCGGTTATGTGCGGCATTTCCATGAGAAGGATCAGCCGGCTTCGGCTGAAATGGCCGCGTCCTTGGATGCAGCCGCCAAGCTGATGGGTAAGGAAGGGGCGAAGATCAAGACCATCACCTTGCCCTCACTCAATGAATTCGCCGGCGTCAATCGCGCCATCCTGATGGCGGAAGCCGCAGCCATTCACGGCAAATGGTTGCGCGAGAGGCCGGGTGATTATGCGAACCTCACGCTCCGCCGCCTGCTGCCCGGGCTTTTCATGCGCGCCGAGGATTATGTGCAGGCGCAGCGCCGCCGGCGCGAATTGGTGGCCGCCGTTGAAGCCGCCTTCGCCGAGGTTGATCTGCTGCTGACCGCATCTTCCATGGATGTGGCCTGCAAGATTGATGATCCGGAAGCGGTGGACCTTACTTATCCCCGCCAGGCGCGTACACCTTTCAATGTCACGGGCCATCCGGCGCTGACGATGATGTGCGGTATCTCGAAGGTTGAGGGCCTGCCGCTGTCCTTGCAATTGGTCGGCCCAAGCTTTGGGGAGGCTGCGATCTACCGCGCTGCCGCTGGCTATGAAGGCGCTACACCCTGGAAGGATCTGCACCCGGCGTTATAGGCCCGCGCATGATCCAGGCGAGCTTCATTGATCGGCGCTGGCGCCACCCGGCCCTGGTGCCGGTGTTCTTTTTTGCGCTGGCGCTGCTGCTCCGTATCTTTTCCTTCGTCGCCGCCGTGATTGATACGGATGAGGGGCTATACATGCTCCAGGCGCGCGAATGGCTCTATGGGCATTGGCCCATTGTCGCGGTCTGGGACATGCACCCGGTCGGCGCACCGGCGATCTTCGCTGTCTTCATGGCAATATTCGGTGATGATATCTGGGTACTGCGCACCCTTGGCGCGGTTTGCGTCGCGGCAACGGCTTCGGCGCTGTTCCATGCGGTGCGCTATGCTGGCGGATCACCCGCGCTTGGGCTGGCGGCCGGTGTTTTTTATATCGCGCATAGCGGGCTTTTGGGCGGGCTTGCCACCAATACGGAGATTCTTTTCGCGCCGCTGGTGGCTTGGGCCATGGCGCTTGGCCTGCGCGGCGCGGTGGATGCGTTGGAACGCAACACGGCGCCGCGCTGGCGCGATTTGGCGATGATGGGGGGGCTGATTGGCTTCGCGCTCACGATCAAGCCGGTCACGTTTTTTGAAGGCTCGCTGGCGTGGTTGATCTTGGTGCTGCCCGCGCTTCGGCTTGGGCTGATCGGCCTGCCACGCCTATTCGCCTTGGCTGCGGCCTATGCCGCGATCTGCGCATTGCCTGCATCACTCTTTGCCTTGGCTTATGCGTTGCGTGGTGAGTTGCAGCCCTTTCTTGAAGGCGCTTTCCTCGCCCCTCTCCGTTACGCCGGCGCGCGCTTGAGTGCCGCGGATTCCTTTCGCTTTGCGCTGGTGGCGGCCTTATTGCTGCTATGGGCCTTTCTGCTGACATTGCCTGCTGTTATCAGGCCGCGCAATCGGCAAGGGCCACTCGCGCGGCTTCGGCAATTCGGCATGATCTGGTTTGTCGCCGCAACTTTCGCGGTGGTGCTTCCGGGGCAATTCTATCAGCATTATTTTCTGATCTGGCTTTTGCCGCTTTCAATATTGGCGGCGCTCGGCGCGCGACAAATGGCGCGCTACCTCAGGCCGGGCATGGTGGTGATCGGCTTCCAATTGGTGATCGGCGTGGTCGCCTTGGATGCCTGGCGCGTGGCGGCCTTGCCGCGGCTTGATCGCGGCATTGGCCTTGGCGCGCCGGACCCCGTACGCCGCACCGCCGCTGCCGTGCGCGCCGAGATCGATCCAGGCGACCCGATTTGGGTCGTGAATTATCATCCGGTCATTTATGTGCTGGCCGATGCCGGCCTATCCACGCGCTATGCCTTCCCGGCGCATCTCGCGGGGCCATTCTATCGCGTGACCGGTATTGATTCTTACGCCGAAATCACGCGCATTCTGGAAAGCCATCCGCGCGTACTGGTGATTGATCGTGGCTGGTGGCCAAGTGTGCGCCGCCGCGCTGCCATATTGATCGAAGCCGCGCTCGATGAACATTATGAATTGGTCGCGTCCATACCAGAAGAACGCGGCCCCGTGGAAATCTGGCGCTTGCGATAGGCAAGCCGCCTTACGGCGCGAAAATCGTGAACACGAAAGTCGCCGCAAGCACCAGATGGATAATGCCTGAGAGGATATTGGTCCGCCCTGTGCCATAGGTCAGCATGGCAACCGCAAAGCCCAGCGCCAGCAGTACCGAATGCCCGGCCGAAATCCCGAGCGCAAGCGGCATACCATTCCACCAGGTGACCAGCGCCACGGTCGGCACCGTCAGCCCGATTGAGGCAACGCCGCTGCCAAGCGCCAGGTTGATCGCCGATTGCATGCGGTTATGCCCCGCTGAGCGTAGCGCCGCACCTGATTCCGGCATCAGCACAATCGCGGCAACAATCACGCCCACAATGGCTGCCGGCGCGCCCAGCGCTTCCACCGTATCCTCCAGCGCCGGGGCCAGACATTTCGCAAGCATCACCACGGACAACAGCGCTACACAGAGCAACAGAAAAGACAGCAGCGCCAAGCGACCGCTTGGGCGGGAATCTCCCTCACCCTCTGCGCTTTCTTCGGGCAGGAAGTATTCGCGGTGCCGATTGGTCTGGATGAACAAAAAGGCTGCATAAAGCACCAGGCAGACCAGCGAAACAAAGGCCAATTGGCTATTGCTGTAATAGGGGCCGGGCGCTGAGACCACATGGTTGGGCACGATCAGCACCAGCACCGCCATCGGCATCAAAGCCGCGAGCAACGCATTCGCCCCCGCCACGCGAAACTGATTTTCCCGATGCACAATGCCGCCAACCAGAATGGCCAGCCCGGCAATGCCATGCAGCACCAGCATTACGGTTGCGAGCAAGGTATCGCGCATCAGGGCTGGGTTTTCATCCCCCGATAGCATCAGGGAGATAATGAGCCCCGCTTCAATGACCGTGACGGAAAGTGCGAGGATCAAGCCGCCAAAGGGCTCACCCACGCGCAGCGCTACAATTTCAGCGTGGTGAACTGCCGCAACCACATTACAAAGCAGCGCAGCCAGCACCGGAATGGCAACCAGTCCCAACCCCACCTTGCCAATCAGAAGCCATGCAGCGATGCCGGCCACCGGCGCCAGAATGAAAAACGGCGGAATGCGATCAGTTGGGTGGGAAGCCATGCGTGATTACTAACCTTATGGGAAAGGGGGTGGGCGTAAGCGCCCCCCCAACCATTCAGAACAAAAGCCCCTTCTTCAGCATGCCGTGTACGCCCTTTTCGCCGTTCACCGTTTGCGTGACGCGGAAATCTACCGCGAGTGAGCAGAATTGATAGGCATCCGCATCCGAAAGATTGGTGCGTGAACAGATGAAGGCGATCATCTCACGCAGGGCCTGCTTCATCGCCAGATCCAAATCCTCATTCATGCCCATGGTGATGAAATGGGTTTTGGTCTCGGCGCGCGGGAATTTCAGCACCGGGTCCTTGGCGCCGCCGCCCTTCACCACGGAAAGCTTGAAATGCCCGGTCAGGCAGATTTCAAGCGCGTTGATGCAGACCTCGCCATCACCCTGCACGCCATGGCCATCACCGGCGGAAAACAAGGCGCCCTTGTTGAAAATGGGCAGGAATAGCGTGGTGCCTTCGGTCAATTCCTTATTGTCCAGATTGCCGCCAATGGCGCGCGGTTCCTTGGTATTCACCATGCCCCAATCGGGCGGCGGCGCCACACCCATCACGCCAAAGAAGGGTGCCAACGGCAGATCAAGCCCGCCATCCTGCGGGCCGAAGGGCAGGCGGCAGGTCATGGCCTGCTTGTTCACCGGAATATGCAGCGTGCGGCGATAGGGGAAATCTTCCGGCAGTGTGCCAAACAACGGGCGGAAACCACAAAAACCCCAATCCGCGCCGAGTTCGATTTTTTCGATATCCACGCGCAGCGCATCGCCCGGTTCGGTGCCGCGCACTTCCACCGGGCCGGTGATGATATGCGCACCAAGCCTCGGCAGCTTCGCATGGATTTCTGAAATCGCCGGATGCAACGGCAGGCCCTTCTCCGGCCCCGGCATCACTTCCGGCCCGCCCGAGACACATTCCAGAATGACCGTCTCGCCCGAGGCAAGACTCGCGACTGGAGGGAAGGAAGCGTCAAACCCGCCCCAACGGCAGGTGGCGACAGAAGCGGGGATACGTGTTGCTTGCGACATCAGAATTTCCTTGTCGGGTTTAGAGCCAGCCTTTACGGCGGAAATAGAGAATGGGCAGAATGGCGGAAACAATCATCAGCACAAGCGCCAAGGGATAGCCGAAAGTGAATTTCAGCTCCGGGATGAATTCGAAATTCATGCCGTAAATGCTGGCAATCAACGTGGGCGGCATGAGCGCCACTGACGCCACGGTGAAGGTCTTGATGATGGCGTTCTGTTCCACATTCAACACGCCAAGCACCGCATCCAGCAGGAATTGCGCCTTGGAATTGAGGAAGCTTGCATGTTCCACCAGGGACCGCACATCGCGTACCAGGGTCTTGATCAGCGCCTGGTTTTCCTTGCGCACCGCGGTTGCTTTCTCGGCCCCCACAAAGGTCAAAATGCGTGATAGGCCAAGCAGGGTTTCGGAAGCCCGGGTGGTGACTTCCCCAACCTGCCCCAAGGTGAACAGCGCATCCTTCAGCTTGTCATTACGCCGATGCATTTTCACATCAGCCTGAGAGCTGCGGAAGGTTGATTGGCTCGCCTTATCCATATCGGCGCCGACTTTTTCCAGAATATCGGCCAGGCGATCCACCACCTGTTCAAACAAATGCAGCATCACGGCATCGGGCGAATGCAGCAGGGTTGGGTGGCGCTGCGCACGCGCACCAAATACCGTAAAGGCGCGCGGTGTCGCGTAGCGCACCGTCACCAGCGTGCTATTGGTCAGCACAAAGCTGATTGGGGTGGAACCGTAATCCCCCGAATCAACTCCATAGAGAAAATTCGCCGTCAGGAACAGCGCCTCATCTTCCCGATACAGGCGCGATGAGCTTTCGATTTCCTGCATTTCTTCCCGCGTCGGGATTTCGAGCGAGAGCGCGTTTTGTACCGCGCGTTCTTCCGCCGGTGTCGGGTTCAGCAGGTCAATCCAGACGGCGCAGCGCAAATTTTCAGATGAGGCAACCTCAGCCGCGCTTTCGCGCGCTGAGTCAGGTAGAGCGGCAGTGATGTCGGAAATCGCGCCTTCGCGCAGGCGACAGCGGCCATCCTCAACAGTCCAGGTTGATAGCATGGCGCGGGCCCTCCACGCGGTGAAAGCGGCGTTTGCGTTCTAAACTTGGCCCGGCAGCCTGAATAGTCTGATTAGCCCCCGCCTTTGCCCCATGGGCACAGGCAGGCGGCGATTTGGTACCTACCCCGCAATGGGGGCGGGTGTGGCGGTCAGGCGCCCGGGCGGGGCGGCGTGGTTTGGGCAGATGCCGTCTGCGCCGTGGAAGACGCCGCCGGGCCCTGGATGCTGCCGGCCGGCTGAGTCTGCCCCTGGGCCTGCGCCTCCATAGAGGCATCTGCCTGATCTTCCTTGATATTCTGCTTGAAGGACTTGATGCCCTTGGCCAGATCGCCCATCAGCCCGCTGATCTTGCCGCTACCGAAAAGCAGCAGAATGACTAGCAGAACCACAAGCCAATGCCAGATGCTAAAGGAACCCATTGCGACGCCTCAATTCCCAGTTGGAAGCCCCGCCAAGGCGGAGCTTCGGACCCTATGACATGGCGGCAACCTAATAGCCAAGGGGGTCACCGCGCAAATCCCTAAATGGTTTCTCGCGGGGTCCACCGCAATGGGGGTTGAAAACCATTCCGGCTTCCACCACCTCAGCACGATCCGGGCCCCTCTGGCGGGGGCCGCCCTTGTGGCGGCCTGCCGTGATGTCGGATCGTGCAACCCTGCGCGGTCTCGGCCCCCCTATGGCTGATCCGCGCTATTGGATGAGGTTTGGGGATGGAATTCCTGGCTGCCGAATGGATGGGCAAGCCCTTCTGGATGTGGAAGGGTTTTTTGCTGATTGTTGTACTGTTGCTGGCCTTTGACCTTGGCGTGCTGAACCGCAAGGACAAGGAAATGGGCGTGGCCCAAAGCCTTTACCTTTCCGCCTTCTATATCGCCTTCGCCATGCTTTATGGCGTCGGCATCTGGTGGGCCTATGAAGCCGGGGAGATCACGACCTCTGACGGGGTCCATGCCGGCATGGCCTATTTCACCGGCTTTTTCATCGAAAAGGCGCTGTCTATCGACAATGTCTTCGTGATCAGCCTGATCTTCGGCTATTTTGCCATCCCCGCCCGCTATCAATATCGCGCGCTGGTCTGGGGCATTATTGGCGTCATTGTGCTGCGCGGCATCATGATCGCTCTCGGCGCGGCGCTGGTGCAGCAATACAGCTGGGTGCTCTATATCTTCGGCGCCTTCCTGATCGCGACCGGTATCAAGATGCTGGTGGTGCCGGAAGGGGAGCAGGATATCTCCAAAAACCCCGTTGTGCGCTTCATGCGCAAGCATATGCGCGTGACGGATGAGCTGCATGGCCAGAAATTCTTTGTACGCCAGATGGATCCGGCCACGGGCAAAAAGCTCGCTTTCGCCACGCCGCTATTCCTGGCGTTGGTGGTGATCAATATCGCCGATTTGATTTTCGCGGTGGATAGCGTGCCGGCGATCTTCGCCATCACGACCGATACCTTCATTGTCTATACCGCGAATATCATGGCGATCCTGGGGCTGCGCGCACTGTATTTTGCGCTCGCCGCCATGGTGCATCGCTTCCACTACCTGAAATATGCGCTGGCGCTCGTGCTGGTCTTCATCGGCGGTAAGATCTTCTGGAACCAGATGGTCGGAAAACTTGACCCCGCGATTTCGCTCGGTGTGACAGCGGCCATTATCGCTGGCGGGATTTTCTGGTCGCTTTGGAAAACCCGTGGTCAGCAGCCGCAAGGCACCTGAGCCGAAAGTATTTGTGAAGCTTTTCGAGCCAAGCGGTGTCGCTTGGCTCGATACGCCTAGCCAGGCACGCGAATACGCGCCCGCAGCCCGCCTAAGGGGCTGTCTTCCAGAAAAACATCACCGCCATGCGCGCGGGCAATATCGCGCGCAATCGCAAGCCCAAGCCCCGTGCCACTCCCTGAAAGCGTGGTGAAGGGCTTGAAGGCGTCTTCACGCGCTGCGGCAGGAATGCCCGGCCCATCATCATCAATCGCAATATCCGCCCAAATGCCATTCTGGCCCCGCGGTTGTTCGGCAAGGGTTACTGTCACGCGCTTGGCGTGCTTGCGCGCATTATGCAGCAAATTGCCAAAACACCGCCGCATCGCGCCGGCACGAAGTTCCATCAGGAGTGAGTCCGGCCCCGCAAAAGGTATTGCCGCGCCACCACGCGCCTGTTGCGCAACAACACCGCGCAGCAAGGCGGCAAGATCGGTTTCTTCAGGTTGCTCCACGCCCTCACCGCGCGCAAAGGCAAGATAAACGCCGATCAGCCGATCCATTTCCTCGACATCTTCTGTCATGGCAGCGGCATCGTCCCGCGCTGCTTCCGGCAGCATGGCAAGCCCCAGCCGTAGTCGCGTGAGTGGCGTGCGCAAATCATGACTGATGCCAGCCAGCATTTCCGTCCGGCTATCCACAAAACGGCTGATGCGTTCTTCCATGCGGTTGAAGGCCGTGGCTGCCTGCCGCACCTCAGCGGCACCTTCCGGCTTCATCGGCCCTACCGTGCGACCCATGCCGAAAGCCTCGGCGGCGGCAGAAATCTTGCGCAATGCGCGTACCTGGTTGCGCATGAAAATCGCCGCGACCAGAAACAGCAGCAGCGACGATCCCACCAGCCAAATCACGAAAAGATAGATCGTGCCGCTGAACAGCCGCTTGCGGGCCACTTCCACATGCAGAACACCATCGGGCATTTGCACACGAATGATCACGCTGCGCGGATCGCTTTGCCAATCGGCATCAAAGGGCAGGCGCACGCGTTCCTGTATCGCGGTGGCTAAATCCTCTTCCAATGGCAACCATGGCATGGCAACAGGCCGCGCTCCCGTTATCGCAAGCCGTGCACCCGCTTCATGGGCAAGAGACAAATCCAGCCGCCACGCCGCTTCACGAAAAATCCAGCTGCGATCCTCGGCTTCCGTTTCGCGTTCCAGCAGGCCAACGACCATCGCGATATCGCCCGCAACACCCGCCGCCAGGCGGCGCGAAATCACATCCAAATGGCTGCCATAGAAAAGCTGCAAGGCAATCGCTTGCAGGATCACCAGCGGCACCAGAATGATCAGCAGTGCACGACCCAAAAGCCCGCGCGGCACCAGCCGGCGCAAGCCCAGGTCCAGCCGAGTCACGGCCCGGGCCTCAAGACATAACCACGATGGCGAATGGTCTGGATGAAGCGCGGCTCACGCGGGTCGGGTTCCACCTTGCGGCGCAGCCTGGTCACTTGCACATCAATCGCGCGTTCACCGGCATCAGGGGTGCCGAGCGCTTCGCCGATATCCTCGCGGCTCAGAATATCACCGGCACGGCGCGCGAGCGCTTGGAGCAGCGCAGCCTCACCCCCTGTCAGGCGAATAATGCCATCCGGGCCGCGCAATTCCGCGCGTTCAATGTCAAACCAGCGATTGCCGATCTGCATCGGGGCCAGGCTATGCGGAGCGGCGGGCACCGGCGCAGCGCGGCGCAAAATCGTGCGAATGCGCAGCGCCAATTCGCGCGGATCGAAAGGCTTGGCCAGGTAATCATCTACGCCCTGTTCAAGCCCTGCGATACGGTCATCCGGGGCACCGCGCGCGGTCAGCATCAGGATCGGCACTTCCTGCCCTTCGGCACGCAAGGCGGCGGTCAGTTCCAACCCTGTTTCTCCGGGCATCATCACATCCAAGACCAGCAGATCAAACGCCATATCTGCCAGCGCCGCGCACGCAGCGGTAGCGTTCTCCGCAGTACTGACGCGAAAGCCCTGTTCGGTCAGAAAGCGCTGCAATAAGGCGCGCAGCCGCGCATCATCATCCACCACCAGAATATGGGCGGGATCTTCCTGGCCGCTCATCGCCTGCTGCCCTCAGCCTCTGGCCCTTCCAAGCGCGCTAGGCTCGCTTGCGCGTCTTCCCCCATCAGCCCGCGCATGACGCGGCGAAAACCTTCCACCGCGGCGGGGCCGGCTTCACGATAGGCGCGCATGACGGTTTTTCGCTGGCGTTCGAAAAGCTGCCGTTCAAGCGCGACACCTTTTTCCGTCAGCGTCAGGCGCCTTTGCCGTCGATCGCTCTCACCCGGCGCCTGCACCACATAGCCATCGCTCATCAGCGGTTGCAGCACGCGCCCCAGGCTTTGCTTGGTGATGCCCAGAATCCCCAGCAATTCGCCCACTGTGATGCCCGGACGCCGCCCAACAAAATGCAGCACGCGATGATGCGCGCGGCCCATATCCAGCGTGGCGAGCATTGCATCCGCCCCGGCGGTAAAATCGCGATAGCCGAAAAACAGCAAATCCTGCGCAAGACGGAGTTCTTCTTCACGCAGAAACAGCAAATTGCGCCCGGCCGGCAGGGCGCGTGCCTCGGCCATTTCCGCAATATTCGTGCTGCCCCGTGTCGGCATTGCCCGCATCCCCGTTTGGACAGGATTATTGACGCATTCGCGGCACCTGTCCAACCCGAAGCGACCGCGCTTGGCAAGGCGCGGGCAGGCTCTCTATATGCCGCCCACCACTGATGCCGGAGAAAAATGCATGATCAGCCGTCGCCCCTTGCTGGCCGCCGCCCTGCTGGCCACTCCTTCCATCGCCCGCGCCCAGGGCGAATGGCCCGCGCGCCCGGTGCGCGTGATTGTGCCCTGGCCGCCGGGCGGGTCCACCGATGTGCTGGTGCGGATTTATTGCGAATTGATGCAGCCGATCCTGGGGCAGAATTTCATCATCGAAAACCGTCCCGGCGCGGGCGGGAATATCGGCATTGATGCGACCGCCAAGGCGACGCCGGATGGCTACACTATTGGAATCGCCTCGGTCGGGCATTTGGTGATCAACAATTTCCTTTATGCTCGCCTGCCCTATGACCCGGCGCGGGATTTGGTGCCGGTTGGGATCGCTTGGGATTTGCCCAATGTTGTTGTCGTGTCATCCCAACATAATCCGTCGCGCGATCTCGCAGGTTTCAAAGCCTGGGTAGGCGCCAAGCGCGGCGGCTTCACCTATGGCTCGCCCGGGGTTGGCACCACCGGGCATTTGACCGGCGCGCTTTTCGCCGGGCGCGTGAATGTAGAGGGGACCCATGTGCCCTTCCGTGGTGCGGCGCAAATCATTCCCGCCATGCTGTCGGGTGATCTCGATTCCGCTTTGGATAACCTCGCTTCCTATGTGCCGGTCATTCAGGAAGGGCGGATGCGGGCGTTGGCGGTGACCTCGGCGGCGCGTTGGCCGACCATGCCCGATGTGCCCACCATGGCCGAGGCGGGGCTTCCGGATTTTGTCGTTTCCTCCTGGCAGGGTTTTGTCTTCCCCGCCGGCACGCCGCGCATCGCGATTGAGCGCGTGAGTGGCGCGCTGCGGCGCATTGTTGCCGACCCCGCCGTGAAGGAACGCTTCCTGCGTGTGGGGGCCGAGGCCGTTTGGTCCACCCCGGAAGACATGATCGCCCGCGCGCAACGTGAACGCCCCATGTGGCAGGAAGCGGTGCGGGTGTCCGGCGCGCGGCTGGAATAGCGGCCCGTGACGCCCACCGCCATTTGGGGCAATGCGCTGTTCATTGACCACGCCATCCTGCGCTTTGGTTGGCGCAATTGGGGCGTGGTGGCCCCTGGGCGGCTTTACCGGTCCAACCACCCGCTGCCCTGGCAAATGCGCCAGGCCGCGCGGCACCATGGCATCCGCACCATCATCAATCTACGCGGCAACCGCGCCGATTGCGGCGCCGATGCACTCAGCCGGGCCGAAGCGTCGCGGCTTGGCCTGGCGCATATAGACGCCCCTTTCGAAAGCCGCGGCGCGCCGCATAAGGACCGCATTCTGCGCTTGGCCGGCATTTTCCAGGATATGGAAGAACCGGCGCTGATCCATTGCAAATCCGGGGCGGATCGCACCGGGCTTGCCGCCGGCATCTGGCTTTTGCTGCAAGGCCGCCCGGTGCAGGAGGCTTTGGCCCAGCTTTCGCTGCGTCACGGCCATGTTGCGGCAGCGCGTACCGGTATTCTGGACGCTTTTTTCAAAAGCTTCGCTGCCTTCCAGCGAGAAAACCCCGCAACGCCCTTCCTGGCTTGGGTGCGCGACACCTATTCTGAGGCCGCCCTGCGGGAGAGCTTTTCCAGCAACGCTTGGGCGGATCGGCTGGTGGATCAGGTACTAAGGCGGGAGTGAGCTGTGCCCAATGCCCTGGCAATTAAGGCAAGACCGCCTTGATTTTGCCCTCTTTCGCAAAGCAACAATGTAATTATATCATATACTTGAAATGAAACATGCAGAAACAAGGCTTGAATCGCTTTTGCCATCTGCTCTTGGCTAAAGTCATCATGGGTTGACGAGGGCCGTGCCACTTTTGTGGCTTTCGGCCCGGAAATGAAGGGTACGATGGACGGTTTTCTTCCCGCGGAACATGGTCGGCGCAGGACGCTCAAGGCACCTATCGGGTGCATGGGTGACGGGCTGCACTCTGGCCGCCGGATGGCCCTTACCATGCACCCGGCTGCCGCCGGCGCAGGTATTCAGTTCCGCCGCACCGATCTTGGCGTTGATATTCCGGCGCGCTTTGACTTCGTGACCGATACACGGCTTTGCACCACTATCGCGGCACCCACCGCGCCGGCAGCGCGCATCGGCACCATTGAACACATCATGGCGGCCCTTGCAGGGGCGGGCATTGATGATGCCATCATTGAGGTGGATGGGCCGGAGATTCCCATTCTGGATGGCTCCGCCGCGCCCTTCCTGTTCCTGATTGATTGCGCCGGCATCGCGACCAGCGCCGCGCCGCGCCAGATGATTGAAGTGCTGCGCCCGGTTCGCGTGGAAGACGCCCAGGGCGCCTTTGCCGAATTGCACCCGAATAGCGAAGCGGCCTTCGACGCCACGCTTGAAATTGACTACCCCAATACCGCCATCGGCCATCAATCGCTAAATATCCGCCTGACGCCCGAAGCCTTCCGGGCCAATATGGCGGATTCCCGCACTTTTGGCCTTAAGGAAGATGTCGCGCGCCTGCATGAAGCCGGCCTCGCCCTTGGTGGCAGCCTGGACAATGCCGTGGTGGTGGATGGCATGACCATTCTGAACCCCGGCGGGCTGCGCCATGCGGATGAATTCATCCGCCACAAGGTGCTGGATATGGTGGGTGATTTGGCCCTGGCTGGTGCGCCGCTCCGCGCCCGTTTCATCGGCAGCCGGTCCGGCCATGCGCTGAACAACCAGCTTTTGCGTGCGCTTTTCGCCGATGCCAGCGCCTGGCGCTGGGTGGGCGGCACTGCCACCCCGGCCAAGCAAAAGGCCTCCGCCTTCGCCTGAATGGGCATCTTTGGCCAAGGGTGATTTCACCCAGGGCCAATCTGCCCTATATCAGCGCTGTATTTCTGTTGAACCGGGATTCATGCGCCGCTTCCTGCCGATAGCTCTGCTTCTGATCCTCGCCGCTTGTGGCAGTTCAGGCCCAACGAACACCACCGGTGCGGATCCGTCGCTCACGCGTCGTGTCACCACGACCGCAGCGGATGAGGAACCGCAGCAGCTCTATGTCCTTGGCATGCAGAACCTTCGCGCGCGCAACTATGCCCGCGCGGTTGAGTATTTCGATTCGATCGAGCGTGAGCACCCCTATTCCACCTGGTCCACCAGCGCCAAGCTGATGGCGGCCTATACGGAATATCTGCGCAATCGCTACACGGAAGCAATTGGCGCCCTGGATCGCTTCATTCAATTGCACCCAGCGCATCGCGACATCGCCTATGCCTATTACCTGCGCGCGCTGTCGCAATACGAACAAATCACCGATGCGCAGCGCGACCAACGACAGACGACCATTGCCATTGCATCCTTGCAGGAAGTCATCAATCGCTTCCCCGATAGCGCCTATGCCCGCGATGCGCGGCTGAAGATTGATCTCGGCCGAGACCATCTGGCTGGCAAGGAAATGACTGTTGGGCGCTTCTATCAGCGCCAGGGCCTGCATCAGGCCGCCATTGGCCGCTATCGCCGCGTGGTGGAGGATTTCCAGACCACCAACCACGTGCCGGAAGCCTTGCATCGGCTGGTGGAAATCTACCTGAATCTTGGCCTGCCGGACGAAGCGCGCCGCAATGCCGCCGTGCTTGGCTATAACTATCCCGGCAGCGATTGGTATGCCGATAGCTATGCGCTGCTGGTCGCCGCCGGCGCCGAAGCCCGTGGTGAGCGTCCCGGCTTTGTCAGCCGGATGCTGAACCGTATTTTCTGAGCACTGGGCGGCGCGCCGATGCTCGCCTCTCTCGCCATTCGCGATGTGGTGCTGATCGAAAAGCTTGATCTGAACTTCGAAGCCGGACTTGCGGTGCTGACCGGTGAAACCGGGGCGGGCAAATCCATTTTACTGGATAGTCTTGGCTTGGCACTCGGCCAGCGCGCCGAAGCAGGGCTGGTGCGCGCGGGTCAAACACAAGCAAGCGTCGCCGCCGCCTTCCTGCCCGCGCATGATCACCCGTGTTTCGAGATTTTGCGCGACCAAGGAATCAGCGCCGAGGATGAATTGGTGCTGCGCCGCGTGCTGCAAGCCGATGGCAAATCCCGCGCCTTCATCAATGACCAACCTGTCAGTGTTGCCTTGCTCAAACGCCTGGGTGCGACGCTGGTGGAAGTGCAGGGCCAGCATGAACAGGTGGGGCTTGCCGATCCCACCACCCATGCCGGGTTATTGGACGCTTTCGGCGCGCTGGATGCGGATCGCAGCGCCACCGCCAGCGCCTGGGCTGCCTGGCGCGATGCCACGCGCCGCCTGGCCGCCGCGCGCGAAGCCATTGCCAGCGCGCAGCGCGAAGAGGAATGGCTGCGCCACGCCGTTGGCGAATTGACCGATTTGGCGCCCGAAGAAGGCGAGGAAGACGCACTCGCTGCCGAACGCCAAAAGCTGCAACAGGGCGAACGCCGCGCCGAGGCGATTGCCGCCGCACTTGGGGAACTGACGCCGCGCGATCGCCGTGCGGCTTCCCCCGCGCGCGCCTTGCGCGAAGCGGCGCGTGCGTTGGAACGCTTGCCGCCACCGAATGACGAAGCGCAGCCCGCCATCCAGGCGCTTGCCGCCGCGCAGGATGCGTTGAGTGAGGCGGAGGGGCTGCTCACCCGGCTGATGAATGAAACCGGCCCCGATCCGCGCCGGTTGGAACAGGTGGAAGAACGGCTTTTCGCGCTCCGCGCTGCCGGGCGGAAACATAGCGTACCGGTGACGGAACTTGCCGCATTGCTCAGCAAGTTGCGCGCCCGGCTGGAAGCGCTCGATGCCGGTGCCGGCGAGGTCGCCACACTTGAAGCCGCTGAGGTGAAGGCACGCGCCAGCTACATCACTGCCGCCGGCAAGCTTTCCGCCGCGCGGCGTAAACACGCCACGGCGCTGGAAAAAGCTTTGGCGGAGGAATTGCCGCCACTGAAGCTGGACCGCGCGCGGCTGGTGATTGACCTGACCGCCCGCGACGAAAGCGCCTGGGGTGCAGATGGGCAGGATCGCGTGACTTTCCTTGTCGCGACCAATCCAGGGCAAACGCCGGGACCGCTCGCCAAAATCGCCTCGGGCGGGGAATTGTCGCGGCTGATGCTGGCGCTGAAAGTGGTACTCGCCCGCGGATCGCCCGTGCCGACACTGATTTTTGACGAGGTGGATAGCGGCATTGGCGGCGCGACCGCCGCCGCCGTAGGAGAACGCCTGGCGCGCGTGGCGGACCGTGTACAAGTGCTGGTGGTAACACATAGCCCGCAAGTCGCGGCGCGCGGTGCGCGGCATTTCCGCGTGGCGAAGCAGGTGAAAGGACAGCGTGCGGAAACCCGCGTTGAAATTCTGGATCAGGCGGAAAGATACGAAGAACTCGCGCGCATGCTGGCCGGGGAAAAAGTGACCGAAGCCGCCCGCGCTGCGGCGCGGAGCCTTTTGGGGGATCGGGCGTGAGTCAAAAAGAAAGGGCGGGGGAGCGAACTCCCCCGCGCCCCCTCCTTTTCCTATCCTTCCGCCCTCGCATGAGGGGCACGGCATGAAGGCGCCTGCCATACAAAGCCTTTCGGAATTGGATGCGGCGATTGAACTTGCAGAACTCGCGCGTGAGATCGCACGGCATGATCGGCTCTATCACGCCAAGGACCAGCCGGAGATCACCGACGCCGAGTATGACGCGCTGATAGCACGCAACCGCGCCATTGAAGCGCGGTTTCCCCACCTGATCCGCAGCGACAGCCCATCGCGCCGCGTCGGTGCACCAGTTGCGGAAGGCTTCGCCAAATCCCGCCATGGCGAGCCGATGCTGAGCCTGGATAATGTGTTTTCGCCAGAAGAATTCAGCGATTTCTGCAAACGCATCCGCCGCTTTCTGGGGCTGGCGGAAACCGAAGCACTGGCCTTTGTGGGCGAGCCCAAGATTGATGGGCTTTCCATCAACCTGCTTTATGAAAACGGCGTCTTCATCAAAGGGGCGACGCGCGGCGATGGCGCGGAAGGCGAAGATGTCACCGCCAATCTGCTGACCATCCCATCGCTGCCACGGCAACTGAAGCCACCCTTCCCCGCCAGTATCGAAATCCGCGGCGAGGTTTTCATGGAAAAGGCGGATTTCCTGAGCTTTCGCGCCGCGCAGGAAGCAGCCGCCGAAGCGCGCGAAGCGCGCCGCGCCGCCAGCGAGAAATTAGGCGACGCCGTGGTTATCCCCGCCAATCCGCGCAATGCCGCTGCGGGTTCGGTGCGCCAGCTCGATGCGCGCATCACGGCAACGCGCCCACTCAAGCTGCTCGCCTATGCCATGGGCGCAGCGAGTGAAGCGCCGGCCGAAACCCATCATGATTTCCTGAATGCGCTGCGCCGCTGGGGGTTTGCGGTGAATCCGCTATCTCGGCGTTTGGATGGCGAAGATGCTGCCGAACACTTCCAGGCAGAGATCGGCGCGGGCCGTGCGGCACTCGGCTATGATATTGATGGTGTGGTCTATAAGCTTGACCGGATTGATTGGCAGCGTCGGCTTGGCTTTGTGGGGCGCGCGCCACGTTGGGCGGTGGCGTGGAAATTCCCCGCCGAACAGGCGGTGACGAAACTGCTCGATATCGAAATCCAGGTTGGTCGCACCGGCGCGCTGACACCGCGCGCGGTGATGGAGCCAGTCAATGTCGGCGGCGTCATGGTGCGCCATGCGACGCTGCATAATGAGGATGAAATCGCGCGTAAGGATGTGCGGATTGGCGATACCGTCATGCTGCAACGCGCCGGCGATGTCATTCCGCAAATCCTTGGTGTGGTACTGGAAAAACGCCCTGCTGATGCGCAACCCTATGCCTTTCCGCTGAATTGCCCCGCCTGCGGCAGCCATGCCATTCGTGATGGCGAAGACGTGGTGCGCCGTTGCACTGGTGGGCTGACTTGCCCCGCGCAAACCACCGAACGCCTACGGCATTTTGTCTCCCGCCGCGCCATGGATATCGAGGGTCTCGGTGAGGAAAACATCCAATTCCTGTTTGATGCAGGGCTGATCAAGAGCCCTGCCGATATTTTTCGCCTGCACCAGAAGCGCGAGACGCTCGCAGGCTTTGAAGGCTGGGGTGAACGCAAGATCAGCAAATTGCTGGAAGCGATTGAAGCGTGCCGTAGTGTTGCTCTGGAGCGGTTCATTTTCGCCCTCGGCATTCGCCGCATTGGCGAACAGAACGCCAAGCTATTGGCGCGGCATTATCACAGCCTGGAAGCCTGGCGCGCAGCGATGATCGCAGCGCATATCATCGGTTCGGAAGCGCGGGAGGAATTGGGTTCCATCCAAGGTATTGGCCCCGCCATTGCCGAAGAACTGGTCGAGTTTTTCGCCGAACCGCGCAATCTTGCCGCACTTGATGACCTTTCCAGCGAAGTCTCACCCTTGGCCGTGGAAGAAACCAGTGCCGCGGATAGCGCCTTCGCCGGCAAGACCATGGTCTTCACTGGCACGCTGGAGAAAATGACGCGCGATGAAGCCGAAGCACTGGCCGAACGGCTCGGCGCAAAAGTGACGAAATCAGTTTCCAAGAAAACCGATTTCGTCGTGGTTGGCGCCGATGCAGGCTCGAAAGCCGCCAAGGCGGCAGAGCTTGGCGTGAAAACACTGACCGAAGCCGAATGGGTGGACCTCGCCGGCAGCTAATGGTTCGATCGCTGCTGTCTGTTCCTGGCAGAAGCGTGAGTCGGCCCACCAAACATACAGCTAGTGGTGCGCGGGGGCATTTGGGGGAAGGGAAGGGTCAGCATAAATCGAACCTCTGGAGCATGTTGCGTTCACATGGGTTCACGCAACCCGCTCTACCCCTTTATTTTTCCAGCATCTTCACGCGTTCGGATTTTCCATCTGAACGCGGTCTGCCCCAGGACGATGCAGAATGAAGCCAACACCGCGTTTCGTGTGTCGCAACTTGCTTGGATGTGGCGGGCGGGAATTTTAACCGCCATCCTTGTTCGGGCGGCGGCGGAAGGCATCCAGGCTGACAACCTCCCCCGGCGGTGCTGGCGCGGGGCTGGGCGGCGCGGCGGAGGTTTCCGGTGCGGCGGGCAGGCCGACTTTTTCGTCTTCCAGACCGCTTGGCGTGAAGCGGAGCCCAAAGCGCACATGCGGGTCATGGAACATGGTCAGCGCACCAAAGGGGATCACCAGCTTCGCCGGCACACCACCAAAGCGCAGCGTCACGCCGAAGCGCGCTGCCTCGCGGTCCACAAACAGCCCTTCGAATTGGTGTTGCAGAACAATGGTGATTTCCTGCGGGTATTTCGCCTTGAGGTGCCCTGGAATGGCAACGCCCGGATGATCGGTGCGGTAGCTCAGGTAGAAATGATGCTCCCCCGGCATGCCATGCTGCGCGGCATGTTCCAGGGCGCGCCAGGCAACTTCGCGCATCGCGTCTTCGGACCAGGCTTCATAAGGAAGCAGGCTTTCGGGCGGGGGGGATTTCTCGCTCATTGCAGCGTGTCTCTATCTCCCTTGGCGCGCAAAGGAAAGAGTGGGGGGCTTCTGTTGCCCGGCGCCCCCCGAGCCGCGCTTACCTATTAGGCAGCGAGTGCGGCAGCCTCACGGCTGTTATCGTTCGCACTTAAGGTTTAGCCCGATAACGGCGGTACAATGCCGAGCAAAAGCGTCCCCTTTACCACGCGCGTCGAGCCTGTTTCGCCCCCATCTGCCGCTGATAAGGCGGGTGATTGGTGGAGGCGCCGGGTACCGCCCCCGGGTCCGCAACGCTTATTCCGAGCCGTGTTTATCGCCATAGTCACCGGAGTGACGGTGCATATATAGGCGCTTTGGCGCGTGATTTCGAGGGGGGCCTTTTGAGGGAAAGCGCTACTTCGGGAAGGCAACCGCCAAATGCATCCCCGAGCCAAGCCACCCCGCACCGGTGAAATAGCGCTCTTTAACGAGCATTATGCGGCCGCGCCGACTGGCCCAATGTCTAAACAAGAAACTCAGCCCTGGGCATTACTTGGCCATTTGTAGCGTTTCTCAAAATTCCCACTTGGCCTTAAACTAGGAGCAGAGGGGCGTTTAGCACAGGATGTCCTATTGCCTACTTCGGAATGCGAGAACACACTCAGAAAATCCGAAAACTAGAGATACGAACATGACTCTGAAAGATGATGGATGTCTCATTCGTGGCCTGGGGTACGTCGCTTTGTATGCGGCCTACCTTGAAGAGGCAATCGAGGATATCTTTTTTGCTGTTGCTAAAATGGAGAAGGAGCAAAATCCAAAGAAGGATTTATGGCCCATCAGCCAGAAGCTCAAATACATAGACAAAAAAATAAAAGAATGGCCCGATTTACCATCAGAGTTGAGGGCATTTTATAAGTATATTGAAGAATTACTGATTATTTTTGAAAAAAGAAATCTCTTAATTCACGGGCGTATCTACGCAGACAAAAAGACTGGGGACACATTGAAGCCTGCTCGAAAGGGCTGCGAGGCAGTCCCAGCAGTTTCTGCTGAGTTTTACGAATTGGCCAATCAGTTATTTGCGGCGTTGGAGCCTTGCAAGGTTTCGATGTTTGCCCTTCCGCGCTATGAGGCGACGCGAACAAAAAATGCCGGCTGTGGGGATTAGTTCCCTGTATTGTGTCCACCAATTCTCCACCATCAGCCTTTGCTGTCCTTCACCAGCCCCTTTTCCACCAGGCGGGCAAAAAGCGCCGCGCCATAGGGAATGGCTTCGTCATTGAACTGGTAACGCGGGTTATGCACTTCCGCGCCATCGCCAATGCCGAAATTGATATAGGCGCCAGGCACGCGTTCCAGCATGAAGGAAAAATCCTCGGACGCCATGGCGGGCGGCTTGTCGCGCGCGACCTTATCTTCGCCGACCAATTCCGCTGCTGCCGCCGCCAGGGCTTCAGTATGTTCCGGCGCATTGATGGTGGGGGCGAAAATCAACCGGTAATCCACACTGGCCGAGGCCCCAAACCCCGCGGCAACCCCCGCTGCTACGCGCTTCAGCCCTGCTTCGATCTGCTGGCCGACATCGCGCGAAAAGAAGCGCGCCGTGCCGGAAATCACCGCGGTTTCGGGGATGATGTTATAGGCCTCGCCTCCCACCACCTTCGTCACGCTGATGACCGCCACATCCCGCGGGGATAGGTTGCGGGAGACGATGGATTGCAAAGCCGCCGTGACATGGCAGGCCGCCAATACGGGATCAATCGAAGCCTCTGGCCGCGCGCCATGGGCGCCCTTGCCGGTGATGGTGATGTCGAAAAACGCGCCACCCGCCATGAAGGCGCCGCTCCGGATGGCAAATTCGCCAAGCGGGAAATTCGGGCGGTTATGCATGCCGTAAATGGCATCGCAGGGGAAACGCTCGAACAACCCATCTTCCAGCATGGCGAGCGCGCCGCCGCAGCCTTCTTCGCCTGGCTGGAAGATGAAATGGACAATGCCGTCGAAATTGCGGGTCTCGGCCAGATATTTGGCGGCGCCCAACAGCATGGTCGTATGGCCATCATGCCCACAGGCATGCATCGCCCCCTTCACCGTGCTGCGAAAGGGCAGGTCTGTCAGTTCATCCATCGGCAGCGCATCCATATCGGCGCGCAGCCCAATGGCGCGATTGCCGGACCCATTCCGCAGGACGCCGACCACACCCGTGCCGCCGACACCGCGATGGACCTCAATCCCCAAAGCCTCCAGCGCGGTCGCAACCTTCTCGGCGGTGCGGAATTCCGCCATGCCGAGTTCCGGATGGGCATGCAGGTCACGCCGGAAGGCGGTGAGTTCCGCCTGGTGGCGGCGGATGGCGTCTAGCGGGGACATGGGGGCTCCGGTGGGGCTTGATTTCCCGCCCATCCTGCCCGGAAGTGGCGCCCCGTGGAAGCGCCCGCGCTTGACCGGCCCCGCCCCCGCCGCTACCGCCCAAAGGGTCAAAAGGAACGATTCTGACCATGGCGCTTACCGATGCCCAGCAACAGGAAATCGCCGCCGCGCGCGCGGATCAGGCACCCACGCGCCGCCCGAGCGTACCGGCGCTGGAAGCCATGCTGTTCGAAGCCCTGCCGGTGCTGGATCACGGCTTTGTCCGGGTGATTGATTATATGGGCGATGACGCCGCAATTGTGCAGGCGGCGCGCGTATCCTACGGGCGCGGCACCCGCGCCGCGAATGAGGATCGCGGCCTGATCCGCTACCTGATGCGCCATCGCCACAGCACGCCCTTTGAGATGTGCGAAATCAAATATCACATCAAACTGCCGATCTTCGTGGCGCGGCAATGGATCAGGCACCGCACCGCCAATGTGAATGAATATTCCGCGCGCTATTCCATCCTGGACCGCGAATTCTATATCCCCGCGCCGGAAAACCTGGCCGCACAATCCGCGAGCAACCGCCAGGGGCGCGGCGATGTGCTGCAAGGTGCGGAAGCCGCGCGCGTGCTTGATCTGCTGCGCGAAGACGCCACGCGCAATTACGATCATTACCTTGAAATGTTGAATGAGGATGATGAAGGTGCTGCGCGTGATGAAAGCCGTCAGGGCCTGGCGCGCGAATTGGCGCGGATGAACCTCACGCTCAATGCCTATACGCAATGGTATTGGAAGACGGATTTGCACAATCTGCTGCATTTCCTGTCACTCCGCGCCGATGCCCATGCGCAATATGAAATCCGCGTCTATGCAGATGCCATGTTGAAGACCGTTGAAGCCTGGGTGCCGATGGCCTTTGAAGCCTTCCGCGACTACCGCCTGGGTGCAGTGACGCTGTCCGCGCAAATGATCTCCATTCTGCGCCGCATGCTGGCGCATGAGGCTGTGACGCAGGAAACCAGCGGCCTTTCCAAGCGCGAATGGCGAGAGATGATGGATATGCTGGGGCGGTAGCTGGCGCGCCCCGGCTAAACCAGGCCTGCCTACGGCTTCGGTCGCATTTCAAAATCCGCTTTGCTCGCCGCGCAATCGGGGCAGGTCCAATCTTCCGGGACATCTGCCCAGCGTGTGCCAGTAGCGAGCCCTTCTTCCGGCGCGCCTTTCGCCTCATCATAAATGAAGCCGCAAAGCGCGCATTCCCATACTTGAAAAGCAGCCTCGGTCATTGCGCGATCAATCCAGCTTCACATTGTTTTCGCGCACCGCATTGCCCCATTTGACATATTCGCTCCGCATGAAAGCCAGGAAATCATCCGGCGTGCTGGTCATGACTTGCGCGCCAAGGCCAGAAAGCCTCTCCCGCGTTGCGGGTTCCGCCAGGATGCGGTGTAATTCGCGATTGAGCCTTTCAACAATCGGCCTTGGCGTACCCGCTGGCGCAACCAGGCCAAGCCAAGCGGCAGCGTCAAATCCCGCAAGCCCTGTTTCCGCAAGGCTTGGCAATTCTGGCTGCAATGCCGTGCGCTGCGCAGTGGTTACCGCAAGCGCACGCACACGGCCTTCGCGAATATGGGGCAGGGCGAAAAGCTCCGTATCAATCATGATGTCAATGCGCCCGGCCAGCAGATCGGTCAGCGCCGGCGCGCCTCCGCGATAGGGCACATGCGTCAATTCAAGCCCGCCGGCGGCACGCGCAAACATCATGGTAATCAGATGGGAAGTCGTGCCATTGCCCGAAGTTGCGTAAGTCAACTGCCCCGGGCGCGCCTTGGCCAGCGCAATCAGCTCCGCGACATTGCGCGCCGCGACATTGGTGTTGACGAAGAGCACAAAGGGAAGATTGGCAACCAAGCTGATTGGCGCGAAATCACGTCTCGGATCATAGCCAACATTGGCATAGAGATTGGGGTTGGTCGCGAGCGGCGCCGTTGCGCTCAGCAGCAGTGTATGGCCATCGGGGGCGGATTGCGCGGCCTGCGCGGCGGCAAGGCTGCCGCCCTGGCCTGGGCGATTGTCAATCAGCATGGACCAGCCGGGGTTTTCCGTAAGCCGTTCGGCCAGCAGCCGCGCAATCACATCCGTCGCCTGGCCGGGCGGGAAGCCCACCAGAATGCGGATCGGCCGATTGGGCCATTCCTGCGCCTGTGCCGCTGGTAGTGATACTGCCAACCCGAATAGCAGCGCCGACAGCGCGAAAAAGACACGGCGATGGCCCCGGAATGCCCGCATTTTCTTCCCCTCCCAAACCTGGCGCCTTGCTTTGTGGCGTCTTTCGGATGTTAGACTATGGCTGGATTCGGCTGGCCTTCGCAACAGGCCGGGCAGGATTGGCAGAAAGCGGGAGTGGCAGCGGATGATTTATGCAAATGCCCTGGCCCTGGCGGCGCCCACACGTTTCGCGCGCAATGCGCCGGGCGGTGGGCGGATTTGGCGGACGGATTATTTCGGCCCGCCGCCATCGCCGAAATCCTCCAACTCCGTTGACCCGAATGCGATGAATGCCGAGGTCTTCATCCCGCCCGCGCCGGGTGAAATCAGGCCGCCGCAAGCCTTTTTGGTGGAACAGGAACCGAATGCCATTGTGCATCCGCATTTTCATTTCGTGGATCAGTTCCAGGTGGTGGTGGATGGTGGTGGGCGCATTGGCCGGCATGATGTCGGGCCGATCATGGCGCATTTTGCTGGTGCCTGTACGGGGTATGGGCCGATCACACCTGGGGCTGGCGGGCTGAAATACTTCACGCTTCGCGCCAGCGCGGATAGTACTGGCGCACATTTCCTGCCGGCCGCGCGGGAACGCATGGTCAAGGGCCCAAAGCGCTATGTGCTTGCCGATCCCATTCTGCCGAGCGGCGCCGAAGCACTTGCCGCGCGGCGTGATGCCGCCTTGGAAACCGTATTGGCGGAAGAAGATGGCCTTGGTATTTTCATGCTGCGCATTCCGCCGAATGGAAGCATCACAGCGCCCGATCCCGCCACCGGTGCGGGCCAATCCATGATTGTCGCTGCCGGCAGCATTCTGCATGATGGAAAAATGCTTGATCGCCTCGCCGCACTATTCGTGAGCGCAGATGAAGCCGCGCTGGATATCACTGCGGGTGCTGCGGGTGGTGAGGTATTGGTGTTGCAATATCCGCGCCAGACCCATTGAGACGCAGTCTGTGCCCTTTCGGCTGGCGGCGATGCCGCGTGGTTTGATGGGGTTGCTTGGTGTCCTGTCACCATAGAGGTCGATACCAAACTTCCAGCCGCGGGCGATCTGCGGGCTTTAGCCCCGGATCATCACGATATTGTCGCAATCCCTGGTGAAACGGCGAAAGCTTGCTTGGAAAAAGGCGGCACATTCTGTGGCTTTTCGACGCGATCAATGGTCCACTTTGCTCTTCCCAGGGGTCCATGTGGAACAGTGTGACCCCAGCTTGGCAAGGCTTTGAGATACGCCATGAGGAAAGGCCGTATAGAGAGCCGACTTCAACGATATTGCCGTCGGCAGGCACGCGGCGCGCCAAATCCATCAGCCGATAAAGACCGGTTTCGGTCACTTGAGCGGGGATTAATAGATTGAGGGTCATGACACGTCTTCAACCAGTACTTGGCTATCGGACCGTAGATCCAAAGGCCGTATCAGCCTGACAGAGTAAATACCTGATGGGGACCACCGAAATCGGATGCCGGTAGTCTGTGATGAGTATTTACCGTATCTTGGTGACAAGGCAAGAAAGGCGAAACCCAAAGCCGCCTGTGACCTTCTTCAAATGGGCTCGCTTCCGGGGAATTGGGCATCTGGGCAAGACGCGTAGGTTTAGGAAGGGTTGGACAAGATGAGCGAAAGTGATGCCGAGAGAACCTATAGGGCGCAGGTTCTGGAACAGTTACGGCGCATCCAAGTAAGCATTGATGATCTGCGCATGGTTCAGCGAATGGCGCTGCTCGGCGAAAATAGAACCCTGCGCTTCACCTGGCGTGACGAAGAGATGCAGTTTTTTCTGCCCTACGCCGCGACAGACCTTATCCAACGCATCATCCTGCGTTCGAACAATTTTTTTGAAATTGATGTACTGGAACGGTGTCGTCGCTATATCCCGCAGGGTGCAACCATCATAGATGCGGGGGCGAATATCGGAAATCATGCTGTATATTTCGCGAAACTCTGTGGTGCAAAGAAGATATTTGCCTTCGAACCGCTCAGGCAGACCTTCAAAATTCTGGAGAGAAACATTCAACTGAACGCCCCTGAAAAGATCCAATGTTTCAATTTCGCTCTTGGCGCGGCAGAAGGTAAAGCGGACCTGCGTAAATATTCGCTCGATAATTTGGGGGCAACAGTCTTGGGCGTGAGTGATGCGGGTCAATATCAGGTTCTTCCATTGGATAGCTTTGAATTCGATGCCTTGGATGTCATCAAGATAGATGTCGAAGGCGCCGAGGTTTCGGTATTGGAAGGTGCACGCCAAACACTTGCAAAATTCCGACCTGTCATCGTGACCGAAATTCTGCCGGAAACCGGCCAGGTTTCCGACGAAAAGCTGAAGGCCTTGAATTATAGACGCGTGGATGCATTGTCAGACAGGGATTTCGTGTATTGTCATAACGGCTAGATTATCATTGTAACATAAGACCGCCAGCACTTGCCAGGTTCAGCCATGCCCAAGCTTGTTATTGTCACCGGCAGCGACTCCAACATGTTCTATCTCGCGAAGGGCCTTATTCTTTCGCTGCGCCGTGTATTGCCGCTGCATGATGCCGAATTGGCCTTTTTCGATCTTGGCTGCACGCCGCAGGAATTGGCTTGGCTGGAAGCGAGAACCCATAAGCTGCTCCGGCTGAAGGATGATTTTAGCATCGCGAATATGCAAGGTTTTCAGCCCTATAGGCTTGGTCAAGCTTGCCGGGCGCTTCTGCCCAAATATCTGCCGGGCTATTCAAGCTATATGTGGATGGATGCGGATGTCTGGGTGCAGGACCCAACGGTCATGAAGCAATTCACCGATCCGGCTGAAAAGAATCTGACCGCCATCGTTCCGGAATGCGATGTGGCCTACGCCTTCCTGCGCGAACCTGCTTCAGCCTTGCAGTTCCACCGCTATAAATTTCACCAATGGACCGCTTCCTATGGTGAGGATGACGCGCGGAAATACGCCCTGTTGCCCATTTTCAACAATGGCGTCTTCGCGATGGGGGCCCAATCACCGATCTGGTCCTTATGGGAACGAAATATGGCCCTGTCCCTGCAAAGAGGCCTTACCGCGCTTTTTGATCAATTGTCGTTGCAAAAATCTCTGCTGGAAGCCGGCGGCTTACACGCCCTTCCCTCACGCGCGAATTGGATGAGCCATTATACGCTGCCCTACAGGCGCGTTGAAGACAGTGTCTGGGTTGAACCCAGATCATCGGGTCAGCCGATCGGCATTGTTCATCTTATTGCTGCCGTGCGACGCGAAACCTATCTCCGCCGAGGTATGCTTTACGATGATGGCGATTATCTCTCGCCGGATGAGGTGCCAGAAAACCTGCGCGCAGCCTTCCTAGCTGGGCGCCGCCGCCCGGTCATTGGGGAAGGGCCTGGGACCTAAACCTTCGAAAAGGCCACATCCCGCGTCGCGGCCAGTTTGTCATAAGCCAATCGCACGGCCTCAGCGCCATGTATCCGTTCTAGCCGCCTCAGCGTGAAATGCCCGCGCGCTACGCTGCGGAAATGCTCAAGAAACGCGAGGTTGATCGCCGCCCCCGCCGCAGCGCCAATCAGGGGCGCGGCCTGGGCGGAAAGCTTCAAACCGACCGGTCCCACAAAGCGTGACGCAATGGCCGCGATGAAACCAGGCAGGATGCTTGTGCCAATGCTGCCCTTCAGCGCCTCGGCCAGGGCAATACGCAGCGCGAAATAGCCGGATTCGGCGGCATCATCACCACGCCCGCGGCCACCAAGGGCAAAGATCTTCAAGCACTCGGCGGTGATCTCTGGCCGCGCCAAATCCTCGCCTTCCTCGGCTGCAATGGCCGCGATCTGACGCAGCAGAATGGTGGTGGAAACCGGCAATTCGACCAGCGTGCCGGCCAGGCCAAAGGCACCACCCGCCGCACCTGTTGCCGCCGCCAGTCCACGATGCAGCCAGGATGAAGGCAAAAGCGCGGGAGTCGCCGCCGGCGATGACCGCAGCGCCGCTGCCATCGCCGTGGTGAGCGCCGCGCGCACTGCGCCATGCAGCCCGCCCTGCAATGGCCCTGGCAGGCGCGCGGTCAGTGCCTCGATCGGCGTGCCAACCGTCGCCGAAAGCCGCGCGGCGAGGGAGGGGTTCTCCAAAGCCTCAAACGCCGCGCGCAGCTCAGCCTCCGCCCGGGGGCCGAGCGGCGGCGGCGCAGGGCTTACCGTAAGGCTCATTGCCGGAGCATTTTCAAGCCAAGTGTGCACACTTGGCGACTCGGAAAATGCGACCAAAATTTACGAGGCATTTTCAAGCCAAGTGTGCACACTTGGCGACTCGGAAAATGCGACCAAACATAGGTTAGACCATGTCTGGTGAGAGGATACGAACTAGGCATGGCCTATAGGATATAGCGCGAAAGATCGGCGCTGGCCGCAAGTGGCGCGACACGATCACGCACCATGGCTGCATCCACGGCAATGGTTTCGCCGGCGCGGTCAGTCGCGGTGAAGGAAACTTCCTCCAGTAACCGTTCCAGCACCGTCGCCAAGCGCCGTGCGCCGATATTCTCCACACTCGCATTGATCTCGGCCGCCAGATCAGCAATCGCTTCAACCGCATCCGGCGCGAAATCCAGCGCGACAGCTTCGGTGCCGAGCAGTGCCGTATATTGCTTCAGCAGCGAGTGTTCTGGCTCCGTCAAAATCCGGCGGAAATCATCGCGCGACAGTGCCTTCAATTCCACGCGAATCGGCAAGCGGCCCTGCAATTCCGGCAAAAGATCAGAAGGCTTCGCCAGATGAAAGGCGCCAGAAGCGATAAACAGCACATGATCCGTCTTCACCGGCCCGTGCTTGGTTGTCACCGTGGTGCCTTCAATCAGCGGCAGCAAATCGCGCTGCACCCCTTCGCGGGAGACATCGCCGCCACGAAAGCCGCTTTCGCTGGTGCGGGCGCAAACCTTGTCAATCTCATCCAGGAAGACGATGCCATTGGCTTCAACATTCAACAGCGCGTCGCGCACCACCGCATCCTGATCCAGAAGCTTATCCGCTTCATCCTTCAGCAAAGCACTGCGGGCTTCGGCCACTGTCATTTTGCGGGATTTGCTGCGCCCACCAAACATCTTGCCAAACATATCCTGCAAATTCTGCATTTGCGGCGGCTGCCCGCCCGGCAGATCAATCATGCCAATCGGCATGGCGGGTCCGCTATCGGCCAATTGCACTTCAATTTCGCGGTTTTCCAATTGGCCTTCACGCAGCATGCGGCGGAATTTCAGCCGGGTTTCCCCCGATGCACCTTCGCCCACCAGCGCGGTCAGCAGGGTTTCCTCGGTGGCCAATTCTGCCTTGGCCTGCACGCCCTTGCGCGCGGCTTCGCGGCCCATGGTGATGGCAACCTCAACCAGATCACGCACAATGCTTTCCACATCGCGCCCGACATAACCTACTTCGGTGAATTTCGTCGCTTCTACCTTCAGAAACGGCGCATTCGCCAAACGCGCCAAACGGCGCGCAATTTCCGTCTTGCCGCAGCCGGTCGGGCCGATCATCAGAATATTCTTCGGTACCACTTCTTCGCGCAGCCCCGGCGCCAATTGCTGGCGCCGCCAACGGTTGCGCAGCGCAATCGCCACTGCGCGCTTGGCTTCCTGTTGGCCGACAATATGCCGATCAAGCTCCGATACGATCTCGCGCGGGGAGAGGTTGACGGTTTCGGTCATGCCGCGTCTCCCGCGCTGGCGGCCAGCGTCTCAAGGATGATGTTGCCATTGGTATAAACGCAGATATCGGCGGCGATTTTCATGGAACGGCGGCAAATCTCCTCAGCCGCCACACCCTCTATCGGCAAAAGCGCGCGCGCGGCGGAAAGCGCGTAATTGCCGCCGGAACCAATGCCGATGATCGCGTCTTCCGGTTCCAGTACATCGCCCTGCCCGGTCACCAGCAAGGATCGTTTGGCATCCGCCACCGCCAGCAAGGCTTCCAGGCGGCGCAAATACCGATCCGTCCGCCAATCCTTTGCCAGATCAACGCAGGCGCGTTCCAATTGATCCGGGAAGCGTTCCAACTTGGCCTCTAGCCGCTCCAGAAGCGTAAACGCATCCGCAGTGGCGCCGGCGAAGCCCGCCAGCACTTTGCCGCCAGCAATCCGGCGGATTTTGCGCGCATTGCCCTTCACCACGGTCTGCCCAAGGGAGACCTGGCCATCCCCGGCCATGGCCACCTGCCCGCCCTTGCGGACGCAAAGAATGGTGGTGCCGTGCCAGCCCAGGGGGTCGTGTTGTGTCTGTGTCATGGGTGCAGAAATGGCGCGACTGGGGCGCGGAGACAACCACACCCTCGCTTTCGGTTGCATCCCCCCCACCGCGAGGCGTAGTTAGGCTGCATGAAGACCACCCCGCCCTGGAACCGCCGCGCGGAAATGAGCCGCGAGACCTCGGAAACCGCGATCACCGTCGCCCTTGGCCTGGATGGCGAAGGGCGCGCGGATATCGCCACCGGCATTGGCTTTCTGGACCATATGCTGACGGCGTTGGCCCGCCATGGTCTGTTCGACCTTAAGGTGCAGGCCAAGGGCGATCTGCACATAGATTTCCACCACACCACGGAAGACGTTGGCATCGTTATCGGCCAATGCCTGCGCCAAGCCTTGGGCGATAAGCGTGGCATTCGCCGCTACGGCGCGGCCGTGATCCCGATGGATGAGGCCTTGGCCGAAGCAGCCGTGGATATCTCCGGCCGGCCATATCTTGCCTGGTCTGTCAGCTTCGCCCAGCCCAAAATCGGGGAGATGGATACGGAACTGTTTGAGGAATTCTTCCGCGCCCTGGCCTTTAATGCCGGCATCACGTTGCATGTGACGCAGAAGGCCGGCACCAATGCCCATCACGTGGCGGAAGCCTGCTTCAAGGCTTTGGCGCGGGCTTTGCGAGAAGCGGTGGAACCGGACCCGCGCGCGATTGGCGCCATTCCGTCCACCAAGGGCGTGCTGGAAGCCTGACATGCGGGTTTGGACCGTGCATCACCGCCCGGCTATCGCGGATAAACCCGCACGGACGGTCATGGTGCGCGAAGGGTTTTCCTGGTGGGCGGCGCTGTTTCCGCTATTCTGGTTCCTGGCCAAGCGGCTTTGGATCGCCGCCGCGTTGTATTTCGCACTCGCGACGCTACTGGGCTTTGTGCTGCCATCCGGCATCTCCCCCTGGGCCATGATCGCGCTCCAGCTCCTCACCGGGTTTGAGGCGCGGAACCTCCAGCGCTGGACGCTCGAACGGGGTGGCTTTCGCCTCATGGGCGTGGTGCAGGGGCGCGATGAGGAAGGGGCGGTCTTGAACCTGGCGGATCGTCGCGCCGATCTGGCCCGTGGCCTGACATGAAGCTGGTCATCATTGATCCGGGTTCGGGCAACCTGGCTTCCGTGCTCCGCGCTTTCCAGAAGGTGGCGGCGGAAGCCGGTGTCGCCGCCGATATTCGTGTGACGCGTGAGGCATCGGAGATCCTGGCGGCTGATCGGGTGGTGCTGCCCGGCCAGGGGGCTTTCGCCGCTTGCCGGCGCGGGCTGGATGCGCTGCCGGGCGCGGTTGCGGCCCTGGAACGGCGTGTGCGTTGGGATGGCGTGCCCTTTCTTGGCATCTGTGTCGGCATGCAGTTGATGGCAACCCAAGGGTTGGAGCATGGCAGCACGCCGGGGCTGGATTGGCTGCCGGGCGAGGTAGCGCCCATGGACCCGAAGGGCGCGGATGGCGCCCCCCTGCCGCTGCCGCAAATGGGCTGGAATGGGCTCGCCTTCCGTCCCGGCTGCCACCCTTTGCTGGCGGGCATTACGCCGGGGGATCAGGGTTATTTCGTGCATTCCTATGCCTTTAGGGCCACGCAGGCGGGGGATGTGATCGCCACCACCGATTACGGTGGGCCGGTGACAGCAGCGATTGCCCGCCATAATCTTGCCGGGCTTCAGTTCCATGTGGAGAAAAGCGGTCCGGTGGGGTTGCGTATCCTTATGAATTTCCTCCAATGGGTGCCATGAATAGCGCAATGACCATGAGCTTCACCCATGATCTGGCGGTGGAACTCGCGAACCAGATATCGGATGCCGATTTGGCCGATCTCTGTGAAGCGACGGATGCGGCCATCATTGAAGGCGGCGGCTTCGGCTGGCTGGAACCGCAGGGGCGGGAAGCGCTGGCGCGGCATTTCCGCGGCACCTTGCTGGTGCCGGAACGTGAATTATTCATCGCGCGCCTGGATGGCCATGTGGTCGGGTCGGCACAGCTGGTGCGCCCGCCGCGCAACAATGAAGCGCAATCCTTTGGCGCCACGCTGACCCATGCCTATCTCGCGCCCTATGCGCGCGGCCATGGTCTGGCGCGCATGTTGGTAATGCGCGTTGAAGAACGCGCCGCAGCCCTTGGCCATCGCGTCCTGAACCTGGACGTGCGGGAGACGCAAACCACCGCTATCGCACTGTTTGAAGCGCTGGGTTACGTCCATTGGGGCACGCATCCCTTCTACGCGCGCGTGCATGGGCAAACGGTATCCGGGCGCTTCTATTACAAGCCGCTCGAGCCTGGCCGCGGGCGTTCCACCGGCGCCTTGCTTGATCCCACCCAGTAATGGGCTTTTCGCTCTATCCCGCCATTGATTTGAAGGGCGGGCAGGTCGTGCGCCTGAAACGTGGGGAGATGGATCAGGCCACCATCTATGCCGATGACCCTGCCGCACAGGCGCGGCGCTTCATCGAGGCGGGATTTTCCTGGGTGCATATGGTGGACCTGGATGGTGCCTTTGCCGGCAAGCCGGCCAATGCGGCGGCGGTGCGCGCGATTATCGCTGCCGTGCCGGGTGCCAAGCTGCAATTGGGGGGCGGTATTCGCACGATGGGGACTGCTGAAGCATGGCTGGAAGCCGGCGTCAGCCGGATCATTCTGGGTTCAGCCGCCGTGAAGGACCCGGATTTCGCCCGCGCTGCCTGCCGCGCCTTTCCGGGCCATGTGGCACTTGGCATGGATGCGCGCGATGGCATGGTGGCGACCGAAGGCTGGGCCGAAACGAGCGATGTGAGTGCGACCGACCTCGCCCGCCGCTTTGAGGATTCCGGCGCGGCGGCAGTCATTTATACCGATATCGCCCGTGATGGCATGTTGAGCGGCGTGAATGTCGCGGCAACGGCGGCACTCGCCCGCGCAGTGCGTTTGCCGGTGATTGCCTCAGGCGGTGTCGCGGGGGTTGAGGATATTATTGCGCTGCGCGAAGCAAGCGCCGGAATTGAAGGCGCGATTTTGGGGCGCGCGCTTTACGATGGGCGGATTGAACCAAAGCTAGCACTGGCTGCTGCGGCTTAAGCGGGGCCTTTTGGGCTGAGTTCCGATTTCTGCGGTTCTTAGAGCAGATCACGTTCAGATGGAAGATCTGAACATGTGAAGATGCTCAAAAAACAATGAGGTAGAGCAGGTTGAGTGGACCCATGTGAACGCAACATGCTCAAAAGCAAGAGCCATATTACAAAATATGTCTGAAATGTAACCCATTGTTCAGAAAATGCCTCTAAGGGGGCGGCCTTCTTTCCAACCCCCGCAGAAGGAACCCGCACTGTGCGCATCTCCATCCGCAATATCGGGCTCGGCATTGGCGCCATGCTCACGCTTCTGGTCGCTGGGATATCGGCGATGGTTATCAGCGACAAGTTGAATGAAAGGACCCTCGCTAAAAGGGGTCACGAAATCACAGCTGCTTTGGAACTTGGCTACCGGGCGCTGATGCCCATGTCCCTGGAACGTTCAGTGACGCAGGTTGGCCTGACGCTGGACACGCCACTGCCCGCGCAATTCGCTACCTTGCGCATGGAGCAGAGAAGGATCTCCGAACAGCACTTTGATGCACTAATGACGCATCTTGAACGGACAAGCGCCATCACAAACAGGCAGGAAACCATCAATGCGCTGAAGGCGGCGCGCGCCAATCTGACAGCGCTGCGCGCCCGTGCCGATGCTGCAGTCTCATCACCACGCCAGAATCGTGCCGCGGATGTGGATGCTCTGCCCCAGGAAATCATTGGCGCCATTCGCGGCATGCAGTCGGTTCTGGGTAACCTGATCGAAAGCTCTGCCATCCGGACTGCCAAGGCCGAACATACCGTTCTGGCCGCCTATCGCATCTGGCGCATGCGCGAATTTGAGGGTCAATCACGCACCTATCTGGCTGTTGCGCTACTGCATCAGCGCGCCATGACGCCCGCAACCATGATTACCGCCAGCGGTCTTACGGGCCAGGCCGAAGCGGCGTTTGAAGCGCTTAAATCCACTCGCCGCCTGCTCCCGGAAGCGTTACAGACTACACTCGCTCAGATTGAGCGCGCCTATGGACAGAATTACGCATCCTTGCGTCAGTCGGTGCTCTCTGGTGCTTCTACTGGAAACTACCCCCTTGATTTCAATGCCTTCTTTGTAAGGTCGGGTGAGGCGCTTGCAGAAATCGAAGGCGCCACCAATGCTTTCAGCGAATTCGCAACCCGTAGCGCGGAAAACGCGATGGCAGAGATCAGGATTGGCCTGATGCTGAGCGCCCTATTCGCCGTCATTGGTATTGCGGCGATTCTGTTTGTCTCCTGGCTGCTCTACTTCCGTATCGCCCAGCGCCTTTCGCGCACCAATCAGGCGATGGCTGCTTTGGCGAATGGCGATACCGCCATTGCCATCACTGATTTGAAGAGCGGTGATGAAATCGGCGATATGGCGCGTTCATTGGTTGTCTTCCGCGACAATGCGTTGCGTGTTGCTGCCTTGGAGGCCGAAAAGCAGGCCGTCGAGGAACAGCGTGCTGCACAGCGCAAGGCAGAGATGGAAAAGATCGCTGCTGAGTTTGAACGTGAAATCGGCGCCATTGTCCAATCCCTGAATGACAATGCGCGGGAAATGACCGGTGCCGCCCAAGCCATGCAGAATTCCGCAGGTGATGTCGGTGACCGTTCACAATCCGTGTTGCGCTCAGCCGAGGAAACCTCAAACATCGCATCCGGTGTGGCCGCCGCGACCGAGGAAATGACCACCTCGGTCGGCGAAATCAGCCGTTCGATTCAGAACTCCGCTGCGAAGACGCAGGAAGCGGTCGAAAATGCAGCCCGCACCACGGAGCAGATCAATACCCTGGCGGAGACGGTGGGGCGCATTGGCAGCGTGGTGGAGCTGATCAATTCCATCGCGGGCCAGACCAATCTTCTGGCGCTCAACGCCACGATTGAAGCGGCGCGCGCGGGGGAAGCGGGCAAGGGCTTCGCGGTGGTAGCGAGTGAGGTGAAGGCACTTGCCGCGCAGACTGGCAAGGCCACTGCGGAAATCAGTGAGCAGATTGCCGGCATTCAGAGTGCAACCGGTGCGGCGGTGACGAATATCAAGGATATTTCCGGCGCCATTGCCGAGCTGGAGCATATCGCTTCCACCATCGCCTCGGCGATTGAGGAGCAGAATGCGGTGATTGCCGACGTCGCCAATAATGTCTCGCGCACATCCTCATTGACGGAAGCGGTACGTGGCGATGCGTCGCTGGTGGCGAAGACCGCGACGGATAGCACGGCCTCAGCCTCTCAGGTGCTCAGCACCGCGCAGGGCCTGGCCGGACGGTCTGAGGATTTGTCGCGCGCCATGGCGGGCTTCATCCAAAGGGTTCGCGCGGCGTAACGCTACGCCCCGCCCGAAAATTCTGCACTGGCGCTGGTCGGGTCACCCCGGCCAGCGCCATGCGTCATTCGTCCAAACTTGCCGCCAAGCCTTCCCGATAACTCGGATACCGCCACGCAATGCCAAGCGCGGCCTTGGTTGCGGCATTCGCGACACGACGATTTTCCGACCAAAAGGACAGCGCCATGGGCGACATGCGGGCGCGCGCTTCTTCAAAAGGTATCGAGGGCGGTGGCGGCACACCCAAAAGCCGCGCGGCTTCTTCCATAACGCTCGCGCTATCGGTGGGTACATCATCCACGAAATTCAGCACGCGGCAGCCCGGTGTGGGGGGATGGCTGATGGCGGCCATCACCGCATGGGCAATATCATCGCGATGGATGCGGCTGAAGCTATGGCCGGGCTTCACCACGCGCCGCGCGACGCCTGCCCGCAATTCGGCAAAGGGGGCGCGGCCTGGTCCGTAAATTCCGCCGACACGGCAGATATCCAAAGCCGCACCTGCGGGCCGTGCTGCGCGCCAGGCATCTTCAGCAGCAAGGCGCCTTTGGCTGCGTGGCTGCCCGGGGGCAGGTGGTGTTGCCTCATTCACCGTGCCGCCGCCACGATCACCATAGACACCGGTGGTGGAAAGATAGCCGATCCAGCGTTGATTGCCGGAAGCGAGCGCCGCAGCGTGCCGGCGCAGCACGGGGTCCCCGGCTTCATCGGGCGGTGTGGTGATCAGCCAATGCGTCGCGGCGGCGAAGGCCGGGTCAGCGTCATCGAAGCGGATAACCTCAACCCCCGGCGGAGCCTTCAGGCTTTCTGGCTGGCGAGAGGTGGCCACCACCCGCCAGCCGGCGGCGACAGCGGCCTTGGCCACGGCCTGCCCGGCATAGCCAAGCCCGGCGATAATCAGCAGCTTCTTTTGTTCCATGGTTTTTCCGCCACGCGCGATCATAAAAAATCGATCCACCAGACGTCACGCTACCATAGCGTGCAGACTGCGCTAAATATGGCGTGATGGTTCAAAAGCCCATGAAGCTGATTGGGGTTGCATCGGCGCTGCTGGTTTTGGGCGCGGCCGGGGGCTTGTGGCTTTCGGGCGTGCTTTCCTCAGCGCAGCAGGATGCGGGCTTGCCGGTCCCGCCGGAACCGCCCCGGCTTTCCCAAGCCCCCGAATATGCGCGCTGTCTTGATTTGCTATTGGTGGACCCTGCCGGCGCGCGCGGCTTTGCGCGGGATTGGCATATGCAGGGCGGTGGCGAAGGCGCCGCGCAATGCGAAGCGCTGGCTCAGCTTAGCCTCGGGGAGGCTGATGCGGCGGCGGAAGCTTTGGAACGCATCGCGGCGCGCAGTGAAGCCGGGCTTGCCGCGCGCGCGGCGGTGTTTGGCCAGGCGGCGGAAGCTTGGCGCGCCGCGGGTAAGGCACAACGCGCCGTTGCCGCCGCAAGCTTGGCGCTGGCACTGACGCCGCAAGACCCGGATTTGTTGCTGGAACGCGCCATGGCGCGGCTTACGCTCGGGCAAGTGCCGGGGGCGCTCGCTGATCTGGATTTGGCAGTGGTGCTGGATGCGGATCGTGCCGAGGCCTGGATTTGGCGCGCCGCCGCTCAGCGCCAGATGGAAAGCCTGCGCCCAGCGGAAGACAGCATCACCACCGCGCTCAGGCTTGCGCCGCGCAATGTGGAAGCGCTTTTGGAACGCGGCATTCTGCGCCAATTGCGCGGCGAGGCTGAAGCTGCGCGGCGCGATTGGGAAAGGGTGCTGGAACTGGCCCCGGATAGCGCGGCTGCAGATCTGGCAGCGCAGAATTTGGCGCTGATCGAAGCGGGGCCAAGCCAGCGTTAACGCCGCGCCCGGGCCGCCCCTCCACCCCGGCGTTCTTCCCAAGACCCCCAATGCTTACCATCGGTCGGCAAGCCGCGCCCATCGCAGGGGACCACATTGATCGCCGGAAAATCGCTCACCAGCGCCATGGCAACACCGCGCGGGCGCGAAAAGCCGGCAAGCTGGATATCGAGCGTATTTCGGGATGTAACCCGGATAATCCGCCCCCATTCCCCTGCATGGGCGGTCACGATCGGTCCCGGTTCATCGCGCGTCAGGCGCACCAGATCGCCCGCTTCGGGGATCATGATTTGCGAGCCGTCGGGCCTGATATCTATCCGCATGAGGGTTTCCCTGCCTTGCGTTACGGGATTGGGGGCTTTGACGCCGCAGTAAACCCGACAAATCTCAAGAATCGCCTAACGCCGCTATCCGTGACGATGCCCTTCTGGCGCCGAATCGGGGGATGGGGTATCCAGGTCTCCCATGACCCGGTTCGTATTCATCACCGGCGGCGTGGTCTCCTCACTCGGTAAGGGTATCGCTTCCGCCTCGCTCGGCGCGCTGTTGCAGGCGCGCGGTTACAAGGTTCGGCTGCGCAAGCTGGACCCCTATCTCAATGTCGATCCGGGGACCATGAGCCCCTATCAGCATGGGGAGGTCTTCGTCACCGATGATGGCGCGGAAACCGATCTTGATCTTGGCCACTATGAACGCTTCACCGGTGTGCATGCGCGCAAGGCCGATAACTGGACCACGGGGCGCATCTATTCGGATGTAATTGCCGCTGAACGGCGCGGCGATTACCTGGGCGGGACAGTGCAGGTGATCCCGCATATCACCGACAAGATCAAGGAAGTGGTCCAGACCGAAACCGATGGCTATGATTTCGTGCTGGTCGAAGTGGGCGGCACGGTGGGCGATATTGAAAGCCTGCCCTTCCTGGAAGCCATTCGGCAGATGGGCAATGAATTGGGCCCGCAGCGCAGCATTTTCATGCATCTGACGCTGGTGCCTTATATCCCCTCGGCCGGCGAATTGAAGACCAAGCCAACACAGCATAGTGTGAAGGAATTGCTGGGCCTTGGTATTCAACCGCAGATTTTGCTCTGCCGTTGTGATCGGCCGATCCCGGAGAATGAACGGCGCAAGATCGCGCTATTCTGCAATGTGCGGCCGGAAAGTGTGATCCCCGCGCTTGATGCCAGCACGATTTACGAAGTGCCCTTGGCCTATCATGCCGAAGGGCTGGATGTGGAAGTGCTGCGCCATTTCGGCCTTTCCGCCTTTGGCGAGCCCGATATGTCGCGTTGGGAAAGCATTGTGAACGCGATCAAGGCGCCGGAAGGCGAGGTGAATATCGCGATTGTCGGCAAATACACCAATCTGCTGGATGCCTATAAATCGCTTTCGGAGGCACTGATCCATGGCGGCATTGCGCATCATGTGCGTGTGAAGCTCGATTGGGTGGATAGCCAGATTTTTGAGAATGACGCGGAAGCGCTCGCCCGGCTTGAACATGTGCATGGTATTCTGGTGCCTGGCGGCTTTGGGGAGCGTGGCACGGAAGGCAAAATTGAAGCGGTGCGCTTTGCGCGCGAACGCAAGCTGCCGTTTTTCGGCATTTGCTTCGGCATGCAGATGGCGGTGATCGAAGCGGCGCGGAACCTAGTTGGGTTGAAGGGCGCGTCTTCCACCGAATTTGGCCCTTGCGCAGAACCTGTAGTTGGCCTGCTGACCGAATGGCAACGAGGCAATCAGGTGGAACGGCGCGATGCGAGTGCTGATCTGGGCGGCACCATGCGGCTTGGCGTCTATCAGGCGCATCTTGCGGAAGGATCGCTGGTGCGCTGCGTCTACGGCGATGCGGCGGAAATCCAGGAACGCCATCGCCACCGTTATGAGGTGAATATCGCCTATCGTGATCGGCTTGAAGCGGCGGGCTTACGCTTTTCCGGATTGTCACCCGATGGCGTGCTGCCGGAAATTGTCGAATACCCGGATCATCCCTGGTTCATTGGCGTGCAATACCACCCGGAACTGAAATCCAAGCCCTTCGAGCCGCATCCGCTTTTCGCGGGCTTCATTGGCGCGGCGGTGCGTCAGGCGCGGCTGGTATGATGCGCCATGTAAAGGCGGGTAATGTGACCTTTGGCAATGATCTGCCGTTGGTCTTTATTTGTGGCCCCTGCCAGATCGAAAGCCGCGCCCATGCCTTGGAAACCGCTACCGCACTCAAGGAAATCGCGGCGTCCGCTGGTGTGCCGCTGATCTATAAATCCTCCTTCGACAAGGCCAATCGGACCAGTGTTGCCGCCGCGCGCGGCATTGGTATGGCTGAGGGCCTCTCCATTCTGGCCGAAGTGCGCGAGAAAACCGGGCTGCCGGTACTGACCGATGTGCATGCGCCTGAACAATGTGCGCCAAGCGCGGAGGCAGTGGATGTGCTGCAAATCCCGGCTTTTCTGTGCCGCCAGACGGATTTGCTGTTGGCCGCGGGGGCGACAGGCCGCGCGATCAATGTGAAGAAGGGCCAGTTCCTCGCACCCTGGGATATGAAGAATGTCGCGGCGAAAATCGCGAGCACGGGCAATCACAATGTTCTGCTTTGCGAACGCGGCGCTTCCTTTGGCTACAACACGCTGGTGTCCGATATGCGGGCTTTGCCGATCATGGCAGAGACTGGCTATCCCGTGGTGTTTGACGCGACGCATTCCGTGCAGCAGCCGGGCGGGCAAGGCACCTCAAGCGGCGGGCAGCGCGAATTCGCCCCGGTGCTGGCGCGCGCTGCCGTGGCGGTGGGCGTCGCGGCGGTATTCATCGAAACCCATGCGGACCCGGATCATGCGCCGTCCGATGGGCCGAATATGATCCCGCTGCGGGAGATGCCGGCGCTGATTGCGCGCCTGAAGGCGTTTGACCGGCTGGCGAAGAGCGGCTGATCAGGCGCTACTGCTGCAGCTTTTTCAAGCCAAGTGTAAACACTTGGCCGCTCGGAAAAAGCGACCAAACAAGGTTCAGTGCAGCTCCGGTGAGCGGATGCGAAGCGGAGATGCACTGAAACTCATCCGCCCCATCAACCCATCGCGCTTGATAAATTGGTGCCACAGTGCGGCAGCGATGTGAAAGGCCACCAGCGCGAGCAGCGCATAGGCCGCCAATTCATGCACTTCCTTGATGCTGCGCGACAGGGTGCGATTGGCCGCAAGCGGTGAGGCGATGCTGAAGAAGCCGAATTCCAAGCCACGCCCGCGCAGGAAAAGCGTCGCCAGACCAAGCAAAGGCACCGCTGCCATCAGCGCATAAAGCCCAAGATGTGCGAGCTTCGCGAGACGCTGTTGCTGCGCTGTCATGGCCGAAGGCAGCGCTGGCGCTGTGCTGACCATGCGCCAGAGAATGCGCAGCACCAGCAACACAACCACCACAGCACCCACGCTGTTATGAGTGGTTCTGATCAAATCCCGAAAGGCGCCGCGCGGCAGGTCATCGGCGATCATGATGCTGGCTGCGGCGTAGAAAATCAGCGCCGCCATTACCCAATGGAACAGGATTGCAAGGCGATCATAACGGGCGCGGTCCATGGCGCACTCCCTCATTAAAACGGCGCCTGCCTAGGATGATGTCGCGCAGCCTGCCATGATCAGGATCAAACCCCGCCCGCGCGCCGCGCCGGTTCGCGGCTGAGGCGCCTTGCTGCCAGCGCCGCCAGATATTCCGCCCAGCGGCTTTCCTGTTCCTCACCCAGGCGGCGGAGATATTCCCAGGTAAAAATCCCCGTATCATGTAAATCATCAAAGCTGATGCGAAGCGCGTAATGGCCCACCGGTTCCAGCCCAATAATGCCGACATGCCGCCGCCCGGCCACAATCACCTTCTGCCCCGGCCCATGGCCTTGCACTTCGGCACTCGGGCTTTCCACGCGCAGATATTCCGCCGGCAGCGCGAAGCGCGCGCCATCGGCGAAGGCAATTTCCAGGATTTTTTCCGCCTTGCGCAGGCGGATTTCTGTGGGCGCGCTCATGCGTCCAGTTTACGCGCCTCATCCGGCAGCATGATCGGAATGCCATCACGCACGGGAAAAGCGAGGCCCGCTGCGTCGCTGATCAATTCACCCCGGTCGCGATCATAACGCAGCGGCTTCTTGGTCACGGGGCAGACCAGGATTTCGAGCAGCTTCGGGTCAAGCGCGCCGCCTTTCGGTTGCGGTTCGGTCATGCAATGAATTCCTTCTTCAGCTCAGGCTGCCAGGGTTCGGCATATTGGCCGCTGCCCCCATACGCAGCAGCGCGACCAGCATTTCGGCCCGTTCCGGCCCCTCGGCCGCTTCCAGCAGCGCCTGTTTTTCCGGCGGATCAAAGGGGCAGACCATGGAAAGCATCGTCACCAGTAGCGCATCGGGGGTTTGTTCCACCGCATCCCAATTTGCTTCAATCCCCCGCGCCAGGAAATAGGGCTTGAGCGCACCCAGCAATGCCGGCCGATCCAGCGGCGGCGGTTCCGCTTCCAGCAAGTCCGTCACGAAATCCGTATAATCCGCGCGCACACGCCGATAACCGCCGGCGGCCTGCGGCAATTCTTCAAGAATGCGAAACCGCGCCACGCCGATCAGCGTAATCAGCAGCCGGCCATCATCGGTTTCGCTGAAGGATGAGATGCGCCCAAGGCAGCCGATGCGATAAAGTCCTGGCCCTTCCGCCGCTGGCTTGCCGCGCGCATCGGGTTGCACCATGCCGAAAAGCCTCCCCTTACCCAGCGCATCCATGGTCATCGCCAAATAGCGCGGCTCAAAAATATTGAGCGGCAAGCGCCCGCGCGGCAGCAGCAGCGCCCCGGTCAAGGGGAAGACTGCGATTTCGCTCGGCAGGTCTGCCAAACGCGGGCTGAAGGGTTGCATGATGCGTGGTGCCGCCGGCCTTACCGGAACAGCACGGAAGATAGCTTGCGCCGCCCGGCAACACTGGCCTCATCCCCAAAGCCCCATGCTTCGAAGAATTTCAGCAATTGCTTGCGCGCAGCTTCGTCATTCCAGGCACGGTCGCGCTTGATGGCTTCGATCAAGGCGTCCACCGCGCCGGCACGATTATCCATGGCGTTCAACGCCACGGCCAGGTCAATCCGCGCCGCGTGGTCATCGGCGTCAGCGGCCAGGCGCGCTTCGAACTCCGCGAGCTTGGCCCGCGCTTCACGCCCTTCCGATGCCAATTCCAAGGCGCTCCGGATGGAAGCGATCTCGGCATGGCTGCGGAGCTTTTCCGGTACGCTTTCAATGACCTGTAGGGCCTGTTCTTCCTGCCCCAGCGCCATCAGGCAGCGCGCGACGCCGGCCATGGCTTCGGCATTTTCCGGTTCCTGCTGCGCCAGCGCACCGAAAAGCTGCAAGGCAGTGGTGGCATCGCCTTCTTCCAGCGCGGCCTTGGCTTCACCCAGAAGATCAGCGGTCGGCATCTGCCCGCCCGCCTGCTTGAGCAAGCCTTCAATGAAGCGCTTCACTTCCGATTCCGGCAGCGCGCCCTGAAACAGATCAAGGATCTGCCCCTTCCAGAAAGCCACCACCGTCGGCACGGATTGCAGCGGCAGGCCCATTTGCACAAGCTGCTGCACAAGGCCCCTGTTCTTATCAATATCAATCTTGACCAGCCGCACGCGGCCGCCGGCGGCATTCACCACCTTTTCCAGCGCGGGGGTCAGTTGCTTGCAGGGGCCGCACCAGGTGGCCCAGAAATCCACCAGTACCGGCACGTCATTGGATGCCTGCACCACATCCTGCATGAAGGTGGTTTGGTCACCATCCTTGATGGCGCCGGCAGCGGCGCCCTGCGGTGGGCGAGAGGGGTCGAAGATCACTTCCATCGGGGCACTTCCTGGTCTTGCTGCCCCATAAATGCGCCCTATCGCCGCAGAAGCAAGTCACCTTGGCGCGGTTCAGGCGCCATCCAGTTCCAACAGCCGGGTTTCATGCCCGAGCCCGGCCAAAAACCCAAGCAAATCCTGGGGTGAGAGGCCCGTGGAGGCCGTATTCACCAAGGGATGCACCCAAATCCGCGCATGGCGCATCAGCCCGGCATCCATGACAAAACGAATCCGGGCGGGGGACGCATTGACCAGCCCAAAAGGCGTGACCGAACCCGGCGTAAGGCCAAGGACGCCCATCAATTCCTCGGCACTGCCCATGCTGACCTTGCCTGACCCCGCCATGCGCGCCAGCGCATTGATGGAGACCTGACGGGATTCCTCCAAGGTGGCCAGCAGGAAGGGGCCATCGCCCTTGGCGGAGCGCAGGAACAGGTTTTTGGTATGGCCACCCGGCAGCGTGCCGCGCAGCCCCTGGCTTTCGGCCACGGTGAAGACCGCCTGGTGACGGCGCGTCTCCGCGGCAATGCCGGCGGCAATGAGGCGGGCGAGCAGGCCCTCAGGTGTCTCCGGCATCATGCCTCCTGCCGCGCAAGTTTGCTTCACGGCACAGCGGCGTTCTGCATTCCACCGGCAGGAGCGTCAAGAAAGCCGAGATTTTCCTGCCGCAGCTTGGCGGCGGCTTCATCATAAAGGAATGGCAGGAAGGCGTAGCGCCGCCCGGCGGTGACCCGGGACACGCGATGCAGCAAGCTGCAGGAAAAAATCACCGCGCCGCCAGGCGGCGGCTTGAAGCCGCGCGGACCGAATTCCGGGAAGGAAATCTCACCGCCTTCAAATTCGGCGTTCAGATTGATGGAAACCGCAAAGCGGCGATGCGCCGTGCCCTTTGTTGTGTCATCCCGATGGGCGCGGAAATGGCCACCATCTTCTGCCGAATAACAGCTTACGATGTAGCGTTCCATGCGTGAGACGTGAAACTGATACACTTTGGCGATTTCCGGCAAGATCCGGCGCTTTATGCGCGCCTGGGTGATGCGAATGATCTCCTCATCCGTGATGGTGTAGTCCTTGCGCCGCTTGTGGTTGTGGTCAAAGACACCGACGGTTTTGCCATCGACCTCCCGCATGAAGCCGGATTCCCCACCGCCATGCGTTTCATACACGCCGATGAGGTTTTCGCATAAGGCAGGTTCAAAAACGCTATGCAGGCAAAGTACCGGTGCCTGCACGGCGAAACCGGGGTAGCTATCCACGGGTGGCAGGGCAGAGAGGTAATTGAACAGATCGGCCTGCTCCGCACCGCCGGTTGAAAAGGGGAAGATTCTCAGGATGCGCAACGCCGGATCAAGGACCAACCAGAAGCGCCGGACTGCAACGGCTTGCCCCGCCACGGCATCGCGTGGCACCGCGCCGTAACGCCTGGAAATCGCTAGATCATCATCGAGAAAGAACCTGATGCCCGGAACACGTTCCTGAATGCGGTTCTGCGCCCGATCTTCAGGATCAATCACCACGCCGAAAAGGCTGATCTTCTCATCATCAAACATGGGTCGGTGCGCGGCGATGGCGCGCATGGCGGACTGGCCGGCTTCGTCGCCAACCGTCCCTAGAAAACACAAGACAATGTAGCGCCCCGCCGCCGTGTCGAAGGTGAAGCGCGACGTAGTGGATGTGGGCGCCACAAAATAGGGCGCTGGGTCACCTGGCAGAAGATTGGCGAAAAGGGGCTGCATGAGCTGCCATTCGCACAGCCAGTGGTTAATTTTTGGTTAATTTCCTTTCGGGTCCTTTTTTGTCGCCCGCCGGCAACTATCCGCAGGTAATCCGCGTCACCACGCCGTTTTCAATCAGCCCGGTGGCGCGATCTATCCGGTAATCCTTGGTCATCGGCGTGGTCGGCCCGCCCATGCGGACCGTGCTGATGCCGGGCATGGATTGGAGTGCCGCGCGCACCTCCTCCGGTGCCTTGCCGAGCAAGCCAGCGAAGCGCGCTTCATGCCGGGCGCAGCCTTCGGGGGCCTGGGCTTGGGCGCCGCTGGCGAGGGTGAGCAGGCCGAAGCAGAGCGCCAAGGTGAGCCGCGTTTGGATCATTGAGTTTTCCTTCCGTGTTGAGGGGATGAAAGCCTGACTTCATGGCGATTTCAGGGTGATCTGCGCCACATTGCCGCGCGGCTTGGCAGGCGCCATTCTGGCAGGATCACCGCTCAAGGAACCCGCCCCATGGCTCAGCCGCTTTCCATCATGTCCACCCTGGCGCTTCAGGGCGTGCTTGACGTGCTGGCGCCGCTTTGGGCCAAGACCAACCCGGCGCCCGCCATGGTGTTTGACCCGACCAAGAGCATTTCCCAGCGCATCGCCGATGGTGCGCGCGGTGATATCGCGATCCTGACTGCTGCGGCCGTGGATGATTTCATCGCCAAGGGGGTTTTTGCGCAAGGCAGCCGGCGTGATTTGGCATTGTCCCACATTGGTGTCGCGGTCGCGGCCGGCGCAAAGCGGCCGGATATCAGCACGCCGGAGGCGTTTCGCGCGACGCTGCTGGCGACACCATCGCTCGCCTATTCCCGCGCAGGCGCCAGCGGGCTTTTCTTCGCGGGGCTGATCGAAAGGTTTGGCATTGCGGCGGAGGTGAATGCCAAAGCCACCGTGATTCCGCAGGGCTTTACCGGAGAATTGCTGAAGCGCGGTGAAGTCGCACTCGCCATTCAACAGGTCAGCGAATTGATGACCGTGCCGGGGATAGATATTATCGGCACCCTGCCCGCTGAAATTGGCGAGGTGATGACCTTCTCGGCCGCCATTTTCGCCGAGGCCGCGCAGCCGGAAGCCGCGCGCGCCTTCATGGCATTTTTGGTGCAGGGCGCGGATGCGAAGCTGCTCCGCGCCAAGGGGTTGGAGCCGGTGTGAGGGGTGCAGGATTAACAGTTAGGTCGCGAATAGGGCGTAGATATCCGCGAGTGTGGTGGTGCCGGTCAGAATAACATCATTGCCCGCGCCGCCGTTGAAGGTGTTGGCCAACCCATTGCCGATCAGCATGTCATTGCCCGCACCGCCGGTAATGGCGATGCCGGAAATGCCGGCTGCAATCTGTAGCACCTCAACCTGATCGGACATGGTCATGCTGACCGAGGCGATGATGGTATCAGCACCCCCACCAGCAGCTTCAATCACGACATCCCCAGCAGCCGTGACGAAAAACAAGTCATTGCCCGCG
>JADCFP010000091.1 GCA_020249465.1 Roseomonas sp. | reverse complement strand
GTCGCCCCACCCGCCTTCGCCAGAACCTTGGTGATCGCCGCCGTCAGCGACGTCTTGCCATGGTCCACATGCCCGATCGTCCCGATGTTGCAGTGCGGCTTGTTCCGCTCAAATTTCGCTTTGGCCATGGCCTTTTCCCGCTACCCTCATTGAACCGTTCACGAAACAACCCCGCACGCCCGCTGGAGCGGGTGACGGGAATCGAACCCGCACAACCAGCTTGGAAGGCTGGGGCTCTACCATTGAGCTACACCCGCGCCGAAGCGCTGTTCCCAACCCCCCTGCCCGTGCCTCGACGAACGCCAAGACTGACAAGCGCTGATATGGAGGGGGTTGGATTCGAACCAACGTAGGCGCAAGCCAACGGATTTACAGTCCGTCCCCTTTAGCCACTCGGGCACCCCTCCACAGCCGCTCGCCCGGTACCGGGACTGGCGGGAGCGGGCGGACTATCCGCATTGGCGCTTGCCTGTCAACGGATGGGGCGGAAAAAGGCGTGAGGTTTTCATTCTGGCGCGCCCGGCGCATCATGGGCGCGATGCAACGCCCCCCGAAGCGGCCCCCTGGCCGCGCCCGCCCGCAAGGCCCCGCCCCGCAATCGCCCACGCGCCGCCCGCGCTTTGAGGATAAGTCCGAAGCGCCGCGCGGGCACCGCAGCGCCCCCAGCCGCTTCCAGGAGCAGGAAGCCCCGCCGCCCCGAGGCCGCCGCGTGGCCGGCCCTGCACCGATGGAAGCTGAAGCCCCCGCCCCGCCGCGCCCCGGCGCTGGCGCGGGTTCCGGCGCCTTTTGGCTTTATGGCGAACACGCGGTGGCTTCCGCCATTCGCAACCCGCGCCGCAAGACACGCCGCCTGCTGGTGACGGAAGACGCCGAAAAAAGCCTGCGCGCCGCGCTGAACCGCCCCTGGCGCTTGCCGCCGGAGCGCATTGAACGCCAGCGCTTCGGCACCTTCCTGACGGAAGATGCCGTGCATCAAGGTGTCGCGCTGCTGGTGGAACCGTTGGAGCCTGTGGCGCTGGAAGATGCCATCGCCGCTTCCGATGGGCCGGTGCTGCTGCTGGATCAGGTGACGGACCCGCGCAATGTGGGGGCGATTCTCCGTTCGGCGGCGGCTTTTGGCGCGGCCTGTGTGGTGCTGCAGGACCGCCACGCGCCGCCCGAAACCGGTGCGCTGGCCCGTGCTGCCTCAGGCGCCTTGGATATTGTGCCGGTGGTGCGGGAAGTGAATTTGTCTCGTGCCATTGCCAGCCTGCAAAAAGCCGGTTTTTGGGTGATGGGGCTGGCGGGGGATGCAACGCGAACGCTCGCGGAAGCCTGCCCCAAGGATCGCCGCGTGGCTTTGGTGTTGGGGGCGGAAGATACTGGGTTGCGGCGCCTGCAACGCGAAACCTGTGATGAGTTGGTGCGCCTGCCGATCACGCAAGCGATGGAAAGCCTGAATGTGGCAGCGGCGGCAGCGGTTGCGCTTTATGAGGTGGTGCGCGACGCCCAAGGCGTGACGGGGGAGTAACCTCCCCCGTTTAATTGTTACTTTTCCTTTGCCGCGATGATGGCGCCGGAAAGGCTTTCCGGAATCCGCTGCGTCCAGCGGCCGCAATCCACTTGCGTGACGAAATCCAGCACGGCGCGGTTGAAGGCGTCCGGGTCTTCCAGATTCATGGTGTGGCCGCATTTTGGCATGACCAGAAGCGCGCTGCTCATGATGGTGCGCTTCAGGAACAGGGATGGCTCGAGCGTGGGGTCATCCTCATCGCCGGCGATCACCAGCGTGGGCACCTTCATCTGCTTGAAGCCGGCTTCCAGATCAAACAGTGATGGCCGTTCGCGCTGCACACCTTGCATGGTCAACGCGGAACCCTCGGTTGAATGTTCCGCAAGCTGGGTCTGGAATTCCTTGAAGCCGCGCGGGTCCTTTTCCTCGAACACCAAGCGCGTCGGGCCGCGAGAATAGACATCGGCCATCTTGTCCATGCCCTCTGCGCGGATGCGCGCGGCGGTGGCATCAACCTCGGCCCGGAATTGGTCACGCTTGCCGGGTGCCGCGCCATAGCCAACGCCGGCGGCGACCAGGCTGCGGGCCAATTGCGGATGCCTGAGGCCCAGATGCAGCGTGGCGAAGGCGCCCATGGAAAGCCCGACCACATGGGCCGGCGCGAGGTTCAGCCCCTTGATCACCGCGGCAATGTCATCCGTCGCGCGGTCCTGGCTATAGGAGGCGACGGTATTCGGCACGGCGGATGGCGGATAGCCGCGCGCATTGAACACCACGCAGCGATAGCGCCGGGAGAAGAAGCGCATTTGCATCTCCCAGGAACGCGAATCGCCCGCGAATTCATGGACGAAAACCATCGGCGTGCCGCTGCCGGCTTCCTCATAGAACAAGTCAACACCGTCATCGGTTCGCAAAAAGGGCATGGGATCATCCTGCTCGGGGTTGTGATTGGCCCCAGAATGGGCGCGGCGCGGCGGCCCGTCCAGCGCTTGACAGGGCCGGGGGCAAGGCGCATCTGCAATCCGGACTATCAAGGTCCGGATTGCAGGAGGATGCCCGCGTGCTGCGGCTTTCAAAGCTGACCGATTACGCCGTCGTGGTGCTGACACGGCTGGATGACGCGGCGGATGGCGGCGTGCTGACCGCGCCGGGCCTGGCCGGCGCGACAGGCCTGGCCGAGCCCACGGTCGCCAAGGTCTTGAAAATTCTGGCTCATGCCGGGCTGGTCGAAGGAAGGCGCGGGGCGCTTGGCGGGTATCGCCTGACCCGCCCGCTGGCCGCCATGCCGCTGATTGAGGTGATTACCGCCATGGATGGCCCCATCGCGCTCACCGCCTGCGTGGATAATTCCTTCGGCGTTTGTGAATCCGAAAGTGCCTGCCCCGTGCGCGGGCGCTGGGACCCGGTGAATGAGGCGATCCGTCGCGCACTAACCGGGATTTCCATTGCCGATCTGGCCGGCCCGCCCGCCGTGGTCCCGCACCCTGAGCCCACTTCCCCCATTTTTGCTGCGGAATAGAACCAAACCATGCCCGCCGTTACCGAGACCATCGAAACCGTCCAGGCCGTCACGGATTCCACCTATAAATGGGGTTTCGAGACGGATATCGACATGGAATTCGCCCCCAAGGGGCTTTCCGAGGATATCGTGCGCTTCATCAGCGCCAAGAAGGAAGAACCGGCCTGGCTGCTGGAATGGCGGCTGCGCGCTTTTGCCGCCTGGCAGAAAATGGAAGAACCGCGCTGGCCGGCGGTGAAATATCCGCCGATTGATTACCAAGACGCCTATTACTACGCCGCGCCGAAGCAGAAGGTCGCGCCAAAATCACTTGATGAAGTGGATCCGGAACTGCTGCGCACCTATGAAAAGCTTGGCATTCCGCTGAAGGAACAAGCGATTCTGGCCGGCGTTGAAGGGGCCGGGGAAAGCCCCGCCGAAGGGCGGATGCCCATCGCGGTGGATGCGGTGTTCGACAGTGTTTCGGTCGCGACCACCTTCAAGGATCGGCTGGAAAAGGATGGCATCATCTTCTGCCCGATCAGTGAGGCGGTGAAGACGCATCCTGAATTGGTGCAGAAATATCTGGGCTCCGTCGTGCCGCAGGGCGATAACTTCTTCGCCGCGCTGAATAGCGCTGTCTTCACCGATGGCAGCTTTGTCTACATCCCGAAGGGCGTGCGCTGCCCGATGGAGCTTTCCACCTATTTCCGCATCAACGCGAAAAGCACCGGCCAGTTTGAACGCACCCTGATCATTGCCGATGAGGGGTCTTACGTTTCCTACCTGGAAGGCTGCACCGCGCCGATGCGCGATGAAAACCAGTTGCATGCGGCGGTGGTGGAATTGGTGGCGATGGATGACGCCACCATCAAATACAGCACGGTGCAGAATTGGTATCCCGGCGATGCCCAGGGCAAGGGCGGCATCTATAACTTCGTCACCAAGCGCGGCGCCTGCCGTGGCGCGCGGTCCAAGATTTCCTGGACGCAGGTGGAAACGGGTTCCGCGATTACGTGGAAATATCCTTCCTGCATTTTGCAGGGCGAAGACAGTGTTGGCGAATTCTATTCTGTCGCCATCACAAACAACTATCAGCAGGCGGATACCGGGACCAAGATGTTCCATATCGGGCCGCGCACCAAATCCACCATTGTCTCAAAGGGGATCAGCGCGGGGCATGGGCAGAATACCTATCGTGGCCTGGTGCGGATTGGTGCCAAGGCGACGGGGGCGCGCAATTTCACGCAATGCGACAGCCTGCTGATTGGCGATCTCTGTGGCGCGCATACCGTGCCCTATATCGAAAACCGCTGCCTGAGTGCCAAGGTGGAGCATGAAGCCACCACGAGCAGGATCGCCGAGGATCAGCTTTTCTATTGCCGCCAGCGCGGGCTGTCGCAGGAAGATGCGGTGGGGCTGATTGTGAATGGTTTCTGCCGCGAAGTGCTCAAGGAATTGCCGATGGAATTCGCGGTGGAAGCGCAAAAGCTGTTGCAAATCTCGCTCGAAGGGAGCGTTGGGTGATGTTGGAAATCAAGGGACTGACCGCTGAGGTTGATGGCAAGCCCATTCTGAAGGGCATTGATCTTGTGGTGCCGCAGGGTGAGGTGCATGCCATTATGGGCCCGAACGGGTCCGGCAAATCCACCCTTTCCTATGTGCTGTCTGGCCGCGATGGCTATGAGGTGACGGGCGGCGAGGCGCTGTTCCATGGCCAGGATTTGCTGGCGATGGAACCGGAAGAACGTGCCGCTGCTGGCGTGTTTCTGGCCTTTCAATATCCGGTGGAATTGCCGGGCGTTGGCAATGCCACCTTCCTGCGCACTGCGCTGAATGCCATTCGCCGCGCCAAGGGCGAGAGTGAATTGGACGCCATGCAATTCCTGAAGCTAGCGCGCGAACGCATGAAGGCACTTTCGATGAATGACGAAATGCTGAAGCGCGGCGTGAATGTCGGCTTTTCGGGCGGCGAGAAGAAGCGCAACGAAATCCTGCAAATGGCGCTGCTGCAACCAAAGCTTGCCATTCTGGATGAAACCGATAGCGGGCTTGATATTGATGCGCTGAAGATCGTGGCCGATGGCGTGAATGCCATGCGCGGGCCGAATTTCTCCGCGCTGGTGATCACGCATTATCAGCGGCTGCTCGATTACATCGTGCCGGATCGCGTGCATGTGCTGATGGGCGGGCGCATTGTGCGTTCGGGCGGGCCGGAATTGGCGAAGGAGCTGGAAGCGCAGGGTTATGGCGCCATCCAGGCCGCGGCGTGACGGCGGCACCACAACCAGGCGCGGCAGGCTTCCTCGCGCGCTATCAGGGCCTCAAGGATCATCTGCCGGGCGCGCGGCTGCCTTGGCTGGCGGCGCTGCGTGACGATGCGGCGGCGCATGTCGCGGCGCGTGGCTTCCCGACGCGGCGTGTGGAGGCGTGGAAATACACAGACCTTTCGCCCGTGGCGCAGGCGGGATTTGCTGAGCCGCTGACGGCCGTTGCAGGCAGCCTGAGCCTGCCAAAGCCGCGCGCAGCTGCCCGCGCCGTGTTTGTAGATGGGCGCTTTCGCGCTGATCTTTCGGCGCTGGATGGGCTTGCCTATCGCATCGGCTCCGTCGCGCAGCATTTGCCGGAATTGGAAGGGCGCTTGGGTGCGCTGGCGCCCTTGGCCGAACATCCGATGTCGGCTTTGAATACGCTGATGTTCGAAGATGGCTTGGTTGTGGATGTGCCGGCAGGGGTGGATGCCGGGCATTTGGAATTGCTTTCCATCGCCATTGATCCGGGCCGGCCCTTTGCCTTTCATCCACGCCATATCATCCGCCTGGGTGCGGGCGCGCGGCTGACATTCCTGGAAACAGCGATGGGTGGCGGCGCGCAATATCTGCATAATCCAGTGTTTGAGATTGACCTGGCCGAAGGCGCGGCGCTGACGCATGGGCGCGCACAGCAGGAAGGCGATGGCGCGTTTCATCTTTCCATGATCCATGCCCGCATCGCGGCCGAGGCGCGTTATGACACCATGGCGGTTTCCGCCGGTGCGCGGCTGACGCGGATGGAAATCCATGCGGCGCTGACAGGCCCCAAGGCATCCTGCCACATGAATACCGCGCAATTGGCCGCTGGTCGCGCGCTGGTGGATACGACCACGGCGCTCGATCACGCCGCGCCGGATTGCGCCAGTCGGCAGACCTGCAAGACCGTTTTGGCAGGCCAGTCGCGCGGCGTGTTTCAGGGCAAGATCCTGGTCCGCCGCGAAGCGCAAAAGACCGATGGCTACCAGATGAATCAGGCGCTGTTGCTGTCAGAAGAAGCGGAAATGGACAGCAAGCCGCAGCTTGAAATCTATGCCGATGATGTGAAGTGCAGCCATGGTGCCACCATCGGCGCCTTGGATGCGGATAGCCTGTTCTATTTGCGCTCCCGCGGCGTGCCGGCAGATCAGGCGCGGTCCATGCTGGTGCAGGCCTTTTTGCATGAAGCCTTTGAAGGGCTGGAAGATGATATGCTGCGCGAAGCCTTGACCGAAGCCGTGGATGGCTGGTGGGTCCGGCATGGGGCAGCCTCATGAGTTTTGATGTCCAGCGCATCCGGCAGGATTTCCCGATCCTGTCGCAGCCGCAGCACGGCAAGCCGCTCGTGTTTCTTGATTCAGGGGCGAGTGCGCAAAAACCCCGCGCAGTGATTGAGGCAATGACGCGCTGCATGGAAACCGCCTATGCGAACGTGCATCGCGGCGCCTATCGGCTTTCCGAAGTGGCGACCGATTCTTACGAAGCGGCGCGCGGTGCGGTGGCGCGCTTCATCAATGCACCGGATGCGCGGGAAGTGGTTTTCACGCGCAACAGCACGGAAGCGATCAACCTGGTCGCGCATAGCTGGGGCCGTGGCGTGATGCGCCTGGATCAGGCGGTACTGATCTCTGAGCTTGAACACCATGCCAATATCGTGCCCTGGCAAATGCTGCGCGATGATCGCGGCAACCCCTTGCGCGTTTGCCGCGTGACGAATTCCGGTGAATTGGACATGGAAGATTTGGCCGCGAAGCTTGCCGATGGCAAGGTAGGGTTGGTGGCACTCGCGCATATGTCCAATGTACTAGGCACCGTGACACCGGTTGAACGCGTGGTCGCTTTGGCGCATGCGCATGGCGCGAAGGTATTGCTGGATGGATCACAAGCTGTGGTGCATCGGCGCGTGGATGTGGCCGCCATTGGCTGTGATTTCTACTGCTTCACCGGCCATAAGCTTTACGGGCCCACCGGCATTGGCGTGCTTTGGGGCAAGCTTGAACATCTGGATCGCATGCCGCCCTTCCTGGGTGGCGGTGACATGATTGAAAGCGTCACCTTCGAAAAATCCACCTGGGCCAAGCCGCCCGCGCGGTTTGAAGCCGGCACACCGGCCATCATTGAAGCGGTTGGGCTGCATGCAGCGATTGATTATGTGAACGCAATTGGTATGCCCGCCATTGAAGCGCATGAACGCGCCTTGGTGGATCATGCCATGCGGAAACTCTCGGATGTGCCGGGGCTGACGCTGCTTGGCCGCGCGCAGGATCGCGGCGGGGTTTTTGCCTTCTCGCTTGATAACGCCCATCCGCATGATCTTTCCACGCTGCTTGATCGCGCCGGTATTTGCATCCGCGCCGGTCGGCATTGCGCGGAGCCTTTGCATACGCGCTTCGGTGTTGAGCAAGGCACCGCACGCGCTTCCTTCGGGCTTTATACCACGCCGGAGGAGGTGGATTACCTCGCCGGCGCACTGGTCAAGGCGCGGGAGTTCTTCGCATGAGCGGCGGTGATTTCTTCGGCGATTTGCGTGACCTGTATCAGGAAGTGATCCTGGATCATGGCCGCAAGCCGCGCAATTTTCGCCGGCTGGAAGATGCGGACCGCACCGCGCGCGGGGATAACCCGATGTGCGGTGACCGCATGGAGCTTTTCCTGAAAATGACGCCGGATGGGAATATCGCCGATGCCGCGTTTCAGGGCCGCGGCTGCGCGGTTTCCATGGCGAGTGCCTCGCTGATGACCGAAACGGTGAAAGGCAAAACGCCGGATGAGGCGCAAGCGCTGGGCACCGCCTTTCGTGATCTGGCGATGACTGGCCAATGCCCCGTCTGCGCGGCTTCCCTGGAAGATGCGATGGAAAGGCTGACGCCACTTTCGGGTGTGCATGAATTTCCAAGTCGGGTGAAATGCGCAACGCTTGCCTGGCATACGCTGAACGCTGCCCTTGCCGGCGCGAAGGAGGCGAGCAGTGAGTGACGACGCCACCAAGACCGAAGCCCCGGTCCATGCCGCCTGGACGCCCGAAGGCGAAGTGAAGCCGCCCGCGCAGCCCGTGTCAGAAGATGCCGTGATTGGTGCCATTTCCACCGTATTTGATCCGGAAATTCCGGTTGATATCTATCAACTTGGCCTGATCTACGCGATTGAGATCGCTGATGACGGCAAGGTGAAGGTGGAAATGACACTGACCACGCCATCCTGCCCTTCCGCGCAGGAATTGCCGCACCAGGTGGAAGAAGCCGTGCGCGGTATTGAAGGTGTTTCCGATGTGCTCGTTGAAGTGGTGTGGGACCCGCCTTGGGATCATTCCCGCATGAGCGAAGATGCGCGGCTTGCGCTCAATATGTTTTGAGGTGATGGCATGAATGTGAGCATCGAAGCCAAACCCGCACGGCGCGCCTTGCCGCCGCTGATGTCCTTGACCGATGGCGCGGCGGAGCGTTTGCGCGCGCTTTACGCGAAGGGCGAACAGGGCAAGTTCCTGCGCATTGCGGTGAAGACCAAGGGCTGTTCCGGCCTTGCCTATGATCTTTCCTGGGTGGACGCGCCAAGCGCGGGTGATGAGAGTGTCACGGATAAGGGTGTCACGGTGCTGGTGGACCGCAAGGCCACGCTGTTCCTGATTGGCACCGTGATGGATTATGAGGTGAAGACCATGTCAGCCGGCTTCACCTTCACCAACCCGAATGAAAAGGGCCGCTGCGGCTGCGGTGAAAGCTTTCACGTCTAACCGCGTGTTAGACGGCGCCTGACCAATCCGCCGCAACGAAGCGATAGCCGGTGCCTTCCTTCGCCAGATAGCCATTGGCGGGGAAGGGGAAGTGATAGCCGGTGATGCGAATGCGATCCGTCGCCACACGGTCATAGATGCGCCGACGCGTGGCTTCCGCAGCGACCGCATCGAAATCAAAGATAATGTGGAATTCAGGCCGGCGCGCCAGAAGTTCCGGGCGGTTTGTGGTATCCGCCACGAACATCATCTGGTAGGCACCATCGGCGATGTGATAGCAGGTGTGGCCAGGGGTATGGCCATAGGCAGCGACGGAACGCACGCCCGGCACAACTTCCTCATCCGGGCCAATGCGGCGCATGCGCGCGCTATAGGGCGCCAGACGCCGCGCGCTATTGGCGAAGGTAGCACGTTGCCCTTCGGGGCTGCGGGTTTCATTGGTGGCGTCGCCCCACCAGGCAATCTCGGCTGTCGGCACGATCACTTCCGCATTGGGGAAGGCGGCCGCGCCTTCGCCATTCAGCAGGCCATTCACGTGATCGCCATGGAAATGGCTCATGACCACGCGGGTGACCTTTGTGGGATCAATGCCGGCGGCCTGCATATTGGCAATCATGCGGCCATTGGTCGCCGTCGGGGCGGTGACGCCATTGCCACTGTCAAAAACCACCAAATCGCGGCCAGTATCAAGGAAGGTGACAGTGAAGGGAATTACCAACCGGTCCTGCGGCAAGAAGGCATCGCGCAAGACTGCCTGCACCTCCGCCAAGGGTGCGTTGCGCACAAAACCTTCCAAGGGGCGCGCAAAAAAACCATCATGCACGGTGGTCACCGTGAAAGAACCAACCTTGAAGCGGTGAAAGCCTGGGGTCTGGATTATCGGCACCGCCACAGGTTGCGCTGTTGAGGGGCGCATAAAGGCTGGCGCGGCAAGCATTGTTGCGCCACCAAGCAGCGCATGACGCCGGTTGAACTTCATGATTAATCCTTTCCTCCCAGATGGTTGCGGCGGATGGATTGCGAAAATCACCCTGCTGATGGATAACTGGTTAGGCATTCCTTTAATACAAGGTTTCTTGGGCTCGTGCACAACCTCCCCCCACCTCAAAATGGTGGCCTTTTCCAAAGGCTGATCAGGAAGATTACTGGCGATGGTGGTGCTTCAGGCGGTGGGCAGGGGCTTTTCCATCTGCGTTCTGAACTTGCGCGTCTGCAATCTTCCGTCGCGCAGCTCAATACCGCCTATGGCAGGCGCGAAATTGCTTCGATCAAGAGCTTGCTTACCGAGGCTGGTCGCAGCGATTTTGAGGCTGCGGTCCGGGACCGGGTCCACACCATCCCATTGCCGGATGGGACAGTGCTTTGCCGCGTGCTGGGTCGTTACAAGATGTATGTTGACGCGGCTGACAGAGGTTTGGCACCGCATCTGATGATGGAAGGCTTCTGGCAATATTGGATTACCGCCTTTCTTTGCAGAAACCTGGATCGTGGTGAAACGGCTTATGATCTTGAAGCGGGATATGGCTATTATTCGCTGCTGATGAGTGAATTGGTGGGGATGCAAGGCCGGGTTGTGGCGCTGGAATACAACCCATGGCTGTATCAGCTATTGAATCGTAACATAATACTGAATGGGCGTAATACCGTTGTTGTTTCGCATCGTATCCTGGCGGCAGGCCAGGCCGCCACTGCACAGGAACTGCCCGCTTGGTTGATCGAACCATCGGCCAGTACGCAACCGGCAGCGCCTTTAGCATATGGCAGCGCAAATAGCTGTATCGCGCCGGCCATGACGTTGGATGGGCTTGAGCAAGGTTCAGCCGACCTGGTGCTTGTTTCCGCCACTGCGCTGGAACATGGCGCGCTTGATGGCATGCGGGGTCTGATGGATCGTAGCCCTTCGCTGCGAATAATCGTGCAATTTGTCCCTGGCCGATGCCGCACTCCGCGGGAGACGCTGAAGGCGTTATCAGACCGTTTTCCCCTCCGATTTATCGATTTTGATGCCCGCGCCAAGCCGATCAGTATTGAGGAGGTCATCAAGGCCAGCAGTGTGACACTATTTCTTTCATTGACTGATCCTCGCTGAAATCCATCTGCGGTATTTCAGTTTGCAGACAGGCGGCAGGCCCTTAGAGCGTGTTGCGTTCACATGGGTTCACGCAACCCGCTCTACATTTCTGTTTTTCGAGCATGGTCCCGCGTTCAGATTTTCCATCCGAACGCGATCTGCCCTAGGCGCCAAGAAAGCGCACCACCGTCGCAATTGCCGCCATCAGATCATCGGTTTCCATCGCCTCATGGGGGTTATGGCTACCGTTTTGATTGCGCACCAATAACATCGCGGTCTTCACACCGCTGGCAGCGAAGTTATTCGCATCATGTGTGCCGGGGCTATGCAAATGCGGCGCGGTGATGCCGCAGCCCGTAGCGGCATCAGCAAGGCGCGCCATAAGCCCAGGGTCCATCAGCCCAGGGGCGGCACTGCTGCGTTCGCCAAGCGTGATCTTCACACGCCGCCGCGCGGCGACATCCGCCACAATCTCCTGCAGCTTGGCTTCAAGTGCCACCAAATGCGCCGCATCATAGGCACGAAGATCAAGGCTCAATTCAAAATCGCCTGAAACGGCGGTGAGTGAATGCCGATCCGCGGGCGTATGAAACCGTCCAATCGTCACCGCCATGGGCCGGCCTGCGGCTTCTTCCGCCAGCCAAAGCTTTTCCAGACACAGCGACAAATCCGCCCCCGCCAGCGCGGCATCACGCCGAAAGCGATGCGGCAGGCCGGTATGCGCATCCTCACCCGAGATGCGAATGAAGGGATGGCGCAGATTGCCCGGATTAGCGAGGCAAATGGCAATCGGCGCATCCGCTTCAATCAATTGCGGCGCCTGTTCGATATGCAACTCCAGATAAGCACCAATGGCAGCGGGATCACGCAAGGGCTTGCCGTGTTTCAGCCGCGCCGGATCGCCGCCGGCCGCTGTGATGCTTTCCGCCAGCGTCTTGCCCGTGCGCGCATGGCGCAATTCCAGCGCACCTTCCGGCAGGCGCGCCAACAAACAACGGCTGCCAATCAGGCCAAGGCCGAACCAGACTGCTTCCTCACACCTGAGCGCCAGCACTTGAATATCCCGGTGCGGCGTGATGCCCGCTGCACGCAGCGCCGCAACGGCGCCAATGCCGGCAATCACGCCCGCCGCGCCATCGAAATTGCCGCCCTGCACAATGCTATCCAAGTGGGAACCGATAATGATCGGCGGCGCCTCCGGCTTTTCGGCGCTCCAGCGCAAGGAAAGATTGGCGCCGGCATCAATGCTGGCCTGCATGCCAAGCGCCTCACCAGCCTTGCGGATCAGATCATGCGCCTCGTTCTCACCGCGCCCATAGGCATCGCGCGTGATGCCTGGCGGGTCGGTACCAATCGCCGCCACGCCATCCAATAATTGTTGCACCAGCGGCTTTTGCGCCGCGATTGCCTCATCCAATGTCATGCTGCCATGGCCTTTGCATCGCCCAGCACCATATCGGCGGCTTTCTCACCAATCATGATGCAGGGCGCATTGGTATTGCCGGACGTCAACGCCGGCATGATGGAAGCATCCGCCACGCGCAGCCCGGCAATGCCATGCACGCGAAGCCCCGCATCCACCACCGCCATCGGGTCCTGCCCCATTTTGCAGGTGCCAACAGGATGATAGGTGGTCTCACCCACCTGCTTCACCCATTCAATGATGTCGGCATCGCTTTGCCGCGCTGGACCAGGGGCAACCTCCGTCAGCTGCAACGGCGCCATGGCCGGGGCATACATGATGGACCGCGCGATTTGGATCGCGCGTACCGTCAGCGCCGCATCCACGGGCGCTGAGAGGAAATTGAAATGGATCGCGGGCGGCGCCTTCGGATCGGCCGAGGTGATATGGATATGCCCCTTGCTTTCCGGGCGCATGACATGCGCATAGCAGGTCATGCCGGATTGCGCGGCGATGCGCGGGCCATTCGGCCCCGGTTCCGTGAAGGCCGGCACCCAACCGAGCAAAAGATCAGGTGCTTCCAGCCCTTCACGCGAAAAGACAAAGGCGCGGATCGGGGCCGCCACCGAACCCAACATGCCCTTGCCGGTCAGCGCATAGCGCAAGGCCTGTTCCACCAAACCGAGCCCGCGCCCGCGATCATTCAGCGTATAGCCCTTCGCACCCACCGCCCAGCGCGTACGCGGTGCGTAATGGTCGCGTAGATTTTCACCAACGCCGGGCAGCGCATGCAGTGTTTCAATGCCCAGCGCCTGCAAGCGTTCCGGCTGACCAATCCCTGACAATTCCAGCAATTGCGGTGAATTGATCGCACCGCCGCTGATGATGACCTCTCGCCCGGCGCGTGCTTCCTGCGCCTGATCACCCTTCCGATAGCGCACGCCAATGCAGCGCCTGCCTTGGAATATCAGCTTCTCCGCCAGTGCATCGGTTTCGATATGCAGATTGGCGCGGCCACGGATCGGGTCCAGGTAGCAGGCAGCCGTGCTCATGCGCCGCCCGCCCGAAATGCTCGCCTGGCTCATGGCAATGCCATCCTGGTGAGCGCCATTGTAATCGGGGTTGTGGCGAATGCCGACCTCACCGGCGGCCTTGATCAGCGCCTGGAAAACCGCCTCCCGAGGTTCGGGATTCGTCACAGGCAAAGGCCCATCCTTGCCGCGATAGGTGACGTCGCCATCTCCCTTATAGGTCTCTATCCGCTTGAAGAAGGGCAGCACATCGGCATAGCTCCAGCCGCGATTGCCCATTTGCGCCCAGGTATCGAAATCCTGCGCCTGGCCACGCACGAAAGCGAGGCCATTGATCGCACTCGACCCGCCCAGAATGCGCCCGCGCGGCACCGGCAGGCGCCGACCATTGGTGGTGGCTTCCGGTTCTGACGTGTAGAGCCAATTCACCTCAGGATTATTGATCATGCGCGCATAGCCCACGGGAATGCGCGTCCAGCGATAGCTGGCGGGGCCGGCTTCCAGCAGCAGCACCTTGTTGCGCGGATCAGCCGAAAGGCGATTGGCCACCACCGCGCCCGCCGAACCAGCGCCGATGATGATGTAGTCATAATCTGGCATGACCTGCCCCTTTTCCTTGCATGCCTATCAATCCATGCAAAGCGGTTCGGGGCAAGGTCTGGCCGTTCATGCCAGCGCCAGCATCCTCAGCGCATCGGGCGCATATATTCCATGGACATCTGCGATGGGTTCTGAATGCCCATCATCGCCATGTTGCGATCAATCTCCTCAGACAGCAGACCAATCGCGTGTTTCACGCCTTCCTCTCCGGCGACCGCAGCGGCGCAGAGCATTGGGCGGCCCACGAAGACGAAGGAAGCACCGAGTGCCAGCGCCTTCAGCACATCACTGCCGCGCCGCACGCCGCCATCATACATCACCGTCATGCCGCCGGCATCGCGGGCGATCTCCGGCAGGCTGCGCAGGCCGGAAATCGTGCCATCCAATTGGCGGCCACCATGATTGGACACCATGATGCCATCCGCCCCCGCATCGCGGCACATGCGCGCATCTTCGGGGGAGATGATGCCCTTCACGACCAGCTTGCCCTTCCAGCGCTTGCGGATCAGTTCCAAATGCTCCCACGCCAGCCCATCACGCGCGCCGAAGGCACGCATCAGGGTACGGGAGACAATCGGCGGCCCGCGCCCGGCATCCATATTCTCAAAATGCGGCATGCCGTGATTGGCCATGGTCTTGAAGAAGGTGTTCAGCACCCAGCCCGGATGCGTAATGCCATCCCAAAGCAATTGCGGCGTGGGCTTCAGCGGAATGGAATAGCCATTGCGCACATTGTTTTCGCGGTTGGATGAAACCTGCACATCCACCGTCAGCACAAAGGTCTTGAAGCCGGCGGCCGCCACACGGTCCACCAGAGGTTCAATGCGTTCCGCCTCACCGGGCAGATAGGCCTGATACCAGGCATCCGGATTGGCCTTGGCCACATCTTCCAGCGGGATAAGCGAAGATGCGCTCATGATCATCGGCACATTGCGCGCGCGGGCGGCCTGCGTCAGCACCAGGTCACCGCGATAGGCGACCAGCGCGGAAGCGCCCATGGGGGGCAGGCCGAAGGGCGCGTCATATTCGCGGCCAAACAGCGTGGTCTTCAGATTGCGCCCGCGCGTGTCGCGCAGCACGCGCGGCACGAAGCCCCATTCCTGGAAGGCTTCAAGATTGTCGCGCAGTGACGCATTGGTTTCCACCGCACCTGAGACAAAGCCGCCAATACTCCGCGGCAAATAGCGCGCGGCGGCGGCTTCAAAATCCGGCAGGCTGAGGTAGCGGCGCACGGAAGCCGGAGGCGGCGGCGGGCGCTTCTGGCTGAGGTTTTGAGGGGCGGTGGGCGCCTGGGCCCATTCGGGCGAATTCGCCGTCATTGAAGATTCCTTGGACTGACCTGTCTCGGCGCTTTTATTGCGCGGAATTGCGCGGCAGGCCAGCCCGGGGCGGCGATTTCAGTGCCAGAGCGGGCGGATCACGTACTCATACAGTGTGAAGGCGACCTCAATGCCCACCAGCACCACCACCGCCGCTTCCAGCCCAAGTGCCCGCCTTGCTTGCAGCAGGGAAAGCAATGTCTGGATGGTATTGCCAATCCAGCCGAGTTTGCGTTCCAGGGCCGCGCCCCTTTCGCGGAGCTCATACTCATCCGAAAGCCGAGTATGGAGCCGTTCCAGTTCCGGGTGATCCCAAAGCACTTCGGGCTTATCCGCGGCCTCTACGCGCGCGAGGTTCCGGCTATGGGCGGAAAGCGCATGGCCGATCTGCCGATGCAAGGCGCGGGAGGAAAACCTGAGCCGGCCCGCCGCGCGCAGATCCGCCACGGCGGGTTCCAGCCGGTCCAAAGCCTCGGCAATACGGGCTTCCTGTTGGGCGAGGGCCGCGCTTTTCGCGAGTGCATCGGCAACAACGGCAAGGCGTTCCGGCGCCGCATCACAAAGCTGGATGACGCCTTCGGCATCAACCCCGTCACGCTCGGCGCCGAAGGTGAGAAGGGCGGCTTCCTCGGCGGGGTTATCGGTGGGGGTGGTGATGCGTGGGGCAAGTGCGGCGAGCAAAGCGGCTTCCTGCGCGGCATCGGCGCCGAAGATCACCACGGCGCCCCAGCGAAAGGCGAAGGCAGTGATGGGGGCGGGGGCTGTGATGGGCACGGGGTCCGCCATGGCGGTGCCGCCGGGTCCAAGGCCGCGATGGTCCAGCCTTTCGCCGAGGATCACGGCGCGGGCGCGCAGGCTTGTGCCAGGTGCTGCGGCGGGTGTCGTATGCTGCATTGGGAAAAACCGGCGAGGAAAAGCAGCCTTATGGCACCAGTTTTGCGGGGTCGCTACCTGACACGCTTGCCGTGAAAGGCAAAGCGCCGCCCGGCGGCTGGGCTCGGCCGTGCCACGAAAAGGCGCAGCCGCGGTGAAAGCCGGCAGCATGCCGGAAGAACCCGCAAGCGCAGCAAAGACTAACGCCGCGCTGGCGGCGCCGGTGTTGCTGGCGGCAAGACGGATTTCAGATCAGCCAAAGCCTGTTCCCGGCTTGGTGGATTGCCATTGCTGACCGCGACCATGTGCCGCGCCGCAATGCGCGCCAATTCCGGCAAATATTGCACATTCTGCGCCTGCATTTCCTGTTGCACTACATTGCCCGCATCCGCGATACGGAGCCGATCCGCACTGCGGCCAACGGCCAGCACGCTGCGCAGATAGCTCGCGGTCAATTCCTGCGCACGCGCGGGCTGGCCTTCCGCCTGGCTCCGCAGCGCCGCTTCAATACGCGCCATGGTATTGGTGATTTGCTGCGTACGTTCCTGCTGCCGACGGAGTGCTGCTTGCACATCCGCCTGTGTTGCGGCCGCGATGCGGCCCTGATCTTCGGCAAGCGTGCGCTGCGCCTGCACGGTTTCCGCCTGTACGCGCGCAAAGGCGCCAAGCAATTCGCCAAAACCTTCTGCGAGCAGGATTTGCCGGCCGATTTGCGCGGCGGCGGCGATCTGGCCTTGGATCGCCTGCATTTCCTGGTCATTGCGCTCTCGTTGCGCGGTACGCAGCGCCGCGCCTACACGATCAATGCCCTGGCGCAGCGCCGGGTCTGGCGTGTCATTCTTCAACACTTCCAACAGCCGCGCCGGATCATCGCTGGCGCTGCCACGCGATTGCGCTTCAGCTTCAAACGCCGCGCGCAATTGTGCGGGGCGCTGATCGCTGCTTGTCGCAACCAAAGCAAGCACCGGGCGAAAGCCAAGGCTGCGCAGCCGCAGTGCTTCGCCATTGCGATCAAGCGGCGGCAATTCCACGCGCAGGCTTGAACGGATTTGATCTTCCGGCGTCAGGAAATCCCCACCACGCGCCACCATGCCGCCGGCCTGGCCATGAGGCCGCCCAACGCGATTGAGCCGATAGGGTTCCAGCACCCATTCCGCGACATTTCCGAGGATATCGAAAACCCCAAGCGGATTGGGTTCCAGCATGCCAATGGGCCGCACGCGCCCGCCTGAGGATCGCGTACCCTGAAACCAGACATGGCGCTGCATGCCTTCCGGCATGGGGAATACACGCGCGCTGAAATCCGCTTCTGATACCGCCGCACCGCCGCGCGCAGCGAATTCCCATTCATCTTCCGTCGGCAGGCGCACAAAGGCGCGCGCATCATCACGCATCGGCAAGGCATCACGCGCATTGCGGGCAAGCCAGGCGGAATACCGCAGCGTGAAGCCAATCGCCTCATGCCAGGCAACATCCGCTTGCGGCAGGCGGCCGGCGGTGGCGGGGGTGGGGCAGGTTTCACTGGTGACAGCGCTATATTGATCGCGCGTCACCTCATATTTGCCGATGTAATAGCGCGGCGGTGCAGCGGCATCGCTGCCGCGAAACGGGCCGGCGATGAAGCTCTGGCGCAGAAATTCACTGTAATTGGTTGCCGCATCGGACTGACCCAACATGGCCGGCCGATCGGCAAGCAAACCCTGTCCGAGCGGTGTTGGCACCGGGCGGAATACCATGGCGCCGCCGCAGGGCATGGGCAGGATCAGATCATCGGGGATGGGCTTTGGGTTCCAGAATTCCGCCGCCCATCTTTCCTGCGCCCGACCGGCTTGTGGCAGGGTTGTTGCCATGGTGATCAAGGCAATGATTAGCTTACGCATCGCGAAGCCCCTCTGCAGGTTCGATCCGGGCGGCGCGATACCCGGCAAAAGCGGCGGATAGCGCCGCGCCCAAAAGGCTGACAAGCAGCGCGAGCAAAAGATGCTCCACCGCAATGACACAAAGGGCGCGCCCGCCCGCAGGATTGGCACCACCAAGCGGCAAGCGATTAACCAGCCCTGCCACACCCAGCGCCAACAACCCCGCCAAGGCCGCGCCCGTAGCCGCGATGATCAGCGCCTGCAAAAGCGGAAATACCACAAGATCACGCCGCGAAAGCCCAATCAGCCGCAGCAGCGAAAGATCACGCTGTTTGCGTTCCACATTGGCATAAAGCCCAACCCCAAGCGACACGAGATACCCAAGACCACCCAAACCCGCGAGCAAGGTAAATAGCAGCGTCAGGCTGCGATCAAGGCTGAGCAAGCCGGCCACCTGTTCCGCCAACGTTTCAACCTCCACGCCATCGCGGCGTAGATCATGGTCTATGCGCGTAACATCTTCCAGCCGCCGCGCATGGGCACGAAAGCCGGCAAAAATCCGCGTCGGATCATCCGCGATATCGGTGGGGTTTGTGGTGGCTGGCAGCGTGCCATCGGTGAAGCCATCCACCAGCAGCAGTGTCTTCAGATCCACAAAAACACCATCTCGCCCAAAGGCACTCGGCGGCGCGATGGCCGCGACCGTGACCGGCAGATTCAAGACTTCCCGCGCGCTGGCATCACCGCGAATGGCACGCAGCGTCACCTGCATGCCGGTTTGCAGATCAAGCCGCGCCGCGAAGGAAGCGCTTGGGATGATCTGGCGCGGCGCGATGCTGGGCAGGCCCTGCAGCAAGGGATCGCCCGCGGCGGTGGCAAGCAATTCCGCGCGCAGCACCGTGCCCGGGCGTGCTGGGTTTTCAAACCGCGCTTCGGTATTCAGGCTGCGAACACGCGGAATGACGAAAGCGATATCAGGCCGCGCGGCAAGGCGCGTGAGGAACGCCGCATCGAAATTGCGATTGGCCGCATTCACCACCATGCGGCTGCGCGGATTATCAATCAGCTCCGCCCGCAGGCCATCAATCACACCCTGCTTCAAGCCAAACAGCACAATCAGCGGCGCCAGCACCGCCGCCAGGGCGATCAGGGAACAAAGCGCCAGGGTGCGTTCATGCAAAAGATCACGCAGCGAAAGCCCTGCCAGCAGCCCGGTATGTCTTCTCATGCCGGCACGTCTGCCCTTGCGCGGCTAAGCCAGGAACGCCCGGCACCTTGGCTCGCTTCCGTCTGGATCGGCAGCAGCGTAAAACCATGCCGCGCAGCGCGGTCAGGATCATGCGTTGCCAGGATCAGCGCCGTATCCTGTTCGCGCGCCTGTTCCAGCAGCAGCGCCATCACCGTATCGGCCAAGGCGGGATGAACACTCGCCGTTGGTTCATCTGCCAGCAGGATTTCCGGGCGATGCGCCAAGGCGCGCGCAATCGCGACACGCTGCCTTTGCCCAACGGAGAGCGACGCAGGCGTCCTGTCCAGCAAAGCCGCAATTTCAAGCCGCGCTGCCAAGGCTTCGATATGCGCGGGATCAGGCCGGCCCAGCACAGCCTGGCTCAGCGCAATATTGCGACGCACGGATAGAAACGGCAGCAACCCACCCGTTTGCAATACATAGCCGAAATGCGCGGCACGAATGGCGGTGAGGCGATTTTCATTGCGGGCGCGCCACAGTGCAGCCAGATCAATTGCCGTGCCATCGCGCGGCGTCAGCAGGAATTGCGCGGCACTTGCGGGGCGCCGCGCCAAGGCCAGCAGATCGAGCAAGGTGGATTTGCCAGAACCGGAAGACCCCACCAGCGCCAAAGCCTCGCCACGCGCGATGCAGAAGGCTTCGACCACCAATTCAAAACCAGGCGCGCCGCCTGGTGCCTGATGGCGGATAACTACATCTTGCAGCAACAAGGTCGGCGCGTTTTGGTTCATGCATGCCCTCAGGGCAGCGCATCCAGCGGCACGGGATACATCGCCTCACCAGGATTGCGCCCGCCATCGAAACTTACCCAAAGGGAGGGCTGGCGATTGAATTCCTCAAAAAGGCGCAGCTTCGCTTCCAGCGCATTGACGATTTCAGTGCGCCGCCCAGCGCCCATGCTGTTCCATTCTTCCTGCGTGAATTCCATGATCTGGCTTTGATAGGGCAGATCCTGGAGGAATTCACCAAAAGCCCCGCCAAGGCGCTGAAATTCCGCCATGCGGCGCGGGTCACGCGCGGTCGCGGCGGCGGCAGCGCGCACACGCTCAAAAAAGCTTTCCGGTGAAAGCCGCGCTGCCGCTTGCGCCTGGATGATATTGCGCAAGGTCGTTGCCAGATCAGAAAGCTGATTGCGCGTGAGCAATACGCGCACATCCAAGGGCCGTTTTTCGGGGCGCGGATCGGCAGGGTTCAATTCCTGATCCAGCACAAAGCTTCGCACCACATCAGGCGCGGTTTGTTGCCGCTCACGTCCCAGATAGGAAAGCCGCATGGCCGTGCCGACAATCTCCGCCTGTTCCGAAAGGCGCCTTTCCGCCGCGCTCTGCGGCGCGCGGATGCCCGCAATGGGCCGCCCGACGGCGGCAGCCACTTGCGCCAGCAGCGCGTCTGTCAGCCCATCCACGGTCTGGCCGAATTGGTTCAGGTTGCCCTCATTGATTGGGTAATAAAGCTCCCCCGCCGCGCCGAAGCGCGTCAGTTCACGGTATTGCCGTTCAGCCCGCGCGTGGTTGTTGCGCCCTTCAGGGGTCTTCAGATGAATGGCGTAGATCGCAACCTGCTTTGCCTCAGACTGCGCCAATTGGCGCATTTCTTCCGGGCCCATTTGCGTCTGCCCGCGCGGGTCCTTCGCATCGCGCGCGCCGGCATCCGTGATAAGAATGACAAAGCGCCCGCCATATTGCTGCCAGGGAACCTCATCCAAGGCGAGCTTGATGCCAGCGAGAGAATCCTCATCAAAGCCTTCATTGCTCTCGCGTGCTTCGGCCAATTGGGACAGGCGCGGCAGGATCGCATCCGAAGCCTCGGCCAGATCAGGCAGGGACACCATGCGCGTGACATATTCAAGCCTGGGATTGCCGCCCATATGGTCGCGGAAGGCGACCATGCCGAAGCGGAAATTGTCACGCACGGCGGTATCACGAATGCGATCCACCACGCGCTTCAGCGCTTCCCGCGTGCGTTCAATATAAGGCCCCATGCTAATGGTGGTATCCACCACAAAAACCACCGCACCGCGATAATTGCGGAGCGCATCCGGATCAGCAGGCGGCGGTGGTGCGGCTTGAGCGGGGGCTGAAATCACCTCCAGCAGCCGCGCTTCCTGCGCCGCTTCATTTTCCACGCGCTGGGCCGAGATGATCGGCAGCAGATAGAATTGCCGCGTGATATCAATGAAATTCTCAGGTTCCAGCGCAATCACTGGGCCTTCGGTATTGGCGCGCGCCGCTTCGCGCAGCCGCGCGGCTTCCGCCGCACCGCCGCGTGTATTCAACCATAGTGCGCGCGGTGTTTCAGCTTCGCGGAAGAACATGGCGCGTTCGCGCCCGGCGGGATTGTTGAAAGCCAGCACCATGGTCTGCTTCCAATCAATCGTACGTTCCGCGCGCACCCAACCCTGCGTGCGGCCATCCTGCGCGGCGCCAATCTCAAGCCAGGCATCAGCCCCACTGCCCTGCCGTGCATAGACGTAGAACACGCCAAAGCCTGGCGTTGGCTGCGCAGGCGCGTTTGCATCCGGCCGTTCCGCCAGCCGCGCGCCTGGGCGTAAGATCACGCGCTGGAATAACGCGCTGCGCCCTTCCATCAGTAGCGGTTGCCGTGCCGCCTGCTGCGCGCTGACTTCCGCCACTGGCCCGATGCAGAACAGGCCAAGCACCAGCACCAAAGCTGCACGACGCAACATCATTGCCAGAATTCCTTGAGCGCGCTTTCCGCCGTGCCATTGCCCGCACGCGCTTGTTCTTCCAGCCAGGTCTTGAGTGCAGCACGCGGTGCCGCTGCCGCCGCATCACCCTTCTGCACCGCATCGCGATAATAGCGCGCCGCCGCACGCGGATCAGGTGCGCGGAAGGGGCGGCCGGCGACAAAGCCAATCGGGTCATACAAACGCGCCACGGCGGTTAGCGCCGGCGCATGTCCGCGTTCGCCCGCTTCTTCAAACAATACCAGCGCATCATCATGCCGCCCGGCTGCCTGACGCCTGAGCGCGGCGGCATGGATCGCGGCAGCATCCGAGGCAGATTGCACCAGATCACGCAAGCTCATGCCATCGCTGCGTTCAAGCCATGGCCGTTCCGCTGTGACCGGTGCGGGTGGTGGTGCCGGCGGTGTTGGCGCTGGCACTTGCGGTGCAGGCGGCGTCGGCGCAGGTGCTGCGATGGGTGCAGGTTGTGGTGCTGAGGTGAACCACCACGCAGCGCCGCCAATCACGGCCAGCAACAGTAGCCCTATCCCTGCCAGCAATGGCGTGCGCGATTGGCTTGGCTCTGCTGTCGTCACCGCCACATCTTCGCGCGGCGCTGGCGTAGTCGGAGGCGCGGGCGGTGCTGCGGCAATCGGGGGGGGCTTTGGCGCTACTTCCGGCTCTCGCGGCATGACCGGTTCGGGCGGTAAGTCACCGTCGAAGACATCAATATCATCTGGCCAGAACAGGCTTGTTTCCAAACCTGTCGCAGGCAAAAGAAAAACCAGCGGGCCAGGTTCCAGATGCCGCGTCAGCCGTGGCCCAAGCACTAGAACAGTGTCCGCCCCTTCCTGGCGAATTTCCACCGGGGTCAGTTTTTCTTCCTGCACCTGCCAGCCACGCCGCCCAAGATTGGCCGCAGCATAGCCTTCGCGCATGATCCGAAAGCCACCATCAGCCGGCACTTGCAGGCCGGCAATGGTGATGCGCGCATGGCCAAGGGAAAGGCGCCGATCATTTTCAACACGCAGATTCATGTGGTGCGGCCTTTAGGTTGCATGTCTCAGGCGGCTGCCTTCCGGAGCCCACTCAGCAGGCTGCCGAGACGGGCATTGGATTTTTCATCCACCATCGCACCGCCCGCGCCACGCACATTGTCTTCCACCAGCCGCACAAAAGCGACCGCCCAGTCAACGTAAAACGCAGCGTCATAGGCAATGGGCGTTTCGGAAAGCCGCGGCATGTCATCGGCAGGCGCTGGCGGGCGGATGAAAATGCTGCGCCCTTCACGCCCGGCCTTGGGGCGGGCTTCAATCGGCATCCTGTCAAAACCCATCCAGGTGACGAAATCATTGATCGCGCGTTCGGCAATCATCACTGGTTTCAGCAGCCGATTGGCCATGGATTCATTATAGGCGGCCTCGGTCCTCATGCGCGTTGCGATGTTTTCGCGCAGCTTCAAGCGACGTGCGGCGGCAGCAAGCTGCGCAACCAATGTCGCAATGGCTTCGCGGTCCATGCGGAACAATTCAGGGCTGTCATTGCGCGCAGCGAAGCGGTGCATATTCTGCAACCATTCCGCCACCGCAGCCTCCGCAAAAAGATCAGCCTGATCGCGCGGGCCTTCTTCCGCTTCTTCAACCGGGGCAGCGGGTGCGGGATCATCTTCAAACAGTGCTTCAAATTCGCTCCGCAATTCCCGCGCCGTGGTCTTGCGCCCGACTGGCGCGGTTACGGCAGAAGGTGTTTCGGCCGCAGCCAATTGCTGGCGGCGGAACAGTTCGGCCAGGGTTTCGCCCTGCACCTGCAATTCGCGCAGCAACAACCCAAAAGCCTGAGCTTCCGCGCAAGCGAGTAGTTGCCGCCCGACCAGCCGCGCTTCCGCCCGACGCTTGGCCAATTCGGCGTCCAGATCGCCGGAGACATGATAGCCTTCCAGCCTTCCCGCCATGCGCTTGGCAAGATCACCCAATTGTCCCTGCACCTGACGGCGCTTGAGCGCAGGATTGCAGACCGGGCGGAGCTTTTCGGAAAGATAGCCAATGCCGCCATCATTCAACGCCATGCCCGCTTCCCAGGCGCGTTCGGGATCAGCGAAATGCTTTTGCACATCCGGATTGGCAAGGAAATTCGCTTTCAATTGCGCTACCCGCGCCGGATCGCGGAAGCTCGCCTCGCGCCCATTGGCGTCATAGTCCAAAAGTCCCTTGTTCAGCACTTCAGGGTTACGCAGCCAAAACGTATTATTGAAAGGCTGGCCCGGCACCCATTCCGATGGCCAATCATGGCCAAGACCCAGGAATTCGAAAATTGTCGTCTTTAACCTGGTGGACCAGCGTTCCACATTGTCTTCGGCGCCGCCTTTGATCTCAAATTCCATGTCGAACATAGTGAGCACCAGAAACAAGGCGACATCCTGGCCCTTTCGTGCCTCTGGCGTGGCGCCATGCGTGCCATCAATCCAGTTCCGCACCATGGCGGGCACGGTGCGCACTTCCTGATTGCTGTGCTTCAGGCAGAGCAACATGGAAGTCAGTTCCTGTTCCGCCAGATAGCGCTGATAGAGATAAGCAACCTTGCCGCGCCTGAGCAGCATGAAAAGATCGCTCTGCGCCACTTCCTCGGCCTTGGCGGCGTTGTATTTCTCGCGTCCGCGTGCACCGGGAAAATCGAGCAGATCGGTGTAGTCAAAAAAATCAAAGGGCTTGTCTTCAAGCTGCAACTGCAATTCGGCCACAACGGCCGTGAGCACCGCGCGCGGCAATTCCGCGCGCCGCCCGGCGCGGGTAGCCACCGGCACGGGGTCGCCATCGCCCTTGCCGAGAAGGGACATGGTTTCGACATCAATAATGCTTTGCGCCTTGGGCTCGACCGCCAGCATCGGGCAGCAGGCTTCTTCCGGAAAATCGAGCTGCGCCAGAGCCTGCACCAATTTCAGTGCGGTCGCTGTCATGGTTGGCGTAGTGTTCCAAAGCAAGCCGTAAAGCTCCACCCGATCCGCAATGGCAAGACGCGGCGCCAGGCTTTCAATTTCCCGCCAGGCACCTGGCTTCAGCGCCAGATGCGTCGGATGGTTCAGGAAATAGCGTTCGAAATACTCGAACAGATCATAGATATCATCTTCATTCAGCCGTCCTACCGCCACCGGCGCAGCCTTCGCGCGGGCTTTGGCAAGGCTCGCTTCGATTACGGCGCCATCAAGCGGGATCACCGTGTCACGGTCAAAATCCTCCATGAAGGCATTCGCCATGATTTTCACGATGTCGGTTTCAGACAGCATGCGGCAGACCACAGGCATGCCAGGCAGGCCGTTCACCGGGCGTGTCGTGAAGCGCGTCACAAGGCCGGTTGATTCCTTACCACCATCGGGGTTGATGTCGCGGTTGAAGCCGCGCAACTCCTCCCCAAAGCGGATCGTGGTTGGCTTGCCTTCCTTCCGCGCCAGGGAGGCGATCAGATAACTTTTCCCCTGTTGGCTTGGGCCAAAGACGGAAACGCACATGGGCCGGCGTGCAGCATTGGCAAGCTTGCGCGCGCGCAAGCCTTCGCGCCGGAAATCGCGCGCCAAGGCAGGGCCTTCTTCGCGCACCACATCGCCGGCCTGGGCGATCCATTCAATGGCCCCATGCGCGGCATCCGCCACCGCATCGCAGCTTTGCGCCAGGGCTTCGTTTTCGGCATTCGGTGTTGTCATTGCCTGATCCTCACGGCACCGAAAGCGCGCCGGTATCGCGCCAATAGCCAGCCTCACTGCGTTCGGTTTGCAGGCGCAGTCGTACAATGCCGCGATGCTGCGGATCGCCCTCCGCATCCAGGATCTCGTCTATACTGAAATCCTCCCGCAATTCCTCGGCATCCGCGCTTTCGGGGTCTATTTCGGCGCGCTGAATGGCAAGCTTCAAGGGCAGTTTCAGCCGCGGCACGTTATCGGGATTGGCATATTCCAGAATGTAAAGCCGGCTCGCGGTCCAGCGCTCCAGATCCAGTTGACGGAAGCCAAGAAAAACCGGCGCACGGAACTCCATGGTGAATTTCACATCCTGCGATGCACCCGGCGCCTTGGGCAGTGCCGCATCCGGGTCTTGCAGCAGCACATTTTGCCGAAGAATCTGCCCCGAAATTTCCATCCGTCCGAGGTATTTGGCGGTCGAACGCATGGCAAGCCTGCTTGTGCGCATCAGGAAATTTTCTAAACGCCCTTCCGCCACGGCGCAGAGCATGGCGCCAACCGCTGCCGTGGTTTTCGGATCATCCACGCGCCCGGCGGAATCGCGGAAGGGATACCAGCTTCCGGCGCGATAGCGATGCATGCCGACAATGCGATGTGGCGGCACGGGCATCTTCGCCAGCACCATGTCAAATATCGCGCGCAGCCTGGATGGCCGGCCAGACAGCAGCAGCCAATCGCAATCAAAGGCATAAACAACTTCGCAGAGATCAGCGATCACCTGGCCAAGCGCTGCCTGCACAATCGCATCCACACTGCCTGCGGCGGCGGCCATTTCCGCTTCCAGCAATTGGAATCCGGAAGCCCCGGCACGCGCTGCCTGTTGTTCGAAGTAACGCAAGGGCGCCGCCACATCGCGACCCTGAAGGATGGACGCCAGCTTCTCACGGAGAAATTCACCGCTCGCGCGTTCATCTATCTTTTCGTAGCCATGCAGGATCGCAAGCCCGGTCGGTTCCAGCACTTGTGTCACGAATTGCCGGCGCAAATGCCGTTCCAATTCGCTTTGCGCCCCGCGATCACCACCCAGCACTTCACGCAGCAACGCCTTTGGGTCACGCGCCCCGGCCACACGCAGGCTTTCTTCCAACTGCGGCAGGACGATGCTTTGAATGACCTCCTGCAACACCTCATCACCCGCAATGCGGAAACCCTCGCGGAAATTCTGATGCGGTTCAATTTCCTGTCCGGCTTCGGCGGAATAGGTGCAGATCATCAAATCCGTGGTGCCGCCACCAATATCAATGCTCGCCACACGCAGCGATGGCGCCTTGCCATAGCCTTCGCGCGCGCGCCCGGTCAGCGCAAAGAAGCTCGCAGGATCGCCACGCAAACGCTGGCTTGCTTCGGTGTACAGGAAGACCAGCTGCGTCGCCGTCGCCTCATCCAAATTGGCGATGATGCGTGGTTCCGGCGGTGGTGCAGCGGCGCCAGGTGCCGCATTGCCCCAGCCCATCATATCCCAAGCCAGGCGCACGGCAGCTTCGGCACGATGGCGAAAAATCCGCTGTTCGGCCAGTGCCATGGCCGGCGGCATGGTCAGCAAAATGCGCCGCAGCCGTCGCGGCACATCCGGGAAGCTCCGCGCATAGCGGGTTTCGACCGAATTGATTTGTGACAGTGCCTGCAACAGGATTTCCGCGAGCAGGAAGCTCATCAGCGATGAACGGCTGAAGCGCGCACGCACGGCAGGTTGGCGCGGCGCGCCACCACGGCCACGCGGCTTGGCGCGCAGCACTTCGCCTTCTTCCGTCACCCAAGCCATGAAGCTGCCACTTACCGGCGGTTCCGTGGTCACGCCATCCGCGGCCATGCCATTGAAGCGCCAGACCTGCGTTGTGGCCCTTTCATCCCAAAGATAGCGCTTGGGCGATGAAAGCCCCGTCGCCCCCTCATTGCCGCGCGCGGCAGCAGAAAGCCGCACGGCTTCGGGGCCGATGCGCACCGGGCTCAGCCATTGAAAGGCATTGCCGCGCCCGGAACGACGGCTGAGTGCATCCTTGCCGAAACTCGCACGCGCAAATTCAACGCGGCTTTCGAAGGGAAAGGCATAACCCAATTCCGGCGCACTCAAATCTCGCAGTTTCAGGGGATAGCTGTTGTTCAGATTAAGCCGGCTGTCGCGTTCATCTTCCACCAGAATGCCGCAAGTGCGCGCATTGCCGATATCCAATACCAGATCAACATTGATCGGTTCATAGGATTTACTGTTGGACACCACATCCACCAGCTTCACGCGTGGCAGGATGCGCGCTTCGGTCAGCAATTCCAGCAGCGTGATATAGCGCGCCCAATGTTCGCAGGCGCGTTGCTCATCCTCGGGCCGAAGGCGCCGGCCACTGGCCAAGCGCATTTCCTGCAGGATTTCTTCCAGCCACTGGATCAGCCAAGGTTCGTTCATGAACCAACTGGTCTGTTCCCGATCCGACACAAAGGCGAATTCGCCGGCGCGTTCGCTATCCGCGGGCGAAATCGCTGTATAGGGGCGGCCTTCTTCACGCGCGCGCAGTGCCGTATCAAAGGCCAGCACAGCATGATGCGTATGGCCTTCCTGATCCGGCGCGGACAACGCCGTGATGCGCAGCCGCGCCCAATTGGTCGGCCCCTTGTCATAGACTTCCTGGCCCGAGGCACCCACCGCAGCCACACGAAAATAGGGCAGCGGCAACCAGCGCCCCAGGATGAATTCCAAAGCCTGGCCGCGACCGATCTGATAGATTTCCTCATCTGGCGGGCTGCGGCCACTGATCGGGTCCAGCAGCGCGCCTTCGCCGTTTTCCGTGAGGCGCCGCAGATTAACCAACTCGCCGCTCGCCGGTTCAGCACCGGGGGGCAGCGGCTGTTCCCAGAAGGAACGCGGCGCGCGCGGCAGGCGGTCCAGATTGAACCGGATGTCGATGAATTGCAGACCGGTCTGCGGCACCAGGCTGATGATCTGCGGCAGGCCCTGCATTCCCAAAAATCCCGAAATTAGAGTATGCTTTGCAGCAATATGCCGCCCACCCGTATCGGGCGCAACTTCAGGCGGGCAGCACGACCGGCTGCGGGTCCAGCCATTGCAGGAACCAGGACAGGCTGAAATGCAAATGGGGCCCGGTCACGCGGCCCGTCATGCCAATGGCGCCGATCCTTTGCGCCTTGGCGATGCTCTCCCCCTCCCGTACCGAGACCTCGGACAAATGGGCGTAAAGCGAATTTACCCCATGCCCATGATCCAGCACGATCAATTTGCCAAAGAAATGAAACTCATCGGCCAGGGTGACGCGCCCGGCGGCACAGGCCAGCACCGGCGTGCCGGTGGGGGCAGCGAAATCCAGCCCGTAATGGGGCTGGCGTGGCTGGCCGTTCAAGATCCTCTGGCTGCCAAACACGCCGGAAATCCGTCCAGGGGCGGGGCGGATAAAACCCTCGGCAAAGCCCGTCAGGGCGGTTTCAACCGCCCGCACCGCGCCCAGTTTTTCCCTTTCGCGGGCAATGCGCGCCAGGGTTTCAGCATCGGGCGTCACTTGGGCTGGGGGCAGGCCGGAAATGCTCTCGGTCGGCCAGGCGCGCTTGGCGATGTTCAGCAAACGAGTTTCCGTCGTGCCATTCGGGGCCGTGATGGCCAGCCGGGCCTGCGCGGCATGATCGCGCCCGAAGCCAAAGGCAAATTGCCCCGCCGGCGAGACCCTGACCGCCTTGCCATCCAGCGCGAGCCTGGTCCCCGGCGCGGCACGGCCCAGCACAAAGCCACCCTGGGTCAGCGCGGCCTCATTCAAGGTTACAGCGCGGGCGGGTGCGGCCAGCAGCAGGGCAGGTGCAGCCAATAGCAGCCGACGAGGCAGGGCATTCATCACAATAGGCGTCCTTGGCGCGTGCCATCGGCACTGACCCCCACTTCGCCATCGGCGAAGGTCAGGCGCAAGGGCTGGCCGGGGGCAATCGCGCCTGCCGCCACCACCGGCGCGCCCTTGGCATCGCGCACCAAGGCAAAGCCGCGCGCCAAAACCGAGGTATAGGAAGCACTTTCCAGCCTTGCAGCCAGCCCCTCCAATTGGGTCCGCCGCTGGCGGAGCGTCGCCAGTACCGGCGCCGCCGAAAGCCGCGTAAGGCCCGGCGCCCCAGCCAGCCCATCGCGCCGCCGCGCCCAGGCGCTGCCAAGGCGAAGGCCGAGCGCTTCAACCGCCGCGCGGCGCGCCAGAATGCCTTCGCGAGGATGGGGAATGCGGATCGCGCCAAGCCGCTGCGCCCGCGTGGCGATGCTTGTGCCGGCAGCGCGCGGCAGTCTTTCGCCCCAATCATCCAGGCGTTGGCGCGATTGCGCGAGCCGCGCCGGCACATCCGGCAAGCCACGTTCGGCGCGGAGCAGCCGAAGCCGTGCGGCATTCACCAAACCCGACGCAGCCTGGCCAAGCCTCGCCCCGGTTTGCATCAGCGCGGCGGAAAGCTCTGCCCGCGCGGGCACGGCCAATTCAGCGGCGGCGGTCGGCGTCGGTGCGCGGCGGTCGGACGCGTAATCAATCAGCGTGGTGTCGGTTTCATGCCCCACGGCGGAAATCAGCGGTATCGAGCTTTCAGCCGCGGCGCGGATGACGATTTCCTCATTGAAGGCCATCAGGTCTTCCAGGCTGCCGCCGCCGCGCGCGACAATCAGCACATCGGGGCGCGGCACGGCGCCACCGGCTGGCAGGGCGGAAAAACCCCTGATGGCGGCGGCAATCTGTTCCGCTGCGCCCTGGCCCTGCACCGCGACCGGCCAAAGCAGGATATGGCGTGGAAAGCGCCGCGCGATGGTGGTGCGAATATCCTGAATGACAGCGCCTTTTTCGCTGGTGATTACGCCAATCACGCGCGGCAAAAGCGGCAAGGGGCGCTTGCGGGCCTCATCAAACAGCCCTTCTTCCAGCAGGCGTTTGCGCAGCGCTTCAATCCGCGCCAGCAGCGCGCCTTCGCCGGCATATTCGAGCCTTTCAATCACCAGCTGATATTTTGACCGATCTGCATAGGTGGAAATGCGGCCCGTCGCGATCATCTCCACGCCGTTTTCCGGCATGGTGCCGATACTGCGCACCGAGCCTTTCCATATAACGGCTTCGATCTTCGCTTCCTGATCCTTGAGCGACAGATAGATATGCCCGGAAGGATAGCGCTTCATTTCGGTGATTTCACCGCGCAGGCGAACCCGCCCAAAAGCGCCTTCCAGCGTACGGCGAATGGCGCCGGCCAGATCGGCGACGCCATATTCGGGGATGTTATTCGGCCGGGATTCGTCCATGGGCCGAATCTAGCCGGGATTGGGGGGCGTTGGAATCAGCCCCCAAAGGCGAAAGCGCGCTTATTCGCCCGCCACACCGCTCCGCGCCACGGCCTGGGCCTGGGCAGCCAAGGCGCGCGCCATTTGGCTCAGCGCTTCCTGGTGCTTGTCATTGTCAATCAGCGCAAAATTGCGCGCGAGTTCCAGGCACATGCGCTGGCGCTGAGACATGGAAGGATCGGCGGTTTCGGATTTCAGCCCTTCAAAGAACCAGGAAATCGGCACGCCCAAAACCTGCGCAATGCCGTAAAGCCGGCCGGCGGAAATGCGGTTCAGCCCGCGTTCATATTTATGCGCCTGCTGATAGGTGACGCCGATCATCTTGGCCAATTGCTGTTGCGACAGGCCAAGCATGGTGCGCCTTTCGCGAATGCGGGCACCTACATGCTTATCGGCGGCATTGGCCCTTTGGGTGGAGACCACTTCGGCGATCCCGGTCTCACCCTGCCGGAATGATTCTGCAATTTCGACGATGCTGTCCATCAACCCGATTCCTCAGCGGGGCATCATGCCCCGTACTGAGTGCGGATTATGCGTGGCATAGATGATCAAGCGGTGAAGATGCGCCTCAAAAAAACAACGCCATCAGCCCTTGTTGCGCGATTTCAGCGCCGCCAATTCGCCGCGCAGTGTCTCAATTTCTTTCTTTAACGCCTCGGTTTCATCGCTCGGGGCGTTTTCCTCGCGTCGCGCGAAAGGGGTAAACAAACTCATCGCGCGTTCCATCATGGCGATATTCTGTTTGCTGACTTCCTGCATATCCGAAACACTCGACGGGAAGGGCATGAAGCCGCTCATGGTCTTGCTCAGCGTATCGCGCATCTGTTCCTGTTGCTGCGAGAAGGATGCCATGGCCGCTTCCAGATAGCGCGGCACGAGCGATTGCAGATTATCGCCATAAAGCCCGATCAATTGCCGGAGGACCGAGGTGGGCAACATATTCTGCCCCTTGCCCTCCTGTTCCACGATGATTTGCGTCAGCACGCTGCGGGTCAGGTCTTCGCCGGATTTGGCGTCATAAACCACGAAATCCCGGCCGTCGCGAACCATGGCGGCCAGATCATCCAAAGTGACATAGGATGAGGTTTCAGTGTTGTAGAGCCGCCGATTCGCGTATTTCTTGACAACAATCGGGGGCAGCGCCTTCTGCTCGCCGGATTCGGGGGATTGACGACCAGACATGGGTGCTTGCCTCGGCTTTTGCGGTTCTGGATTGGACCTAGCACGTTACATAACGCAAAGCGAAAGCCTGTTGCAGTGCAAAAACGCGCCCTTCTGGTCATATCGCGCCTGGGCGGATGCGGTTATAAGCCTAAGCGATGGCTGGCCCCGAGGATCTCGAAAAGCTTGCGGAAGACTGGATCGCGCTCTGGCAGAGCGAGGTGGCCGGCCTCGCCGCCGATACGGAATTGGCCGAAAGATGGGCCGCTTTCGCCTCGCTAGGTGCGGCCTGGTTCCGGGCGGCAGCGCAATTCAGCAAGCCCTTCACGCCGGGTGGCGCGCCGCATGACAGCGCCGCTTCGCCGCCGCGGCCCGCGCCCGCTGCCGCTCCATCTGGGGCTGGCGGGGATACGGGCCATGGCGGCAGCGGGGGCGCTGCCCGGGATGCCATGGCCGAACGGCTCGCCACCCTGGAACGGCGCCTGGCCGATCTCGAAAGCGGGGCAGGCGGAAGCCGCGCGAATCAGCGCCGCCCTCGCCAGCGCAGGCCACGCGCCTGAGGCGTTTCGCGGCGCGGTTCTGAACCGGCTGCTGCGGGCGGATCGGGCGCTGGTGGCGGGGCTCGCGGCCTATCGGCGCCATCCGTTTGAGCGTCAGGCGCCGCCAGTGCCGGCGATTTGGGCCGAGGAAGACAGCAGATTGCTGGATTATGGCGGGCAGGGGCCCTGCGTGGTCTTTGTGCCTTCGCTGGTGAACCGCGCCTATGTGCTTGATCTGATGCCTGAAGCATCCCTGCTGCGCTGGCTGCCGGGGCAGGGGTTTCGCACCCTTTTGCTCGATTGGGGCTGGCCCGGTGAGGCCGAACGGCACTTCACCCTGACGGATTACATCGCTGGGCGGCTGGAACGCGCGCTGATGGCCGCGCCGGGGCCGGTAATCCTGGCCGGCTATTGCATGGGAGGCTTGCTTGGCTTGGCACTCGCGCTGCGTCGGCCGGATTTGGTGCGCGGCCTGGCATTGCTGGCGACCCCTTGGGATTTTCATGCCGGGCCGGATGGCGAAGCGCGCGCCCGCGCCGCGGCTGCTGCCCTGCCGGGGCTGGAGGCGCTCATGGAACCAACCGGCGCGCTGCCGGTGGATGTGCTGCAAACCCTGTTTGCCAGCCTCGATCCCTTTGGCATTGCTGAAAAGTTCCGGGCTTTCGGTCGGCTTGATCAGGCATCCCCCGCCGCGCGACGCTTCGTCGCGCTGGAGGATTGGCTGAATGATGGCGTGCCCCTGGCCGCCCCGGTGGCGCGGCAATGCGTTGGCGGCTGGTATGGGCGGAATGAACCGGCGAGTCTTGCGTGGCGCGTCGCCGGGCAGGTGGTGGACCCGGCCTTTTGGCAGGGCCCCGCCTTCGCCGCCATTCCGCATCGGGACCGCATTGTGCCGCCAGCCTCTGCCCTGGCGCTGACCGGCCGCTTGCGTCAGGTCAAGCTGCATATGGCGCCGGCGGGGCATATCGGCATGGTCGCCGGCGTTGCGGCCGAAACCGCGCTGTGGCAGCCCTTGCGCGACTGGATGCGCGGTTTGTGATACCAAGCTGCAAATGACCCATTCTTGAGGAAGGATATCCCCCCAATGACTGAAATCGTCATCGCTTCTGCCGCCCGTACGCCGGTTGGCGCTTTCAACGGGGCTTTTGCCTCTCTGCCCGCGCACGCGCTGGGCACGGTTGCCATCAAGGCCGCCATGGAACGCGCCCGTATTGAGGGCGCGGAAGTGGATGAGGTGATTCTGGGCCAGATTCTCGCCGCCGGTGCGGGGCAGAACCCGGCGCGGCAGGCTTCCGTGAATGCTGGCATTCCGGTGGAACACACGGCCTTTGGCATCAACCAGCTTTGCGGTTCAGGCCTGCGCGCCGTTGCCTTGGCAGCGCAGCAGATCGCGACCGGCGATGCGCGCATTGTTGTCGCAGGCGGTCAGGAAAGCATGACCCAGGCGCCGCATGCGCAGCAGCTCCGCGCCGGGCAGAAGATGGGTGATCTTTCCCTGATGGATACCATGCTGCGTGATGGGCTGATGGATGCCTTCCATGGCTATCACATGGGCAATACGGCGGAAAACGTCGCCCGCGCCTTCCAGATCACGCGCGATGAACAGGATCAATTCGCCTTTAACTCGCAGCGCAAGGCGGGCGAGGCGATGGCGGCAGGCCGTTTCGCCGATGAAATCACCCCGGTCACGGTGAAGGGCCGCAAGGGCGATGTGGTTGTGTCCTCCGATGAATATCCGAAGCCGGATACGACCATGGAAATCCTGGGCAAGCTGCGCCCCGCCTTCGCCAAGGATGGGTCTGTCACCGCCGGCAATGCTTCCGGCATCAATGACGGCGCGGCGGCGGTGGTGGTGATGACGGCTGCCGAAGCTGCCAAGCGCGGCATCACGCCACTGGCGCGCATCGTTTCCTGGGCGACGGCGGGCGTTGATCCTTCCATCATGGGCACTGGCCCCATCCCAGCATCGCGCAAGGCCCTCGCCAAGGCAGGTTGGAAGATTGATGATCTCGACTTGATTGAAGCGAATGAGGCTTTCGCTGCGCAGGCCATCGCCGTGAACAAGGATCTGGGCTGGGATACCAGCAAGGTGAATGTGAATGGCGGCGCCATTGCCATTGGCCACCCGATTGGCGCTTCCGGTGCGCGCGTGCTGACGACGCTGTTGTTTGAGATGCAAAAGCGCGGCGCGAAGAAGGCGCTGGCGACGCTTTGCATCGGTGGCGGCATGGGTGTTGCCATGTGCCTGGAGCGGTAAGCCGCTTCCTACGCTTATTGTGTTACGAAAATGGGCTCGCCGGTTTGTTCCGGCGAACCCTTCGTTTTTTGCCGGTCAGAATTTCGCAACGGCTTCAGCAATCGCGCGGCCGACATCCGCCGTGCCGGCCTGCCCGCCCATGTCACGCGTGCGCGGGCCACCTTCCGCCAGCAGCTTTTCAATCACCGCTAGGATAGCATCCGCGGCCTGCTTTTCCCCCAAGTGTTCCAGCATGATCGCGCCCGACCAGATCTGCCCGATCGGGTTGCAGATGAATTTGCCCGCGATATCCGGCGCGCTGCCATGCACGGGTTCGAACATGGAAGGGAAGCGCTTTTCGGGGTTGATATTGGCACTCGCCGCAATGCCGATGGAACCCGCCACCGCCGGCCCAAGGTCTGACAGGATATCACCGAACAGGTTGGACCCGACCACCACATCAAACCAATCCGGATGCTGCACGAAATGGGCGCAGAGAATATCAATATGGAACTGATCCGTGGTGATGCCGGGATAATTCTTGGCCATTTCGGCAAAGCGTTCATCCCAATAGGGCATGGTGAAGGTGATACCATTGGATTTCGTGGCACTCGTCACCTTCTTGCGCGCGCGGGTCTGGGCCAATTCAAAAGCATAGCGCAGCACGCGATCCACACCAATGCGCGTAAAGACGCTTTCCTGGGAGACGAATTCGCGGTCCGTCCCCGCAAACATGCGCCCGCCGCTTGACGAATACTCGCCTTCCGTATTCTCGCGCACCACGATAAAATCAATATCCTTGGGGCCACGGTTCGCGAGCGGCGTGGTCGCCCCCGGCAGCAACCGGCATGGGCGCAGATTCACATATTGGTCGAAGCCGCGCCGGATCGGGATAAGCAAACCCCAAAGCGAGACATGATCCGGCACGCCGGGCCAGCCTACGGCGCCCAGGAAAATGCTGTCGCTATCCTTCAGCCGATCCATACCATCATCCGGCATCATCTTGCCGGTCTTGGCGTAGGTTTCGCAGGACCAATCGTAATGCGTCAGTTCCAATTCAAAACCGAAGCGCCGCGCCGCGGCATCCAGCACGCGAAGCCCTTCGGGCGTGGTTTCCTTGCCAATGCCATCCCCGGGGATGACGGCGATGCGATGCTTGCGTGTGGCCATGGGGTCTCTCTCCTGCCCTTTCTTCGGGCTAGTCATAACGCGGGATGCGGGCTTTGCCAGCCCCGTAGGTTTCAGCTTTCGGCGCTGCGCCAAGCCTTGAGCAGCCCATGCGCGACAGCAAGCAAGGCAGGGCCGATGAATAGCCCAAGGAAGCCAAAGGCGATCAAGCCGCCAAAAACGCCAAGAATAATCAGGGATAATGGCATTTCGCTGCTGCGTTTGATCAGCAAAGGCCGCACGATATTGTCGCTGCCCGAGACCATGATCAGCCCCCAAAGCCCCATGAAAATGGCCCAAACCATCTGACCTTCACTGTAGAGCCAAGCCGCCGCGCCAAGCCAGGCGACCACCACCAGCGGTCCCAAGATCTGGCTGATGGAAAAGATCAGCGTCAGGAAGGAAATGACGCCAACGCCAGGCACGCCCGCAATGGCAAGGCCAATGCCCATCAGCATGGCCTGGATGATGCCGGTGCCAACAATGCCCCAGGCCACACCGCGCACCGCGCCTTCGGCTGCACTGACCGCATTGCGCCCGGTGTCACCGCCAAGGCGCGCGGCGATGTCGTTCACCTCATCGGCCAGCTTGTCGCCACTGACCCAGAAGGCAGTGGCGACAATCAGCGCGAGCAGGATTTGCACCACACTCCCGGCCGCCGCCTGGCCGATATCCACCAAAAGGCTGGTGATACGCCCGGCATACGGCGCCAGCAATTCCGAAAAATCGCCCTGAAAATGCAGCAATTGCGGCCACCAATTGCTGATGGCACCACCCACCAACGGAAGCCCAGAAAGCCAGGTGGGCGGCGCTTCCGGCAGGCCCGCCAATAATTCGCGCGCGACTTTTGCAGCATGCGCGATTTGCCCACCCAACTCCGGCGTCAGCGCTAGCGCCGGTATCGCCAAAGACAGGATCAGCACCAAGAGCATAAGGGTTGCAGCGATACTGCGTGGGATACCGCGCTTCACCATCGCATCCCTAAGCGGCCAGGTACCGATGGCGATAAAGGCGCCAAACGCAATGGCAAGGCCGAATGGCTCCAGCACGCGAATGACGCCATAGAGCAGCAAGGCCAGCAGCAGCAAAACCGCTGCCCTTTCTGCGAGCATGGCGGTTTGCGTATGGCGCGTTGGCGACGGCCCGGGCGATTCGGCATTTGGCATGGTTGGCTCCTGCAACCACACCCAAGCACAATCGTGCCCCTTGGGGAAAGCGGCCCGAGGGGGTTCAGGCCCGGACCGCGCTCCGCTTGAGGGCGGCGCCAGTGGCCAGGCTATGGCGCGCCTTGACCCTTTCCTCCTGTGTGGAAATCGCCAATTCGATTTCAATCAGCGCCTGTTCCACCCTTTCGATATCGGATTTTTCATCCGGTATTTGCATCACCAGGCCGGCGGCATAATGCAGACCAAGGGTAAGACAGCCCGTATGCAAACCCTTGAGCCGCCCGACCACATCCTGCACGTCCTGAAGGCTTTTGGACCGTCTGAGGTCGCGCGCGAACACCGCGCATTGACCGCGTAGCGAGTAGAGATAGGCCATCAACTGATCCGGCGCGATATTCAGCCGATTCAATGTCGCGGAGGTTGGTTCCGCGATCCTCTCCCAGGCGGCGTTGAGGATTTTTTGCAGTGATCCGCGCGCCTCACGCGCATGAAAGGGCTTGACGATATAATGGCTGATGCCAAGCGTCACGGCCTTTCTGACAGTATCAAGGTCTGATGCCGCGGTTACCAAAACAAATGGAATCTCCTTGTGGCGCGCTGAGGCGCGCACGCGCTTCAACAGATCAATCCCGGAAAGGCGCGGCATTTGCACATCGCAGCAGCAGATCATGGGGGCCGGCCCCATTTCCAGCTTTTCCCAGGCATCCAGCCCATCCACGGCTTCAACGACCTTCAGTTCAATGAAGCTGCGCATCAGGTCAGCAAGGGCCATGCGCGATACGATGTCATCATCAACGACAAGTGCTCTCATGCTTCGGCCCCTTTTGCCACTTCCACCAGCATCGCGCGCAGGCGCGATATGTCCCTTGAGACAGCGTCCCAATCATTGATGTCAGCCAGTTTTTCCAGCTCTATACTCAGTTTCACAAGATCACTACTTGGCCAGATGAAACCCGCACTGCCCTTCAGGCTGTGAAAAAGCTGTGCCAGTGCGCCTAGGTCCTGCATGGCAAAGGCCGTATCAAGAGCGCTGATTCGGGTTGGCAAATCCTCACGCAAGGCGCTTTTGAGGCGATCCTTCAAATTCACTGTCTGCGTGATTTCGGATGTGGCCGAGGTTGCAAGCCTGATCTCCGGCGCAGCGCCCGCCGGTGCCGGGGCGATACCGAAAATCTCCGCCAATGCATCATGATCGTCGCGCAGGAATGGGAGGAGAGAGGCACCCTCCGCAAGCCGCTTTTCAATCACCCTGGACAGGCTTTGGTGCAGCTGCGCCTCATCAATCGGCTTGACCAGAAAATCATCAGCGCCGCAGGACAGGTAGAATTGCCGGCTTTCATCGCCGGCATTGGCGGTGAGCATGATGATATGGATATTCGAATTGGGGATGTGGAATTTCCCATCACCCCCGGAACGGATCAGCCGGATCGCCGTGGCGCCATCCATTTCCGGCATGCGGCCATCCATCAGGATCAGATCGAAGCCGCGCAGGGGTAGCGCTTCCAGCGCCTTACGGCCATTTTCCACAAATTCAGCCCTATGGCCCATTTCTTCCAAAAGCCCCTGGATAATGAGCTGATTTGGCAGAAAATCCTCAGCGCACAGAATCTGCAACTGATGCGAATGCGGCCGTAATTGCTCATTCCGGCTTTGGCCTGGTTTGGTACCAAGCTTGAAGGGGATGGTGAAGGTAAAGCAGCTTCCCTGCCCGAGCTGACTGGTCAGGTGAATATCGCCTTGCATCAGGTCAACAATCTGCCTGCAGATCGCAAGCCCAAGACCGGTGCCGCCAAAACGCCTGGTTGTAGAGGTGTCAGCCTGGGTGAATTTCTTGAACAGCCTTGCCTGGGCATCGGGCGAAATGCCAATGCCGGTATCCGCTACCACAAAGCCGATGCGGCAATTCTCCTCCTGCCTTTCCTGTAGCCGGACCCTGAGCGAAACGCTGCCATGGTCAGTGAATTTGATGCCATTGCCAATCAGGTTCAGCAGGAGTTGCTTGATGCGGGCAGGGTCGCCTTCCAGCGTATCGGGCACCTCATCATCAATGCCGACATCAAGGGCGATATTCTTGGTCTCCGCACGTTCGGCAAGCAGGGCAACACTATCGCCAACAAGGTTGCGGAGCGAGAAATCCACCGATTCAAGTGCCAGCTTTCCAGCCTCAATCTTCGAGAAATCGAGGATATCATTCAGCAATTCCAGCAGAAATTCGGCATTGGTTTTCGCCATATCCAGATGCTTGCGAGTCTTCTCACGCAATTCCGGATCGCGCAGCGCAAGTCTTTGCATGCCGATCACCGCCGAAAGGGGGGTGCGAATTTCATGGCTTACCATCGCCAGGAATTCATCCTTGGCGCGGGCAGCATTTTCTGTCGCCTCCTTGGCAGAGATCGTCTCGGCCAGGCCGTCCCAGACATCCTGCTCAAGCTTTTTGCGGCTTGTGATATCCTCAATGATGCAAAGGCACGAATTACCATCGCCGGGTACGGCAATGCGCGAAATGCCTACCTTCAGCCAAAGCCGCGTACCATCTTCATTTTCGAATTCGGTTTCCACATGGTCATCGCCATGTTCACTGCCTTCACCCCATACGGTTTCCATGTAGAAATCATAAGCCTGTTTGTCGGACAGAATGCGCGAGATTGGTTCTCCAACCAGGCTTGCCATTGGGGTTGCAAGAATTTCCGTGAGTTTCGGGTTTGCCTGGATGATGAAGCCATTGGTCACCATCATCAGCCCAAGCGGGACCGAAACGAAAAAGGTTGGGTTTTGCAGGAGAAGATTGACGAAACTCTGGAAGCGCTCCCTGGCCGCCAGATGTTGTTGACCATCGCTGCTATTCGTTATGTCTTCAAAAGTGGCGATCACAAGCCGCCCAGGGCGCGAAGGATCGAGACGACCGCTGAACAAAAAAAGCTGCACGCCCGCCGGGGTCTTGCGCAGCAATTCAACCGGGCGGCATTCGCCATGCGTCAAAATATCTTCCAGCGCGATCGCCAATTTGCTCTGGCTCGGCTTTTTGAACAGGGCGACAAGCTCAATCTCATTCGCCGGCGCTTCCGATGGCGCCACGCCCAAAAGGAACAGCGCCGCGGCAGAAAACTGCAGCTCATCCGCCTCGGCATTCCATTCCAGCCAGGGGCGACCTTCCGATGCAGCCGGGGGTTCTGCTGACGGGTGTTGCGGCAAGGTTATTGTCATGGGGAGGCTGCCTAACCGAATGATATCAACAAAGGATTGAGAAAGGTGAGGCGCGCGCCTTCCTTCAATGACGGCCAGCACCTCAGCGTTTTACGGGACAGGGCCCTGGACCAGATCAAAGGCGCGTTTTTCATGGTTAGGAATCGACGCTTCTGTTGAGGGTGAAGCCTATTCGGGCAATGGTGAAGCTTCCCTTAAACCTGGGCTCAGTAAGCGCGCCGCAGCGCCATAAAACATGTAAATCTTGCGGCTTGACGTAATGCCGGCCCGGCGCGACGTTATTCTTCCATAAACCTTTGGGGATAACGGGGATGGGAAGGTTCAAGGCGCTATTTTTTGTGCTGGGTGTGCTGGGAATATGGGCGACGCCATCCCAGGCGCAGCGTAACTTGACCATCGGCGCGCAGTCCGCGCCTTCGGGCATGGACCCGCATTACCATTCCTCCAACCCGAATAACGCGATCCTGCGGCAGATTTTCGAAACCCTGGTGGATTTCGATACCTCTGGACGGCTGGTGCCACGCCTTGCTGAATCTTGGCGCGCCGTTGATGACCTCACCTGGGAATTCAAGCTGCGTGATGGAATCAAATTCCACGACGGCACGCCCTTCACGGCCGAAGATATCGCCTTTTCCTATGCGCGTGTGCCTACCATCGCCAATAGCCCTGGCCCCTTCACGCCCTTTGTGCGCAGCATCGCCGCCATTGAAATCCCGGAACCGCGCCGCGTGCTGATCCGAACCAGGGAACCCAATCCCTTTCTGGATTGGGACCTGTCCAATATCATGATCGTTTCGCGGAACCTGCATGCGAATGCGACGCTCGCTGATTTCAACGCGGGCCGCGCCATGATTGGCACCGGCGCCTATCGCCATGTCAGCTATACGCAGGGCGAGAGGCATGAAATCACCCGCAACCCCAATTATTGGGGCGAAGCGCAACCCTGGGAAAGGGTGGTGACGCGCTTCATCAGCAATGCCGGGGCGCGCGTGGCAACGCTTCTATCCGGCGATGTGGATTTGATTGATTTCGTCCCCGTGCAGGATGTGCAGCGCCTTTCCAACGATGCGCGGCTTGCGGTTTTTGGTGTTGCCAGCAATGGTACTGCCTATCTGTTCCCCGATGCGGCGCGTGATCCATCACCCTTCGTCACCGACAAGCAAGGCCGTGTTCTGGAACGCAACCCCTTGCGCGATGCGCGGGTGCGCCGCGCGCTTTCGCTCGCGATCAATCGCCAGGGCATTGTGGATCGGCTGCTGATGGGACAAGGCATGCCGGCGGAACAATTCGCCGCGCCCGCCGTTGCCGACCGCGCACCCAATATGCCGCCGCCGCGTTATGATCTGGATCAGGCGCGCGCTTTGCTGCGTGAAGCGGGCTATCCCGATGGTTTCCGCATCACCATCCATAGCCCCAATGGCTGGTTTACGTCTGATACCGATGTGGCGCAGGCCATCGCACAGGGTTGGACGCGGCTTGGCATCGAAACCCGTGTGGAGGTGCTGCCGCCCGCCAATCTTTTCACCCGTGCGACAGCGCGGGAGTTTTCGATGTTCATGACCACCTATACCTCCTCCATCGCGGCCAATACGCTTCGCCAGGTGCTGATGACCCGCAATAGCGAAACCGGCGCCGGCCCCTTCAATCGCCAGCATTATTCAAACCCGGCGATGGATGCGCCCCTGGCCGAGGCTTTGCGCACCATGGATACCACGCGGCGCAATGCGCTGACCGCTCAGGCGATGCGGATCGGCATCGAAGATGGTGGCGTTCTTCCGATCTTTTATCTGAAGGTTTCTTGGGCAGGGCTCAGGAATAAGGTGAAATATGATGCCTCGCCTTCCTGGTACACCAATGCGCTTTTGGCGAGCCCGCCCTGAGCCCAGCATGACAACCACTGATGGGAAAGACTGATCAGCATGGCCGATAAGGAAGCCATGGCGCGGATTGCCGCCGCCATTGATGCAAATTTTGACAAGCAGGTGCAGTTCCTGGCGGAGCTGGTGCGCTTTCCAAGCCTGCGTGGCCGCGAAGCGCCCTTGCAGGATTGGTTTGCCCGTCAAATGGCGGCGCGCGGTTATGCGGTGGACCGCTACACGCTGGCGGATGTGCCGCCGCATCCGAAAATGGCGCCGATGGTGGAATGCGATCCCGCCGGCAGCGTGCAGGTGGTGGCGGCCTATCGCGCCAAAAACCCAACAGGCCGCAGCCTGATCCTGCAAGGCCATATTGATGTGGTGCCCGAAGGTCCCGCTGATATGTGGACCCATCCGCCCTATGCCGCCGTGATCCGCGATGGCTGGATGTATGGCCGCGGCGCGCATGACATGAAATCGGGCGTTGCCTGCATGGTCTATGCCATGGATGCCATTCGCGATGCCGGCTTTGAACCCGCCGCCGATGTCTATGTGGAAACGGTGACCGAGGAAGAGAGCACCGGCAATGGCGCGCTTTCCACGTTGCTGCGCGGTTATCGTGCTGACGCCGCGTTGGTGCCGGAACCGACGGGCCATACCATCACCCGCAGCCAAACGGGCACAATCTGGTTTCGGCTCCGCGTGCGCGGCATCCCCGTGCATGTCGCGGTGGCACAGGATGGCAGCAATGCCATCATGTCCGCCTATGTGCTGATCCAGGCGCTTTACGCGCATACCCGCACATTGAACGAAGCCGCGCGGGCCAGCACCTGGTATGCCGACATCAAGGACCCGATCAAATTCAACCCCGGCATTATTCGCGGCGGTGATTGGGCTTCTTCCACCCCTGCCTGGTGTGAGGTGGATTGCCGGATCGGTCTTGTGCCCGGTACCTCGCCGGAAGAAGCCATGGCGGGCATTGAAGCGACCGTGCGCGCGGCAGCCAAGGGTGATGGCTTCCTGGCCAATAACCCGCCCGAGATCGTCTGGACCGGCTTTCAGACCGACCCCTATGTGCTGGAACCGGGCAGCGAGGCCGAGGCCGTTTTGGCCGCCGCCCATGCCTCGGTCCATGGCGGGCAATTGCCGGAACGACGCACCACGGCGGTGAATGACACGCGCTATTACGGGCTTTATTTTGACATCCCCGGCCTTTGCTATGGCCCAAAGGGGGAGGGCGCGCATGCCTTTGATGAGCGGACCTCGATCGAGGATTTGCGCAAATGCACGCGCACCATCGCGACCTTCATCGCTGAATGGTGCGGCCTCAGGCAACGCGGCTGAAGCCTTGCGGGGCACCCTGGCGAGGAAGGGGCTTGGCCTTGGCCGCGGTCGCGGTCATGTTATGAAAGTGAGGCTGGTCTCGTCCGGCTTGCAGAACCTTTGGGAGATTGAAAAATGATGCGATTTACCCGCGCCCTTTCCGGCGCGGCCCTGGCGGGGTTGATGGCCATCACCTCCATGCCGGCAATGGCGCAAGCACCGGCGGCCGATACCATGGCCGCCATTCGCGCCCGTGGGCAGTTGATCTGCTCCACCTCACCCTCCACGGTTGGCTTTTCCTTGCCGGATAGCCAGGGCGTATGGCGCGGGCTTGATGTGGATTATTGCCGCGCCGTTGCCACAGCAATCCTGGGCGATCCTAACCGGGTGCGTATTGTCCCTTCTTCGACGCAGCAGCGCTTCACGATGCTGCAATCCGGTGAAATTGACCTGTTGTCCCGCACCACGACCTGGACGCTGACGCGTGAAGCCTCGCTCGGCCTCGTTTTCGCGGGCATCAATGTCTATGACGGCCAGGGCTTCATGGTGCATCGCGATAGCGGTGTGACCTCAGCCAAGCAGCTTGATGGTGCGACGGTATGCGTGCAGCCCGGCACCACCACCGAACTTAACATGACCGATTTCTTCCGCACCAATCGGCTGCGCTTCACGCCAGTGGTGATCGAGAATATCGAGGAAATCCGGAGCGCCTTCATCAACAAGCGCTGCGATGCCTATACCACGGATGCGTCATCCCTGGCGTCCTTCGCCGCGGCGCAGGGCGCCAATGCCAATCGCTTCCTGCTGCTGCCGGAAATCATTTCCAAGGAACCGCTTGGTCCCGTGGTCCGCAAGGGTGACTGGCGCTACTTCGATGTTGTGCGCTGGGTGCATTTCGCCCTGGTGACGGCGGAAGAACTTGCCATTACGCAAGCTAATGTCGGCAGCTTCGCCAATAGCACCAACCCCGATATCCAGCGTTTCATGGGCCAGACCGGTGACCTCGGGCAGATGCTGGGCCTTGAGCGTGATTGGGCGCCGCGCATCATCCGCGCTGTTGGCAATTACGGGGAGATTTGGGAACGCAACATGACACCAATCGGCTTCCCGCGCAGTGTCAATAATTTGTGGAGCAAGGGCGGCCTGCAATACGCGCCGCCAATGCGGTAAGACCCTTCAGGGAAAAAGAAAAGGCGGTGGAATTTCCACCGCCTTTTTTCCTGTCGGCGCTCCCCTTTGGGATGAATTCTCAATTCATTGGCGCCAGGCTCGCGTTGTGCCGCAGGAAAATGCGGATAACACGCTTTTGAAGAAAAATCCCCGAAGCCCAGATTCTAAAGCATCCGCAGCAATGCCGGGAAGTTCCCCGCCTGCCAGGCCGCTGCCGGCACATGGCTGCCCGCCGCATGCGTGCCCGCACTGGTCGAAAGGCGCAATTCGCGGGGCGAAATCCCATAGCTCCGGCGGAACATCCGGCTGAAGCTGGAAGGATCGAAAAGCCCAACCGATTCGGCGATTTCTGAAATGCTGCGCGGATCAGCCGGGTTGGACAGGGCGCGATGCGCCGCCGCCAGCCGCTCTCGCTGAATGCAAAGCGCAACCCCGCCATCCATCTCAAACAACCGATAAAGCTGAGACCGCGAAATCCCGGCCAGCCGGCAAAGCCGTGCCGGGCCAAAGGTGGCCGACCCCAAATTGGCGCGGATGAGCGCCCGTAGCCGCATGATCTGCGCCGCCGCCACCGGACCTGATATGGCCTGTTCGGCACCCGCACCGGGCGCCACGGCAAGGGCGATCATGGCCTGGGTTGCTTCCGCCATCCGTTCCGCCTCGGGCGCGCTCATGCGCGGCAATTCCGCCGAGAGCAGCCGTAAATGCTCAGCCAAAAGCCGGCCTTCAGGCGTGTTCAACATGCGGGAATCATAGCCAAGCCGCCTGGTTTCCGGCAGCAAATCGCGCGGCAGATACAGAAACAGCCAGGAAGAACGGGTGCGCGCTACCTCAAAAGGCTGCGCCAGCGAATCCAGCATGATCTGCCCCGGCTGCATCATGGTGACTTGGTCACGCGTGCGATGCACCCGGCTGCCCTGCAGGGCCATGGAAACGCACCAATGATCCAAACCATCCCGACGCAGGCATTCGGCGGTGCGGCTATAGGCGCCACCTGGGGTTTCGGCCTTGGTCAGCGCCAGCCGGCCAAAGCTCCACGTCGTGGCCTCGGCCTCATAGCTTTCGGGGCGGGATGGCGGGATGTGGTGGCTCAGAAAGCTGGCATTGGCATCGCGCCAGGCGTCAAATTGCTTGCTCGGTGGCAGATGGTGGGTGGTTTCATGCAGGCAGGGCAATGGCTCAGCCCGCGCGGCGTCAGCCGGCAAAACACCCGCCGCGCCCCTCGCCGCCTGATAGCCCCCAACCTCGAACATTTGCTTGAACCTTTTACCAGCTTTCCGGCATCATCTTTATAAATAGAGGAAAAATCGCCAAAAGCCAAGGATTTCTTAACTTTTCACGCTCTTCGCGGCGCTGCCGTGAAACGCTCCGTATGCTGATGGGACGCAAGGCAAGGCGTAAGGCTCGATCTGCCGCGCGAAGCACCCTGGATGTCATGAAGAGCATCCCCACCAGAGCAGGGGTACGATGCCAGTATGCTCTACGCGGGTCGCCTGAAGCGCCGAGCGAGGTAGACAACCTGGCCACGGCGCAGCGCCCCCTCCAGCAATGAACCCTGCATCCCGGCGAATTCTCGGGCCAGCGGCGGAAACAGGACAAGTTTATTCAAAACATCCTGTTTGCGCGCCTCGGTCACCTCAAGCGCGCGGACAACGCCGGCGGTCAGGTCATTCTCCGCTTCCAGCACCAAGCCGGCTTCGGCAAAGGCACGGTCCAGATCGGGCAGCATATCGGGTGCGCGCATATCGGCCCAGGCGAACCAGCCGCCAGGTCGTAGCACCCGAAAGACCTCCGCCGTAAAGCGTGGCATGCTGCCGTAGCAATGGGAGGATTCAATATTCACAACGCCATCGAAGCTGGCATCTGGAAAGGGCAGTGCCTCGGCATCGCCGATACGGAAGGCAAGGCCTGGTTGGTCAGCGTGTAGCCGTGAAGCCAGTGTCACGGTACGGCCTGAGCGATCCACACCTGTTACACTGGCCACGCCTGCGCACCGCGCCATCCAGGCAGCCCCGCCGCCGCGCCCGCTGCCCACCTCAAGCAACTGGGCGCCTTCCAGCTCAACGCCTTGGATGGCCTGCTGATAGAGCCCGATAAAGGGGCGGTCAGCTTCCTCCTCCGGTGGGAGGCGGAAGCCTTCCCCAGGGGGCAGCCATCCATAATTCATGAAGCACCAGCGGGGATCCGTCCATCTGGTCGCCAGCAGATCGTAGAAACGTGTCCAGATAAAGCGCCTTGCACGCGGAAAGCCGCCGCGTGCCGTTGTGCGCAACATCCATTCGGCAACCCGGGTCGCAATCACGCCGCTGCATGCGCCGCACCGGCGCCCCGAAGCCTGTATACGCTTGCCGTGGCAGCCTCGCCGAGTTCTGCGGCCAGCGCAGCACGGCCCTGTCGCACCAACTCGGCATCTGCCGTGCGTTCACCGCGGTAGCCCGGCCTGTAGTAGGCGAGCAGCGGCGGAAGCGCGGCGCGGAAGAACCCGGGCTTCCCGAACAGCAGCCACGTCAACCGCAGCCCGCCCCTTGCGCCCATCGGTACGCCTGAGGCGCGGGCCATAGCGCGGGCATTGCGGACCGCGAGGGGTAAGAAGCGGGCCAGCACGACGCTCATCAGTGCTACCCGCGCCAGATAGCGTTTCCATCCTGGCATGTTCCGTGTGACGGCGCGTAGGACGCGCAGCGAAACCGCGGAATGTTCCAATTCTTCCAGCGCATGCCAGGTCCAGAGCCGCCGATAGGCCGGGCGCGAGTCACGCAACAATCCACGGCGCGAAAGCAAAAAGCGAGCTAAGGCATAGGTTATCTGCTCGATCGCACAGGTGACAAGCAGGCGCCGGAAGGGATCTGATGCCCAGTCAAGCAGCGACCGAGCTTTTGCTTCCATCGCATCCACGTCGTAGCCAAGGTTTCGAAGTGCCTGATTATAGGCTTCGTGCTCGCGTGTGTGGAAGGCTTCCTGCACGGCATAGCCTTGGATGTCTTGGCGCACCACGGGATCGTCAATCTGGCCGGCATAATGGCGCAGCGAGCGGATGAAGAACCTCTCGCCTTCCGGAAGTAGAACCGCGAAGCCATCTATGATGGAGGATTTCAGTGGATCGCCGTCGAACCACGCCGCATCCGCGTTTTCAACTAGGCCGAAGCGCAGGTCGCGCGGAATGATGTCAAGGGCGTCATCAGGCATCTTGGCGCGGTCTCCAGAAGGACTCGAGGTCAGATAGGCAATAGTCGGCGGCAGGGAAAGCCCCGGCCCGAGCGGCGTGTGCCGGAAAAATGCCTGTCATAACGCTGGCCAGTTTCGCGGATTTCGGAGCGCTTCTGTGAAGCGGCCCCGAGGTTGATGGGACACCAGGCTTATGCCTGGTAGGATTTTTCTATTGCAGTGCAGCATAGCCTGGGCTGAAAGGGGCGCGGGATCGGCAGCCCCATGGGGGGCGTCCCCCTCCAGCCGTCCAAAAGGAAACCCACCATGGCCAAGCGCGAAACCGTCAATGTTGACCTGGCCCTGCAGGGTGGTGGCGCGCATGGCGCCTTTACCTGGGGCGTGCTTGATCGGCTTTTGGAAGAACCCTGGCTGGAAATTGAGGGTATTTCCGGCACCTCAGCCGGTGCGATGAATGCCGCAATCATGGCCTGCGGCTATGCGCGCGAAGGCCGGGATGGCGCGCGCCAGGCGCTTGAGGGCTTTTGGCGCAAGGTCTCAAAAGCTGCGCGCTTCAGCCCGTTTCAGCGCGGCCCGGTGGATATCATGCTCGGGCGCTGGACGCTTGATAACTCGCCGGCCTTTCTGATGATGGATCTGATGGCGCGCATGGTCTCGCCCTATGATGTGCCGGCGGTGGGCGGCAATCCGCTCGCGGATGTGCTGGCCGAAAGCCTGGATTTCGCCGCACTCCGCAGTGGGCCGATCAAGGTGTTTGTGACGGCGACCAATGTGCGCACGGGCCGGGCGCGCGTTTTCCGTAATGCTGATCTGGGGGTGGAGGCGCTGCTCGCTTCCGCCTGCCTGCCGCAGCTTTTCCAGGCGGTGGAAATTGATGGCGAAGCCTATTGGGATGGCGGCTTTGCCGGCAATCCAACCCTGGTGCCGCTGGTCACGGAATTGGAATCGGATGACACCATCCTGATCCCGATCAACCCAATTGACCGCCCCGGCTTGCCGCGCAGCGCGCGCGACATTTTGGATCGCGTCAATGAAATCTCCTTCAACGCGGTGGCGCTGAAGGAGCTGAAGATGATGGCGCTGCTCCGCAAAGTTGCCGATGCGGGCGATAGCGAAGGCGCGGCCTGGGCGCGCATGCGGCTCCATATGGTGCGCAATGATGTGATGGTGGACCTTGGCTATTCATCCAAGCTCAATGCCGAATGGGCATTTCTGGAATGGCTGCGCGATGCCGGGCGGCAGGCGGGTGACGCGTTTCTGCGCGATCACGGTTCAGCGATTGGCAAGCATTCCTCACTTGATCTGGATGCCTTGCTCGCCGGCATCTAACTGATCACTCGCGCGCTTCCTTTCCCGACAGCAGCGCAGCAAAGGGCCGCGCGGCGAGGAATTCCTCACAAAGCGTCAGCGCAGCAATCAGCGCCGGCGGCCCGATAAAGGCGCCGGGGACGCCCCACAGGAACCCACCGATAAAGACTGAAGCCAGCACCAGAAACGGCGAAACCGCCAGATTGCGCCCCGCCAGCCGCGGTTCGATATAGCTGCCGCCCAGAAACTGCATCACCTGCATTCCGGCAAAAACCATCAACGCCGAACCCCAGGACCCGAATTGCAACGCCGCGAAAAGCGTCGGGAACAGTGTCGCCACCAGCGGCCCGAGGAAGGGGATGTAATTCAACACCAGCGCAATCGCGCCCCATTCGGCGGCAAGCTCAAGCCCCATAATCGCGGCAAAGGCCCAAACCACCAGGCCGGTTGCGACCGATACCAGCGTGCGCACCAGCATATAGGCGCGCAGCTTTGCACCAATCCGCTCCGCCGCGCGCAGCAGCGCTGTCGGCGTATTGTGCCGGAGGATCAGCATTTGCGACCTCACGGCGCCAACCTCCAACAGGCCGAGCAATACGAACACCAGCGTCAGCAGAATGAAGCTGAGTGTGCCGCGCAGCTGCGCCAGCACACCTTGCGCCAGACGCACCAGCCAGCGCGCATCGAATTGCGCGGCGATGGTGCCCGCCACATCAATGCCGCGTGCCTCCGCCCAGGCAAGCTGCGCCGCATAGAATGCCTGAAGTTGCGCTGCATTCGAAACAATATGCGAACCAACGCGCCCAAAGGCCCAGGCGACCAGCCAGGCCAGGCCAAGCAATGTCACCAGCGTAACCAGCATGGTCACCAACAGCGCCGCCACTGCGGGAATGCGTTTTTGCAAAGCGCCTTGCAGCGGCCAGACCAGTGCAATGGCAAAGAAGGCAAAAACAATCGGCGCGACCACGGCTTGCGCTGCCGAAAGCCCTGCCGCCAATATGACCACGCAGGTGAGCGAGAGCAGAACAATCAGGGGACGGGGCAAGGCGCTCATCTTCTGTCTTTCGGAGGTGCCGGATGCTGATGCGTTGGGCAAAGGGTTTCGGCAAGCAGGCGTTGATTCTGGTGGCGGTGCTGCTGGCGATAGGTATCGCGCTGCGCGCCTGGGATGTCTATCACGGCCCTGATTTGCGCCTTTGGCATACGAAGGTGCCGCCCGAATTGGATGCGGCCGCGCTGGATGCGACGGATTGGGCCGGATTCATGGCGGCCGAAGCGCGCGCCTTTGATTTCGTCCGCCAGAAAATCACCGAAGGCCTGCCGGCGGAAGATCGTGGTCCCGGCAATCGCTATGATGCGGCAAGCCCGCTCAACCCAACCCGCTTCGCCCAGGATTGGAACCGGTCCTTCATTCTTGAACCGCAAGCCCCGCCCCGGGGCGCCGTGGTGCTGGTGCATGGCCTGACCGATGCGCCTTTCAGCATGCGCCATTTGGCGCAGCTTTACGCGGAAGCGGGCTTCATTGCCATTGCGCCACGGATGCCAGGCCATGGCACGGTGCCGGCGGGGCTGACGGACGCCACCTGGCCGAAATGGGCTGCTGCCACGCGACTCGCGGTGCGCGAAGCGCGCCGCCGCGCGCCCGGCCTGCCCTTGCATCTGGTCGGCTATTCCAATGGCGGCGCGCTGGTGCTGCGCCATGCTTTGGAAGAAGCGGAAGCGGGTGGTGCGGCTTTGCCGGATCAGCTTGTGCTGCTCTCCCCCATGGTGGGCGTGACACCTTTTGCGCGTTTCGCGGGGCTGGCCGGCCTGCCCGCGCTGCTGCCGGCCTTTGCGGGGGCGGCCTGGCTTTCCGTGCTGCCGGAATTCAACCCCTTCAAATTCAATTCCTTCCCGGTGAATGCCGCGCGGCAATCCCATCAATTGACCGCCGAGGTGCAAGCCCGGCTGCGGCGCGTGACGGAAGCCGGCCGGCTGCAAAACCTGCCGCCGACCCTGACTTTCCAATCGGTCGCGGATTCCACGGTCAGCACCCGTGCAGTGATCACCACTTTGCATGCGCTTTTGCCCGCCGGCCGGAGTGAGCTTGTGCTGTTCGACCTCAATCGCGAAGCGCGGCTTGGCCCCATGCTGAGCCCCGGCGCGGACGCGGCCCTGGCCGCCATGCCGCCTGCGCCGCGCGGCTTTAGCCTGACAATTGTGACCAATGCCGCGCCGGATAGCCTCTCGGTGGAAGCGCGCCGAACCGCTGCCGGCGAAACCGCTCAGACTGCCCGGGCGCTGGGGCTTGCCTGGCCGGCTGGGCTTTTCTCGCTGTCGCATGTGGCCTTGCCCTTCCCGGTGGAAGATGGGCTCTATGGTCTCGCGCCGTCGGCCCAGGATCACTTTGGTGTCAGGCTTGGCACCATCGCGCCACGAGGCGAAAATGGCGTATTGGTGATGAGCCTGGATTCCCTATTGCGCATTTCATCGAACCCGTTCTTCCCATACATGCGAGAGAGGATGGAGGGCATCATGCCAAGCGCCGCCGGGACGCAGAGCGCAACAACGGGACGCGCCGCCGATACGGCTGCGCCGCTCAGGCGCTAATCATGCGTCGATTTTTGAATTTGGAGGGATCGAGGATGCGGGATTTTCCGGGCGCCTATGGGCTGCCATGCCTGGTCCTGGCCTTGGCCCTGGCCGCTTGCGATCAGGCGCCCCCGCCGCCAGCAGCCGATCCGCGCCCGGTACGCGTGGTGAGTGTGGGTGAGCGTGCCGAAAGCACCATCGTTACCCTGACCGGCACCATCCAGGCGCAAACCGAAGTCAATCTCGGCTTTCGCATTGATGGCCGCATGGTGGAACGCCTGGTCAATGTGGGGGATCGGGTGGAGGCCGGGCAGGTGATCGCGCGGCTTGACCCGACGACCGAGGAAAACAGCCTGCGCGCAGCCCGTGCGGCGCTTCTGGCCGCTGAGGCGCAGTTGGTCGAAACCCATGCGAATTATCACCGCGCGCGCGAATTGCTGCGCACCGGTTTCGGCACGCGCCAGCGCTATGATCAGGCGGCGCAGCAATTACAAACCGCGACCAGTGCGGTTGATTCTGCTGAAGCCCAGGTGAATATCGCGCAAAACCGCCTGGGCTATACAGTGCTGGTAGCCGATGCGCCGGGCACGGTGACGGCCCGCGGGGCGGAACCCGGCGAAGTGATCGCCCCAGGGCGCATGATTATCCGCCTTGCGCGCCAGGAAGGGTTGGATGGCGTGTTTGATGTACCGCCACTGGTCAAGGACCAGGCACCGCCCGGCGTGGTGGTGAGCGTGGCACTCACGCTTGACCCCAATGTCAGCGCTCAAGGCCGCGTGCGGGAAGTCTCGCCAAGCGCCGATCCCGTCACCGGCACGTTCCGGGTGCGTATCGGGCTGAGTAATCCGCCGCCGGCGTTGCGCCTCGGGTCAACTGTGACCGGTCGGATGGAGGTCACTAGCGGGGGTGGCTATAGCCTCCCGGCCAGTGCGCTGACGCGCCAGGGTGCGAGCCCAGCGGTATGGGTGGTGGATCCCGCATCGCGCAGCGTCGCACTGCGCCCCGTTGAGGTGCTGCGCCACGATCCGGCGCGGGTGATTGTCAGTTCTGGCCTGACGCGCGGGGATGTGGTGGTGACTGCGGGCGTGCAGGCGCTACGCCCCGGGCAGAAGGTGCGCTTGCTGGAAGCCGCGCAGTGATCGGGCCCAATCTTTCCGAATGGTCCATCAAGCGGCCGCAGCTTATCGCCTATTTCATGCTGGTGGCGGTAATTGCCGGCGCGCTGGTGTTTCTGCGCCTAGGCCGCAATGAAGACCCGGCCTTCACCTTCCGCACCATGGTGGTGCAGGCGGCCTGGCCCGGCGCGACAATAGAAGAAACCCTGTTGCAAGTGACCGAGCGGTTGGAACGCACGCTGCAGGAAACGCCCAATCTCGATAGGCTGCGCAGCTATACCATCGCCGGGCAGACCACGATCTTTGTTGATTTGAAAGGCTCCACCCCGGCCGCCGTGGTGCCGGACATGTGGTATGAGGTGAGGAAGCGCGTGGGCGATATGCGCCACACCTTGCCGCAGGGCGTGATCGGCCCCGGCTTCAATGATGATTTTGGCGATACTTTCGGCATCATCTTCGGCTTCACCGCCGATGGCTTTGGGCAGCGCGAATTGCGCGATCAGGTGGAAGCGGTGCGATCCCGCCTGCTGCGCGTGCCGGATGTCACGAAAATCGAAATTCTGGGCGCGCAGGATGAGGTGATTTTTGTCGAGTTTTCCCTGGAAAGACTGGCCGGGCTTGGGTTGAATTACCCGGCTTTGATCGCCGCCCTTCAGGCGCAAAACGCGGTGCGTCCGGCGGGCGTGGTGCAGACCGGGCTTGAGCGCTTGTCGCTGCGCGTTTCGGGCGCTTTCCAGAATGAGGCTGATCTGGCCAGCGTATCCTTCCTGGCCGGGGATCGACTGGTGCGGCTGACGGATATTGCCGAAATCCGCCGGGGTTTTACGGACCCGCCGCAGCCGATGTTCCGCGTGAATGGCCGCCCTGCCATTGGCCTTGCGATCGCGATGCGCGAAGGCGGCGATATTCTGGCGCTGGGTGACAATCTGCGGCGCGAAATGCGCAAGATCGAACGCGATTTGCCGATTGGGATCGAAGCGTCCCTGGTGGCCGATCAGGCAAAGACCGTGGATAGCGCCATTGGCGATTTCACCGAAAGCCTGTGGCAGGCAATCCTGATCATCATGGCGGTGAGTTTTGTGGCGCTTGGTGCGCGCGCCGGTGCGGTGGTGGCGCTTTCCATCCCGCTGACGCTCGCCATTGTCTTTCCACTGATGCTGCTGGCTGGGATTGATTTGCAGCGCATTTCGCTCGGCGCGCTGATTATCGCGCTGACCTTGCTGGTGGATGATGCGATGACAACGATTGACGCCATGATAAGGCGACTTTCCGTTGGTGACCGCAAGGATCAGGCGGCAACCTTCGCCTATCGCACGCTGGCGGCGCCGATGCTGACCGGCACGCTTGTCACCATTGCCGGATTTTTGCCGATTGGCTTCGCGGCAAGTTCAGCGGGCGAATATACCTTTTCCATCTTCGCGGTTGTGGGCATTGCGCTGGTGGTTTCCTGGTTGGTCGCGGTGATCTTCGCTCCCTTGCTGGGCATGGTGATCCTGAAGGCGCCGAAGGGCGCCAATGCCGTGGAAGCGCCGGCGCCGGGACGCATCTTGCAGGGCTATGCTGGGTTTTTGCGCTTCGCCATCCGTTTCCGTTGGGTCACCATTGCCGCTGCGGTGGTGGCGTTTGTCATTGCGCTTTTCGCCTTGCGTTTCGTGCCGCAGCAATTCTTTCCGTCTTCGGATCGGCCCGAATTGGTCGTGGATGTGACCTTGCCGCAGAATGCTTCCATCCATGCCGCCGAAACCGTCATGGAAAGGTTGGATGCAGCCTTCGCCAAGGACCCGGATGTTGCGCATTGGAGCAGCTATGTCGGGCGCGGCGCCATCCGCTTCTATTTGCCGCTCAATGTGCAATTGCCCAATCCGTTTTTTGCCCAGGCCGTGGTGGTGGCGAAGGATTTGGAAGCGCGCAAGCGCCTGCAACCGCGCATCGAAGCGCTGTTGGCCGAGCAATTCCCGGCAGCGATTTCACGCGTGGCGCCGCTGGAACTTGGCCCGCCGGTGGGCTGGCCCATTCAATACCGCGTGTTGGGCCCCGAGATTGAAGGCATCCGCAGCATTGCGAAGGAATTGGCGCAAGTGGTTGCGACCAGCGGCGGGGTACGTAGCCCAAGCTTTGACTGGATTGAACCGTCACGCCAATTGCGCATCGAAGTGGACCAGGATCAGGCCCGCCAATTGGGGCTTTCCTCTGCTGCCATTGCCGCGACGCTCAATTCGGTGATCACTGGCAGCGTCATTACGCAAATTCGCGATGATATTTATCTCGTGAATGTGTTGGCGCGGGCGCGGGCGAGTGAGCGTCTTTCGCTCGATACGCTGCAAACCATGCAGGTGCCGATCCCAGGTGGCCGTTCGGTGGCGCTTGGGCAATTCGCCACAATCTCTTACGGTCAGGAATATCCGCTGGTTTGGCGGCGGGACCGTGTTCTGGCGCTGACCGTGCAGGCCGATGTGCGCCCTGGCGTACTGCCGGAATCGGTGGTGACGGAACTGGCGCCACGCATTGCAGCACTGCAAGCGAAGCTGCCCGCCGGCTACAGCATTGAAGTCGGCGGTATTGCGGAGGAAAGCGAAAAAAGCCGCGCTTCCGTCATGGCCGTGGTGCCGGTCATGATCGTGGTCATGCTGACCGTGCTGATGTTCCAATTGCAAAGCTTTGCGCGGCTTGGGCTGGTGGTGGCCATTCTGCCCCTGGGCTTGATTGGCGTCGTGGCATCCTTGCTGATGTTCGGCAGGCCGCTTGGCTTTGTTGC
>JADCFP010000090.1 GCA_020249465.1 Roseomonas sp. | reverse complement strand
ACCTTGGCTATGTGACGGCGTGGATTTTGGTGACCCATTTGCTTGGTCTGGCCGGCCTGCGCATCAGCCGGCGGCGTCTTGGGTTGGAGTAGACAATTCATGGGTCTTGAATTGATCGATGTGCATAAATCCTACCCGACCAGGGAAGGCCGGAAAGTCGTGCTACGGGGTGCCTATGGCAAGATAGCTCGTGGCGAAAAGATCGGTATCCTGGGGCGCAATGGCTCGGGCAAATCGACGCTTGTTCGCATGCTGGGCGGTGTTGAAGCCCCAACCAGTGGTCGGATCAAACGGTCAATGGGCATCTCCTGGCCGATTGGCATGGCGGCGGGCTTTGACGGTCGGCTATCCGGGGGTGATAACGCCCGCTTCATTGCTCGCCTTTACGCACGAGACGTCAAGAAAATAACCGATTTTGTCGCGGATTTTTCGGAGCTTGGTGATTACCTCCGCATGCCTTTCATGACGTACTCCTCTGGCATGCGCACGCGCCTTGCGCTTGCTGTTTCGCTGGCGGTGGATTTTGACTGTTACCTTGTGGATGAGGCCTTGGCGGTTGGTGACACGCGCTTTGGCCGCGCCTTTGCGGAAAAGATCGAAAGATCTGGTCTCATTCTGGTATCCCACTCCCCGGCGCTGGTCAGAAGGCTTTGCACGCGCGCAGCTGTCCTTGATCAGGGAAACCTAACCTTCTACGATGATCTCGATGAAGCTCTCGCCACATATAACTCTCTCTGAGCCTGGTGCCAGTCGCAGCGGTGAAGCTCTCGAGGCGACACCGCAGCCGCAATCATGGCTTGTCCGCTTGTTTCGGAAACCTTTCTTTCTGCTGGTCATCATTCCAAGTCTGCTTACCGCCTTTTATTTTTACGGCGTCGCAGCACCGCAATATGTGTCCGAGGCGCGGTTTGTCGTTCAGTCCAGGGGAAATGATGGCGGTGGTGCGGCGGCAGCCTTGCGAGCCGCTGCTGGGGCGGGGGTAGGCGGTCTTGGAGGAGCGATGTCCTCCTCTGGCGAAGCCAACAGCGTCCGCAACTTTCTCTCCTCCCTTGATGCAGTCATGCAAGCCAATGATAGGCTTGATTTGGTCGAGTTATGGCGCCGTCCGGAAGCGGACTTTCTGGCGCGAATGTGGTTCACCGAACCGGAACGCATTGCGCGCTTTTACAATCACATGGTGAGCATTACGCTCGACCCCATGACAGGCGTAACGACCTTGAGGGTGCGCAGCTTTCGCCCCGAGGATTCAAGGGAATTGGCGGAGACTTTGCTTGTTTCGGCAGAAGCTTTGGTCAACCGACTCTCGCAGCGCGCCCGAGGCGATTCCTTGAAAGTGGCACAAAATGAGGTTGAGATCGCCGAACGGAGGGTCCAAGAAAGCCGCGCGGCTTTGATCCGCTTCCGTGAACAGGAACGGGAATTAGACAGCGCTGGCGCGGTGCAGGCTGCGCTGGTGTTACGCGGCCAGTTGGAAGCCGCACTGGCTCAAGCCAGGGCTGAATTGACAGAGCGGCAGCAATTCATGCGCCCCGACAATCCAGCGCTACAGAATACGCGTAATCGGATTGAGGCGTTGGAACGCCAAATTGCGGCAGATCGTTCTCGTCATACCGAGGCAAATACAAACATTGGCGGAGCGGTGCTGGCGCGGCAATTGGCTGCCTATGAAAGGCTGATGCTTGAACGGGAGTTTGCTGATAAGCAACTGGCCTCCGCCACCGCAAGCCTTGAAACTGCGCGTGTTGAAGCGCAGCGGCAGCAACTCTATCTCTCACGCATCGTTGAACCCAATCTGGCCGTTTATCCTCTATATCCCAGGAGTTTGATAACGACAGCGAGTATTTTCCTCGGCTTGGCGATTGCTTATGGGATTGGGTGGCTTCTGGTTGTGGGGATGCGTGAACATGCCGCGTAGAGGCTTAAGCCCATTGGCTGGTGTCCTGGTGTTGGTGTTTGGGCTGTTCTTCGCCGGGTCGGGCGCAACTTTGCTTGCGCAGACACAGCCACAGATGCAAAGCCCCAGCATCATTCCTGGCATGCCAACCTTCCCAAGGACGGCAATTCCCGCCTTGCCCACCCTTCCGCAGGAAGGCGTAAGGCTGGACCCGCCGCCAGTTTTCGATCAACGCAGCCTTGCCGATCTGCCAGGCCAATCCCGTGCGACGGAGCGCGCAGGGAGCCCGACCCAGGCTGAGGGTGGCCCAACCCTGGTCACACCGCTTGGTGATTTGCAGCGCCCCACTGGTGCTCCAACAGCGGTCTTTGGCGCGGCGCTTTTCACCGGTCAGCCGCAATCATCTTCTGATGCGCCCAATCCGAATTATGTGCTTGCCCCCGGCGATCGTATCAGCGTGCGTGCCTGGGGTGCCGTGGATGCGGAACAGGTTGCGCAGATTGACCCGGCCGGCAATCTGTTTCTGCCCAATATTGGCCCGATCCGGGTAGCGGGCACGCGTGTTGGCGATTTGCAACGTATCGTGGAAGGCGAAATCCGCCGCGTCTATACGCAGCAGGTCCAGGTATATGCCACGGTGCTGTCCACGCAACGGATCGGTGTTTTCGTGGCCGGCTTTGTGCGATCCCCCGGGCGCTACGCGGGCGCTGCATCGGATAGCATTCTGGATTTTCTGTTGCGGGCCGGCGGCGTTGACCCCGCGCGCGGTTCCTTCCGGGAAATCAGCGTCCAGCGCGGTGGCACCACGGTCACCAGCCTTGATCTCTACCGCTTCCTGTTCGATGGCAATATTCCGCAAATCCGCTTGCAGGAAGGCGATACCATCCTAGTGGGTCGTCAGCGCCCACTGGTTGGCGCGGATGGTGCGGTGCGCAACAATTACCTTTTTGAAAGCGGGCAGCGCGGCCCCATGCGCGGTCAGGATTTGATCAATTACGCCCGGCCTTTGCCGGCAGCGACCAATGCGGTGGTGCGTGGTGTGCGCAATGCGCAGCCCTTTTCGCGCTATGTGACCATGGCCGAACTGGCGCGCCAGACCTTGAATGATCAGGATACGGTGACATTCGTGGCGGATGTCGCCTTGCGTACCGTGCGGATTACCATCGAAGGCAGCCGGCTCTATCCTTCCGTCCTGGTTGCGGATCGGGATTTTTCGCTTTGTCAAATCCTGGACCATGTCGCGGTGGACCCTATGCTGGCCAATACGACAGCCGTATTCCTGCTACGACCGCGCATCGCCTTGCAGCAAAAACGCGCCATCGATGATGCGCTTGATCGGCTGGAACGGCAGTTGTTCCTATCCCCTGCCATGACCCCCGGCGTGGCCGCGGCGCGCACTGCCGAAGCCAATCTCGTGCTTTCCTATATAAGCCGCGCGCGCCGCAGTCTGCCTGAAGGGCGGCTTGTCGTAGTGAATGAGGATGGCACTTGCGCGCCAGTGCGCCTGGAAGATGGCGATGTCATCGTCATCCCTGAACGTTCGCAAACCGTCATGGTGCAGGGTGAGGTCAGCATGCCGCGTGCCGTCTTGTGGCGCGAGGGTATGACGATTGAGCAATATCTCGAACAGGCGGGCGGGCTAACGGCGCGTGGTGCGCGTTCCACCCTTATGCTGCGCCGGCCAAGCGGTCAGGTCATTCTTGATCCGCGGCAGTCACCAGGACCGGGAGATGAGCTGATCGCCCTGCCTTATTTGGACCCGAAATTCTTTGTCATGGGGCAGGAACTTATTACTGCGCTGTTCCAAGTGGCCCTCGCCTCACGCGCTTTCCAGAACAATTGACCGTAGCTTTCAAGTGTATCGCGCTGCCCGGGGTATTGATCCCGGCGGCGCGGCGGGTTCCTCTGCGCTTATGGATGATTCGTCCCCCCGTCTGCCAACCCGCACCGATCTCTTCCTCACCTATGGCAAGATCGGGCTGATCGGCTTTGGTGGCATCAATGCCTGGGCGCGGCGCGTGCTGGTGGAAGAAAAGCGCTGGCTGACGGAACAGGAATATGCCGAAACGCTGGGCCTGGGGCAGGTACTGCCGGGGCCGAATGCTCTCAATGCTGCGATCATGGTGGGGGATCGCTTTCACGGCGCGGTCGGTGCCCTGCTTGCTTCCTGTTCCATGTTCGGCGGGCCGCTGATTATCCTGATGGGGCTTGCGGTGCTCTATGATTCCTACGGTGAAGTGCCGTTGGTGAAGGCCGTATTGGCCGGCGTGGCGGCGGCAGCGGCGGGCATGGTGCTCGGCACGGCGGTCAAGATGGCTCAGAAGTTGAAGCCAACAGTCGCACTTCTGGCGGTTGGGCTTTGCGCGCTGGCGGCGGCGGGCTTCTTCCGCGTACCCTTGCCCATGGTGGTGCTGGGCCTCGCGCCCTTTGGTATTTTGGCTTCCTGGTATGGGGCGCGCGGCAAATGACAGCGACCATCTTCTGGCAATTGTTGTTGGGCTTTGGTGCCATTTCGCTGGTCTCGGTCGGCGGTGGCATCGCTGTGCTGCCGGAGATGCATCGGCTGGTCGTGGATGTGCATGGCTGGATGAGTGATGCGGATTTCGCCCGCCGCTTCGCGCTGGCCCAGGCCGCACCTGGTCCGAATGTGCTGGTGGTGGGGCTGTTTGGTTGGCATGTCGGCGGCATTCTTGGGATGCTGACAGCAACGGCAGCCATGACAGTGCCAACCAGCCTGATGGCCTTTGGTTTCTCGCGCCTCCGTGCAAGGCTTTTGGGCCGCCCATGGCTCCGCATCATCGAACGCGGGCTGGTGCCGATTGCGGTTGGGCTAATCGCCGCATCGGGCCTGATCCTTGCGCAGGGGTCTGCCGAAAGCTGGGTGACGATTGCGCTGACGGTCGCTTCCTCCATCTTTGTCTGGCGCACCGATTGCAGCCCGCTTTGGGTATTGGGAGCGGGTGCGATCATGGGGGCCTTGGTGCTTTGATGAGGGAAGGCATCGCGGCACTTGCCTTCCGTGATGCCGCGCCACGAGGCTTGTGTACGGATTGCGGGGTTTCCCGCTTGCAAGACCCGAAAGCCTGTGGTGCCGCCTGCCAATTCATCAAGCCGGATTACCCGCGCCTGGAAGCCGCCGTGCATGGCCGCGCGCGTGACCCGAAGCGCACGGATGAACTGCATTTCGGCCCGTTCCGGCAAATGCTTCGCGCCTCGCTCAAGCCGCCTCAGCCCGGCGCGCAATGGACCGGCATCACCACGCGGCTTGCTGAAAAACTGCTGGAAGCGGGCGCAGTTACCGCCGTGCTGACTATGGCGCCCGACCCGGACGATAAATGGAAACCCGTGCCGGTACTGGTGACCAAGCCGGAAGCCATGGCGGCTTGTCGTGGCATGCGGATGGGTTATGCGCCGCTGCTCGCCCTGCTGGAACCCGCTGCCGCTGCTGGCCATAAGCGCATCGCCGTCATCGGCATTCCCTGCCAGGTCTATGCTTTGCGTGCGTTGGAAGCGCGGCTCGGCCTGGAAGCGCTTTACGTTATCGGCACGCCGTGCTCGGACAATACCACCACGGAAAAATTCCATCATTTCCTGAAGCTATTGTCCGATGCGCCGGAGACGATCACCTATTTGGAATTCCGCGCCGATTACCATGTGGAGCTGCGCTTCGCCGATGGCCGCAAGCGCGAGATCCCGTTTCTGCAATTGCCGATCAGCCAGCTTCCTTCGGATTTCTTCCCACTCACCTGCCGCAGCTGCGTGGATTATACCAATGTGCTGGCTGATATCACGGTGGGTTACATGGGCGGGCAGGGGGAGCAATGGCTGCTGGTGCGCAATGCACGCGGTGAGGAATTGCTGCGCCTGCTTGGCGATGAAATCACCACCAGCGCGCCCGGCAGTGCCGGCAAACGCGCCAGCGCAGTCAAGGGATTTCTGGAAAACACCCGCCGCGCCACGGGCGGCCTGCCGCTCCGGCGCATGCCCGATTGGCTACGACCGATCATTGGCTGGCTGATGCCGCGCATTGGCCCGCGCGGCTTGGAATTCGCCCGTGCGCGGGTTGAAATGAAGGCCGTGGAAAGCGTTTTGCATCTGCAACGGGCCGAACCCGCCAAAATGCGTAATATGATCCCGGATCACGTCTGGGCGCTGGTAGCGCCTTACGGTCTCGGAGCATTTTCAAGCCAAGTGGAATCACTTGGCGGCTCGGAAAATGCGACCAAAAAAGTACCAGATTAGCCTTCGGCGCGGTAATTCGGCGCCTCACGCGTCACGGCCACATCATGCACATGGCTTTCGCGCAAACCGGCACCAGTGATGCGCCGGAAGCGCGCCTTGGTCTGCAATTCGCCAATCGTGGCGCAGCCCGTATAGCCCATGGCGGCGCGCAAGCCGCCGACCATTTGATGGATCACCGCACCAACCGGGCCTTTATAGCCGACGCGCCCTTCCACACCTTCTGGCACCAGCTTGAGTGAATCCTGCACTTCCGCCTGGAAATAACGATCCGCCGAACCGCGCGCCATGGCGCCAAGCGATCCCATACCACGATAGGATTTGTAGGACCGGCCCTGATACAAAAACACCTCACCAGGTGCTTCATCCGTGCCGGCAAAGATGCTGCCCATCATGGCGCAATCCGCCCCCGCCGCCAGCGCCTTGGCCAGATCCCCGGAAGAACGAATGCCGCCATCGGCAATCACCGGCACGCCCTTTTCGCGCGCAGCGGCAGCGCTTTCCATAATGGCGGTGAGTTGAGGCACGCCAACACCGGCCACAATGCGCGTGGTGCAGATGGAACCGGGACCAATGCCAATCTTCACCGCATCCGCACCCGCTTCAATCAAGGCCAAAGCACCTTCGGGAGTTGCGACATTGCCGGCAATCACCTGCACGGAATTGGAAAGCCGTTTGATCCGCTCCACCGCCTGCATCACGCCACCGGAATGGCCATGCGCGGTATCCACGACAACCACATCCACACCCGCCGCCACCAGCAATTCCGCGCGGTGCAGGCCATCATCCCCAACACCGGTTGCCGCTGCCGCGCGCAGCCGGCCCATGCCATCCTTTGATGCATGGGGATTGGCCTGCGCCTTATCCATATCCTTCACTGTCACCAGGCCCACGCAACGCTGCGCCTCATCCACCACCAGCAGTTTTTCGATGCGGTGCTTATGCAAAAGTGTGCGCGCCTCATCCGGCGTGACATCGGGGGAGGCTGTCACAAGATTCTCCCGTGTCATCAGCTCATAAACGCGCAGATTGGGATCGGTTGCGAAGCGCACATCGCGATTGGTGATTATGCCCACCAACCGGCCCGAGCCACGTTCCACCACAGGTATGCCGCTGATGCGATGCCGATCCTGCAGCGCGCGCACTTCAGCAAGCGTTTGGTCCGGATGCACGGTCAGCGGGTTCACCACCATGCCGGATTCGAATTTCTTCACCTGCCGCACCTGCGCGGCCTGATCTTCCGGCGAGAAATTCTTGTGGATCACACCAATGCCGCCGGCCTGCGCCATGGCAATCGCCATCGGCGCTTCCGTCACTGTATCCATCGCCGCCGAAATCAGCGGAATATTCAGCCGGATTTCCTTGGTGAGGCGTGTATGCGTGCCCGTCTGCGCCGGCAGCACGGTAGAATAGGCCGGCACCAACAGCACATCGTCAAACGCGTATGCCTCCATGATCGGCATTGCGCCAAAAGACGTGGAAGCAGGGGAGGGGGATTCATTGGCCATGGTTGGGCTTTCGCGTTGCGCTACCTTGGCGACCCTCCTTAGTCCTTCAATTCATGCGGCGCAATCACTGGCCGTTTATTTGATCGCATTTTCCGAGCCGCCGAGTGTGTCCACTTGGCTTGAAAATGCTCAGCCGCGAAAGCCGCTCGCCACCACATATAATTCAGCGGATTCCTTCCGGCTTGCCGGAGGCTTCACATGGCGCACGGTCGCGAAATGGCGCTTCAACGTCTCCAGCATGTCCTTTTCGGACCCACCTTGAAATACTTTCGCAACAAAACCGCCATTTGGCGCCAGCACCTTCAGCGCGAAATCCAGCGCCAATTCAGCCAGCGCCATGATGCGCAAATGATCCGTCGCTGCATGTCCCGTGGTATTGGGCGCCATGTCGGACAGCACCAGATCCGCCTTGCCACCCAGGCAGGCGATGATGCGCGCCTCGGCCTCTTCTTCCTGGAAATCGCCTTGCAACGTGGTCGCCCCCGGCACCGGGTCCATGGGCAGGATATCCAAAGCGACCACCTGGCCGCGCGGCCCGACCGCTTCCACCGCCACCTGGGTCCAGCCGCCCGGTGCCGCACCCAAATCCACGACGCGCGCGCCGGGCTTCAGCAGTTTCACCTTCTCCTGCATCTCAAGCAGTTTGAAGGCCGCACGGGAACGCAGGCCGCGTTCCTTGGCGGCGCGCACATAGGGATCATTCAATTGCCGATTGAGCCATTTCTGGCTGGCGGTGCTGCGGCCTTCCGCGCTGCGCAGGCGCTGGGTCAGGCCTCGGCTGCTGCCGGGCGGGCTGGGTTTGGCCATGCTTTGGGTTCTACCGGCGCCGAGGCGGGCTGCGGCGCGCCGCGTCACGATCCGCGCGCATCATCCTGAGCAAAATGCCCTCCCGTAGGCCGCGATCCGCGACGCGGAGGCTCCGTGTCGGCCAAATGCGCCGAATGGCGGCGTAAATCGCGCAGCCCGGCAGCACGTAATCCACACGTTCTGGCCCAACACAGGGGTGGGCGGCCAATTCCGCGCGGCCCATGGCGAAAAGATCACCGAGCGCGGCATCGGCAGCCTCACAATCAAGGGTCGAGCCATCCACCAGCGGGCGCCGATAGCGCGGCAGCGCCATGACCACGCCGGCAAGGGTGGTGACGGTGCCGGAAGTACCCATCAGCCGCACCCCGCCAGCATGGATTTCCTGGCCGATGCAATGCAGGCGATCAAAGGCTTCAAGCCTCGCGGCGACCTCATCCACCACGGCGAAGAAGCCGGCTTCGGTGAAACAGGCCGCGCCACAGCGCTCAGCGAGGGTCACCACACCGATGGGGAGCGAGATATAGCCAATCAGTTCCGGCACATCGCCGGGGCGGGCGGCGGCGCGTATCCAGGCGATTTCCGTGCTGCCGCCACCAATATCAAACAACAATGCGCGCCGATCACCCGCTTCCAGCAAGGCCGCGCAGGATTCCATGGCGAGTTCCGCTTCCTCCCGCCCCGTGATGATCCGTAGCCTGATGCCGGTCTCGGCTTCCACCCGCGCGATGAAGGCAGCGCCATTGCTGGCCTGGCGGCAGGCTTCGGTCGCCACAGCCTCAAAACCGCGCAAGGGGCGGCGGCCGAGCTTATCGGCGCAGGCGCCAAGTGCTGCCAAGGCACGGTCCATGGAGGCCGTGGAAAGCTGCCCGCTGCTGCCGAGGCCTTCACCAAGCCGCACGACGCGGCTGAAGGAATCGAGCACGCGAAACCCCGCCGCATTGGGGGAGGCGATCAGTAGCCGGCAATTATTGGTGCCGAGATCAAGCGCCGCATAGGCCGCACCAAGGGCTTCCGCCCGCGCATAGGCGGGGGCGGTTTCGGCATCCCGGGCAAGAGGCAGGGCGGCTTCGGTCATGATCCCTTTTCTGCCGCCCCTTTGGGACGGTGCGACTATGATCAGGATATCTGGCCCCAAGGGCAAGCGGTTTTGAGGGGGCGAGTTGAAGCGCGGGAAAGCCGGTGCTATGACGCGCGACCCTTGGGGGATAGTTTAGCGGTAGAACTCCCGGCTCTGACCCGGGCAGCCTTGGTTCGAATCCAGGTCCCCCAGCCAATTTGAGTGGTTTTTCGGCCTTGTCGGTGGGCTCCACACAGTCTGCTCGTATCATGGTTATAAGGTTAGACTTAATCGGACGTTGCCTTGATCGGGCGTGGTGGGTGTCCGCCGGATAGAGACTGTCGGACGAGGCGACTAAGCCGCCATTGAACTGATTTAACGCCGATTTTTTGTCATGCACGCTGTCTCACCGCCGTTCGATCTTCACGCCGGTCTGGCTGATCACATTCTTCCACCGATCCAATTCCTGCGCGACGAACTGCGCGGTGCTGGCCGGCGTGCTATCGGCCACAGCAATGGTGCCAATCTCAGCCAGGCGCTGCGCCAATTCAGGCTCGGTCAAAGCCGCATTGAAGGCAGTGTTCAGGCGCGTCAGCGTGGCGGGCGGCGTGCCGGCGGGTGCGGCGGCCAGGATCCAGGTTTCCGCATCAAAGCCAGGTATTGCCTGATCTGCTATCGCAGGCAGTGCGGCAAAGGGGCCGGCGGGGCGCAGGCTGGCGCGCGCCAGGGCGCGTAGCCGGCCATCGGCAATGGCGCCCGCAACAGTCGGCACCGATTCCAGCATGAAGGTCACCTCGCCTGAAAGCATCGCCTGCATCGCGGGGCCGCCACCGCGATAGGCCACATGTTCGGTTTGCAGCCCAAGCGCGTGGCGAAACCACTCGCCGGCCAGATGCGGCATGGAACCAACCCCGGCCGAGGCGTAATTATGCTTGCCCGGTTCCGCGCGGAGTTTGGCGATGAGCCCCGCAAGATCAGTAATCCCAGAAGCGGCCGACACCACCAGCACGAAGCCCGTGACGCCCAGCAGCGCAATCGGCGCGAAGTCTCGGATCGGGTCATAGGGTGTATCGGGAAACAGCGCGGGATTGACCGCAAGTGTGGCTGCCGCCGCGATCAGAATCGTCTGCCCATCCGGCGCCTGTCGGCGGGCATGTTCCGCCCCCGTCGCGCTGCCGGCGCCGGCGCGATTTTCCACCACAACATTCTGCCCAAGATGCGCGGCAAGCCTTGGCGCAATCAGCCGCGCGCCGATATCCGTGGTGCCGCCAGGGGCGAATGGCACCACCAGCGTCACACTGCGCGATTGCGCGCGCGCAAGGGCAGGTGCGGCAAGAAAGCCAGCGACAAGGGCAGTGCGACGTTTCAGATGCATGCGTGTTCCTCCCCGTTTTTGAAGGAGCCTTTTTGCCAAGCCCCATGCCCGATCCAATAGGACAGCAGCGCGCGGGGCAAGGGCCGATCATCAAGGCTTTGCTTCCCGCCCCGGATTGCGTCATGCTTTCCGCCACCAAAGGGGCACCACGACCCCAAGACAAAAAGCGGGAGGATTTCATGATTGTCCGTCGCAAGCTGTTGGCGCTGAGCGCGCTTTCACCCCTTGCCGCGCCGGCGCTTTTGCGCGGCGCCATCAGCCCCGCCGCCGCGCAGGCGCCCTGGCCCAATCGGCAAATCCGCATGGTGATCCCCTGGCCGCCTGGTCAGGCGACAGATGTTGTCGGGCGGCTCGCCGGGCAGCGCCTGTCAGAACGCCTGGGCCAGGTGGTGGTGCCCGAAAACCGCCCCGGCGCGGGCGGGCAGATCGGCACGGATTTGGTGGCCAAGGCGCCGCCCGATGGCAATGTGATCCTCTCGGCTTCGATCGGGCCGATCTCCTTCAGCCCGCTGGTGCAGCGCACGCCCTATGATGCGGAGCGTGAATTGGCGCCGGTGGTGATCTTCGGCATCGCGCCCTTCATGCTGTTGGTGAAGCCCGATTTCCCGGCGCAGGATTTGCGGAGCTTCATGGCGCTGCTGAAGGCCAATCCAGGCAAATACAGCTATAATTCCTCAGGCATTGGTGGCGCGCAGCATCTGGTGTGTGCGCTGTTCCTGGCAAAATCAGGCTTGGATGCGCTGCATGTGCCCTTCCAGGGCAGCGGGCCGGCGCTGGCGGCATTGCTCGGCGGGCAGGTTGATTTCGGTTTCGACACACCCGCTGCCGCTGGCCGGCTGGTGCGCGATGGGCAGTTGAAGGCACTTGGCCTCAGCACCGGCAAGCCCTCGGCCCAGGTGCCGGGCATTCCGCCTGTCGCGGCTGTGGGTGGGCCAGCCGATTATGATGTCGGTGGTTGGAATGGGCTGATGGTGCCAGCGGGCACGCCGCGCCCGATCATTGATCGCATCTACACAGAAATCCGCGACGGTATGGCGGTGCCGGAAGTGCGCCAGCGGTATGAGGCTGTGGGCTTCGATGTTGACCCGATGGGGCCCGAGGCCATGCTGCAACATATGCGGAAACTCTGGGCCGAATTCGGCCCGCTGATCCGGCAATTGGGGATCAGGGCGGAGTAGGGCGGCAGGGCGGCGTCCCGATTGCTGGGCGCGATGTGCGCAGGACTGCAATGCCCGATTGACCCAGCCCGGCAAGGCATGCGAATCCTCATGCTATGTCCGGGCTGTTATTTGATTACGCGGCGCTTTTCGCCGCGCTACTGATCGTCACCTATCTGCTGCCAGCCGGTATTTTCCAACTGGTGCGGCAGGTGGCGTCGCCTGCCAGTCGCATTCAATCGCGCCCTTTGCGCGCCGGTCAGATCAGGCGAGAAGTATTCTATTCACTGCGCGCTGTCGCGATTTTCGCGCTTTATGGTCTTGGCTTGCTCGCGGCCTATCGCGCGGGCTGGACGGCGCTTGAACCCGATTGGTCCGCCTGGCCCTGGTGGTGGCCGGCGGTGGGTTTTCTGGCCGCCATATTCCTGCATGACACTTGGTTCTATTGGACCCATCGCGCCATGCATCTGAAGGGTGTTTTTGGCTGGATTCATGCTGAACATCATCGTTCCGTGACGCCGACACCCTGGTCCATCCTGTCCTTTGATATCTTGGAAACCATTCCCCAATTCGGCGTTTTCGTCATCATGGTGATGTTCGTGCCGATGCACCCGGCGGTGCTTTGGGCTTATTTGCTGTTTGACAGCATGGTGAATGCCGCCGGGCATTGCGGGTATGAGATTATCCCCGAACGCCAGCGCACCCATTGGTTATTGCGCTACACCAATGCGGTGACGCATCACGACCTGCATCATGCGCGGTTCAACTGCAATTATGCCCAGTATTTCAATATCTGGGACCGTCTTTGCGGCACGTTTCGCGATCGGGAACCGAGCCTCAAACCCCCAATTCGCCCAGCATAATCGCCTCCACCTCCGCCCCGGCGGGCAAGGCGGGCGCGAAGGGGGCGCGCAGCACCAAAGCCTCGGCGCGCGCAAGCGTTGCCAGCATCGAGCTATCCTGCACCGGAAAGGGCCGGACCGTAATGCGGCCTTGCCCATCCGCTTCCAGGGTGGCGCGCAGGAAATCGGCGCGGCGGTCATTCTCGGCGAGGGGCGCGGCACACGTCACGCGCTGGCTTGGCGTTGGCGCGCCGGGCAGGCCGGAAAGCCGCGCCAAGGCGGGCAGCAGGAAGATGATGGCACACACCAGTGCGGAGACCGGATTGCCCGGCAGCCCCAGCACCGGCACGCGCCCCAACCGCCCCCAGATCAGGGGCTTGCCCGGCCGCATGGCGATTTTCCAGAAGCCGAGCTCAAACCCTTCGCCGCCGAGTGCCTGTTGGATCAGATCATGCTCACCCACGCTGGCGCCGCCGGTGGTCACCAGCATGTCATAGGCCTGGGCAGCAGCGGCGACATCGGCAATGGCGCTAGCATCATCAGGCGCGATGGGCAGGACGATGGGCTCGCCGCCACCTGCGCGAATGAGCGCGGCCAAGGCATGGGCATTGGAACTGACAATGCCGCCGGGCGGGATGGGGTCTCCGGGGAGTGCGATTTCATCGCCCGTCGCCAGAATGCCGATACGCGGGCGCCGATGCACGGCAAGCCACGGGTTATTGCTGGCCGCGGCAAGGCCGATATCGCGCGCCGCCAGCCGCCGGCCAGCCGCAAGCAGCGTCTCACCTTCAGCGAAATCCAGGCCGCGCTTGCGCACCCAGCGCCCGGCGGTCACGCTTTCCTTGACCACCACAGTGCCATCGGCCGCTTCGGCATCTTCCTGCAACAGGATCGCATCAGCGCCTTCAGGGACAAAGCCGCCCGTGAAAATCCGCACGGCCTGACCCGGCCCAACCACCCCCGTAAAAGGGTGCCCCGCCGGCGCCGCGCCAATCACCGCAAGCTTCGCACCCAAAACGCCATCCACCGCGCGCAGCGCATAGCCATCCATGGCGGAGACCGCCGCCGGTGGCTGCGTCAATCGCGCCAGCACCGGCCGCGCCAAGACGCGCCCGGCAGCTTCGGGGATCGCAATAGTCTCGGCAGCAGTGGGTGTCAGCGCGGCCAGGATGCGCGCGCGGGCTTCCTCAACCGGCAGCAAGCCGCCCTTCTCAGCCACCTATGAACTCGCCCGATTTGCCGCCGGCCTTATGGACCAAGCGGATATCTTCAATCCGCATGCCGCGATCCACGGCCTTCACCATATCATAGACCGTAAGCGCTGCGATGCTGACGGCGGTGAGTGCTTCCATCTCCACCCCCGTCTTGCCGGTCAGGCTGACGGTGGCTTCGATGATGATAGCGTCATCGCCTTCCGGTTCCAGATCAACCGAAACCTTGGAGATCATCAGCGGATGGCAGAGCGGAATCAGATCTGACGTACGCTTGGCCGCCATAATGCCGGCAAGCCGCGCGACGCCCAGCACATCACCCTTACCGGCGCGGCCTTCCCTGATCAGCGCCAGCGTTGTCGGCGCCATCACAATCCGCCCGCGTGCGGTTGCGGTGCGCGCGGTCTCCGCCTTGGGCGAGACATCCACCATCGCCGCGCGCCCTGCGGCATCGAAATGCGTGAGGCGCGGCGCGGTCAGGACACGTCCACCAATTGGCGCGCGGCGGCGGCGACATCCGCCTGGCGCATCAGATGCTCACCCACCAGGATGCAGCGCGCCCCGGCGGCAGCCATACGGCGCACATCATCTGGCGTGCGAATGCCGCTTTCGGCGACCGGCAGGCGATCCGCCGGCACCAACGGCGCCAAGGCTTCGCTGGTCGCGAGATCCGTCTGTAGCGTGCGCAGATCGCGGTTATTGATGCCGATCAGGCGCGTTTCAAGGCCAAGCGCGCGGTCCAATTCGCGCCGATCATGCACTTCGGCCAGCACGGACATATCAAGGGAGCGTGCGATATCTTCCAATTCGCTCGCCTGGGCATCGGTCAGCGCGGCCATGATCAGCAGAATGCAATCTGCGCCCATGGCGCGGGCTTCGAACACCTGCCAGGGATGGATCATGAAATCCTTGCGCAGCACTGGCAGCGAACAGGCGGCGCGTGCGGCTTCCAGATGCTCCACCGCGCCTTGGAACCAGGGCGCATCGGTCAGCACGGAAAGGCAGGCAGCGCCCCCCAATTCATAGGCGCGGGCCAGCGCCGCCGGTTCAAACGGATCACGGATCAAGCCGCCGGAAGGCGAAGCGCGCTTGATTTCGGCAATCAGCCCGGTGCGGCCTTCGCCAATGCGCTCGCACAGCGCGCCCACGAAATCACGGAGTGGCGGCGCGGCGGCGGCGCGGCGTTCGATTTCCGCCTGCGGCGTGATTTCCATCCGTTCGGCGACTTCGCGCGCCTTGTCGGCCAGGATACGGGCCAGGGTGTCAGGGACCGATGCGGCATCGGTCGAGGGCACCGAGATATGGGGTGCATTCATCCAGCAATGTCCTTGGGGGGGCATAACGCCCGGAGGCGCGCCAATACTCCAAAGGCGGCCCCTTCGTCTATGGCCCGGGCGGCAATGGCCACCCCGGCCTTGAGGTCCGCCGCCTTGCCGGCGACGATCAGCGAAGCTGCGGCATTCAGCAATACAACATCGCGATAGGCGCCATGCGCACCGCGCAACAGGGCTTCCAGCGCAGCGGCGTTTTCCGCCGGGTCCCCGCCTTTCAGGGCCGAAGCGGGGGCGCGGTTGAGCCCCGCATCCTCCGGGGTCACGGTAAACTCCCGTATGGCGCCATCTTCCAGCGCCACCACCTGGCTTTCACCGGAAAGTGTCAGCTCATCCAGCCCCTGCCCATGCACCAGCCAGGCGCGTTCGGTGCCAAGGCGCGCCAGTGTCTCAGCCATCGGGCGCAGCCATTGCGGCGAAAAGGCGCCGGTCATTTGCCGCGTGACGCGGGCGGGATTGGCCAGCGGGCCGAGCAGGTTGAAAATGGTGCGCGTGCCCAATTCCATGCGTGGCCCGGCGGCGTGGCGCATGGAAGCGTGATGGCGCGGCGCCATCAGGAACACCATTCCGGCTTCGCGCAGCACCTCGGGCAGTTTCTCCATCGGCACATCAAGCGAAATGCCAAGCGCCGAGATGGCATCCGCCGCACCAGATTTCGACGACAGCGCCCTGTTCCCATGCTTCGCCACCGGCACGCCGCAGCCCGCCACCACCATGGCCGTGGTGGTTGAGATATTGAGCGTGCCCGCTGCATCCCCACCGGTGCCGACGATATCCATGGCGCCGATGGGTGCTTCAATCGCGACCATCCGCGCGCGCATGGCGCGCACGGCGCCGGTCATTTCCTCAACCGTTTCGCCACGTACGCGCATCGCCATCAGCATGCCGGCGATCTGCGCTGGTGTCGCTTCGCCGGCCATGATGATGCCGAAGGCTTCCTCGGCCTCAATCTCGGTCAGGCGCGCCGAATCTGCCAGCCGCGCCAGGATGGGTTTCAGCGACATGGAATCAGGCCGGGACGGCAGCGCCATGGCTGGCGCCGGCCAGTTTCAGGAAATTGCGCAGAATATCGTGGCCATGAGCAGAAGCGATGCTTTCCGGGTGGAATTGCACGCCCCAGACCGGCAAATCACGATGCGCGAGGCCCATGATCAGCCCATCTTCCGTCCAGGCGGTAGCGCGCAGGCAATCGGGCAGGGTTTCGCGTTCCACGATCAGCGAATGATAGCGCGTGGCGGCGAAGGGGGAGGGCAGGCCGGCGAAGATATCCGTCCCGCCATGATGCACATCCCAGACCTTGCCATGTACGGGTTCCGGCGCGCGGATCACGCGCCCGCCAAAGGCTTGGCCAATAGCCTGATGGCCCAAACACACACCCAGAATCGGCAGCTTCACCTCGGCCGCGAGCGAGATCAGCGGCAGGCAAATGCCGGCCTCATTTGGCGTGCAGGGGCCGGGGGAAAGCACCACGGCTTCGGGCTTCATCGCCAGCACCCCTTGCGGGTCTATGGCGTCGTTTCGCCTGACCTCCACCCGCGCGCCCAAATCGCCCAGGAAGTGGAAAAGGTTGAAGGTGAAACTGTCATAATTGTCGATCAGCAGGATCATGCGCGTGATCCTTGGGCCGAAGGGGGGGAAGAATCAAGCGCCCCGCATGGTGCGGCCCCCCAGGCCGCGCTAAAGCCCGCGCAATCAGGGGTTGGAGAGACCGCAATGGCGAATAGACGCGCGATTCTGGGGGGCGGCCTGGCCGCGGCTTTTTCGGGTATGGCGCCGGGGCTACTGCGCGGCGCTGCCGCCCAGCCATCGGCCGGTGCGGCCGCACGGCCCAATATCATCATGATCATGGCCGATGATGTCGGCTACTGGAATGTCGGCGCCTATAGCCATGGCATGATGGTGCCAACACCGAACCTGGATCGCCTGGCGCGGGAAGGGATGCTGTTCACCGATCATTACGCGGAACCCACCTGCACGCCGGGTCGCGCTGCCTTCATCACCGGGCAAATGCCGATCCGCACGGGGCTCACCACGGTTGGGCTGCCGGGCTCACCTATCGGCATAGATCAGCGCGACCCGACGCTTGCGACGGTGCTGCGCGCGCAGGGCTATCGGACGGCGCAGATCGGCAAGAATCACCTGGGCGATCTCAATCGCCATTTGCCGACGGTGCATGGCTTCGACAGCTTCTTCGGTAATCTCTATCACCTGAACACGGAAGATGAGCCGGAAGACCCCGATTGGCCGACCGATCCCGGCTTCAATGCGCGCTATCGCCCGCGCGGCGTTTTGGATTGCGTGGCGATGACCGCGGATAATCCCGCGCCGGTGACGGATGCGCGTTTCGGCCCCTGGGGCGCGCAGCGCTGCACGGATACGGGACCACTCACGCGCAGACGCATGGAAACGGTGGATGATGAATTCGTTGCTCGTTCGCTGAATTTTATTGAAGACAGCGCGCGCGCGCGTCAGCCCTTCTTCCTGTGGCACAACCCGACGCGCATGCATATCTACACTTATCTCAGGCCAGAAAGCCGATTATTGGCGCGGCCGTATTCTTCCGGTGATGATATTTATGGCTCGGGCCTGATGGAATTGGATGCGCAGGTCGGACGCATTCTGGACCGCGTGGATCAACTTGGCATTCGCGACAATACCATCATCGCCTTCACATCAGACAATGGCGCGATGGCCGCCTGGTGGCCCGATGGCGGTACCACGCCTTTCAGGAGTGAGAAGGCGACAACCTGGGAAGGTGGCGTGCGCGTGCCCATGCTGATCCGTTGGCCAGCGCGCATCCGGGCGGGGTCCGTTTCCAACGGCATTCAAAGCCATATGGATCTGTTCACCACCTTTGCCGCTGCCGCTGGCGTGCCTGATGTCGCGGCGCGGCTGCGCGCCAGCCATCATGTGCATATTGATGGTCTGAACAATCTGGCGCATTGGACCGAAGGGGCGGCCAGCGCGCGGCAAGTGCAGATCATGTATAATGAATCTCGGATGACCGCCGTGCGTTTCGGTCCCTGGAAGGCGCATTTCCAGACGCGGGATGGCTTCTTCGATCCCTTTGTTGAAAGCGCGCTGATCTTTAATCTGCGCATGGACCCGTTTGAGCAACGCGATGGGCATCGCTCCAATCTGCTCGCGATGCGCAAGGCGTTTCTGGGCGGGCAGATCAGGGATATCATGGAGGCGCATCAGGCATCGCTCGCTGCCTTTCCGCCGCGTCAGGCGGGGGGCACGCTACGCCCAAGGTAAAGCGCCCCCCGCCTTTCGATCATGCCGCGCAGCGCTTACGCATAAAACCAGCCGCTTGCCGCATAAAGCAGCGGCATATTGATAAGCAGGTTGAAGGGAAATGTGATGCCGAGCGAGGCTGTCAGGTAAATGCCCGGGCTCGCTTCCGGCAGCGCGGCGCGGCAGGCCGCTGGTGCATCAATATAGGATGCGCTGGCGCAAATCGCGGCGAAGACAAAGGCGCCACCTTGCGACAGGCCAACCAGCCAGCCTGCCATCAGCCCGGCCAGGCCAAAGCAGACCGGCGCCACAATGGCAAAACCCGTCATGAAGCGCCCGACCTGAGCAAAGGCGCGGATTTGCCGCGCTGCGGTCATGCCCATTTCAAGCAGGAACAGCATCAGGAAGCCACGAAACAGCTGCTCATAAAAGGGCGCGATCCGCCGCCATTCCGCATCGCTTGCCATATAGCCGATGAACATGCCGCCCGTGAGCAGCAGAATGCCCCGACCCCTGAGTGTATCCATCAGCAACTCCCCAAGGCGGAAATGGCCCGTCTTGGTCTGATTGCCCCAGCGCCCAATGGCGAGTGAGATGATGACAGCGAATTCCATCACTGCGACAATCGCGGTCATGTAGCCTTCCGCTGGGGTTTCCATGGCGCGCGCAAAGGCGATGGCGGCGAAGAAGGTGACACTGGAAACCGAGCCATAATGCGCCGCGACCGCCGCTGCGTTGGAGACATCAAAGCCGCCCACCCGACGCAGCACCGCATAGCAGGTGACGGGGATGGCGATGGCCATGGCGGCGGCAGCGGCGATCAGCGTTGAGACATCGCTGAAGGAAACCTGGGCGAGTTCACGCCCGCCCGTCAGGCCGATTGAAAACAGCAGATAGATCGAAATGAGCTTCAGCACCGCTTCGGGCAATTCAAGTTCTGAGCGGATGAAGCCCGCCACCGCGCCAAGCGCGAAGGCGAGCACGATGGGCGAGAGAAGGTTCGTGAGCAGCAGGTCCAAGCCGGGCATGGTTTTGGTTCCGTCCAGATGAAGGGACCCGCCCCATAGGCCGCGCAAAAGGATAAATAAAATACATTGTATCAATTCTAATGTTCGATAAAATAGAAGGATGAATCGGCTCAATCTGCGCCATCTCGGCTATTTCCGCGCGGTCGCGCATGAGGGAAACCTGACGCGGGCGGCAACCAAGCTTGGCCTTTCGCAATCCGCCCTTTCGGTACAGATCCGCGATTTGGAAGCGCGGCTGGGTCATCCTTTGTTTGAACGCACGCAGCGCAAGCTGGCGCTGACCGAGGCCGGGCGCATCGCGCTTGACCATGCCGATGCGATTTTCGCGACGGGCGAAGAATTATTGGCGACGCTGAAGGGCGAAAATGCCGCCCAGGCGAGCTTGCGCATTGGCGCGCTGGCAACACTTTCCCGCAATTTCCAATTGGCCTTTTTGCAGCCCTTGCTGGAACGGGGCGATCTCCATCTGGTGCTGCGCTCAGGCGGGCCGGTTGAATTGCTCGCTGAATTGCGCGCGCTCAATCTTGATGTGGTGCTGATGGATCGGCTGCCGGCTGCCGGGCCGGGGCCTGCCTTGGTTGGGCACCGCGTGGCGCGGCAGCGCGTTGAGCTTTTCGGCACGCCCAAAAGGCTCCGGCAGGGCGGCAACCTGCCGGAATTGCTGGCGCGCCATCCGGTGATTGTGCCGGGGCCGGAAAGCGGGCTGCGGGCGGAATTCGAAGCGCTTTCGAACAGATTGCGCGTCACGCCGCGCATCGCGGCCGAGGTTGATGACATGGCGATGATGCGCCTGCTCGCGCGGCAGGATGTCGGGCTGGCGGTGATGCCCGCCATTGTGGTGCGTGATGAACTTCGTGCCGGGACACTCATTCGCGCGACGCAGCTTTCCGGCCTGGTTGAGACCTTTTACGCCGTGACCATTGCGCGGTCCTTCCCCAATCCGCTGTTGCGGCCCTTGCTCAAGGCGCGTTCGGCGGCACTGGAGGAATGATGTTCCGGGCGGTGGCGCACTTTCTTCTTTACCCGCGCGCCGCCATTTCGTGGTAAGGAATCCACATGTTGCCTGATTTCCACGCCACCGCCGCTACCCTGGGCGCCCTGCCGCGGGAACGCATTCACGGCCATGTCAATGCCATCACGGGGCTCACCATCACGCTGGAAGGCTTCGGCCCTTTGGCCGCGATTGGGGACCGGGTCGCGATCACGCCGCCAACCGGTGCGCCGATCATGGCGGAAATCGCGGGGTTTCGCGATGGCAAGGCGCAGGCGATTGCGCTTGGCCCGCTGACGGGCCTGACAGCCGGCATGCGCGCCACGCTGGCGCCGCGCCCGGCCTTGCCCGTTTCCGATGCCTGGCTTGGGCGCGTGCTGGACCCGATGGGCAGGCCGCTGGATGGCGGCCCCATGCCGGCGCCGGGTGCAATCCAGCGCCCGACCCATGCGCCGGCACCGGCGGCGGGGCAGCGTTCGCGCCTTGGGGTGCGGCTGCCGCTCGGTGTGCGCGTGCTTGATTTGTTTACCCCGGTCAGGCGCGGGCAAAGGCTTGGGCTTTTCGCGGCCTCCGGTGTTGGGAAATCCACCCTCATGGCCATGCTGGCCGGGGGCTTGGCTGCGGATGTGATTGTCTTTGCGCTGGTCGGTGACCGCGGGCGCCAATTGCGCGAATTCATTGAAGATGATTTGGGGGCGGAGAGGCTTGCGCGCAGTGT
>JADCFP010000009.1 GCA_020249465.1 Roseomonas sp. | reverse complement strand
CGGGATTGCGCCGGATTTCAATGTGATTGATGGCGCAGAAGGTGGCACCGGCGCAGCGCCCTTGGAATTCATGGATCATGTCGGCATGCCGCTCCGTGAAGGGTTGAGCTTCGCGCATAATGCACTGATCGGCATTGGGCTGCGTGATCAGATCAGGCTTGGCGCCAGCGGCAAAATCGCCACTGCCTTTGACATGGCACGCACGCTGGCGCTTGGCGCTGATTGGTGCAATGCGGCGCGCGGCTTCATGTTTTCCATCGGCTGCATCCAATCACTTTCCTGCCATACGGATCTCTGCCCGACCGGTGTGGCGACGCAAGACCCCACACGCCAACGCGCGCTGCGCGTGCCGGATAAGGCGCCGCGCGTGCATCAATTCCATGCCGCGACTTTGGAAGCCTTGAATGAATTGGTGGCCGCCGCCGGGCTTTCCCATCCATCCGAATTGCGCGCGGAACATTTCAGCCGACGCATTGCGCCAAGCCTGGTGAAAAGCTTTGCCGAGCTTTATCCGCCGCTGCCACTCGGCGCCTTGCTGGCCGGCACGGATGATCCGCGCTTTGCAGAAGCCTGGGCGCTGGCCGATGCGCATAGCTTCGCCCCGCGCCGCACGTGATCGCCCTTTGGCAACGGCTGCGCTTCTGGGCGCGTTTGGTGGTGCGCGATGGGCTGGCGCTTTACATCGCCGCGCGCGATCGGCGAACACCATGGTTCGCCAAGCTGCTCGCGCTTCTGGTCGCGGCCTATGCGCTTTCCCCGATTGACCTGATCCCGGATGCCATTCCGGTGCTTGGGTTTTTGGATGAACTCATCCTGCTGCCCATCGCCATTGCACTGATTACGCGGCTGATCCCAAGCGAGATCATGGCGGAAAGCCGCGCCGCAGCGCAGGCCATGGTGGAAAAGCCGCGCAGCAAGGCGGGCGCTGCCATCATGATGACGATTTGGACCTTTGCGGCTGGGGCGCTGCTTTGGTGGGTCTTCACGCGCTGAACCGATGCGCCATGCTGCCTTCAGGGAATACTCAGCGGAAATTGATGCAACCCATCATCACCGAGCGACAGGGGCACCACCTGCGTCACGGCCCCAAGCGGCAGCGCGCCATAAAGATGCGGGAACAAACCAGGCCGGGAGCCACTGCTCGCGGGTTCCCATTTCAGCGCCTCAGCCAAGGCATCTGCGGCAACCTCAACCATCAGCAAATCGGTGATGCCTGCGCGATGCTTGGCAGCACTGGCACGAAGTTGCGCCGCGGTGGAAAAATGCAAAAAACCATCACGCCGATCATCCGCGCTGCCGTGATAGGCGCCGGCCTGTTCAGCCGCCTGCCAATCCCCGGCGCGCACCAGGGTATAAATCAGCTTTTCCATGAAGGATGCTTTAGACGATCATGCCGTTGGGGCAAAGCGCCTGCTTTACCTTATGTTCAAATCGCCTAAGCTTCCGTGCAGGCAGCGCCTTCGGGCGGGCGCGCCGGCATGCCCAACACCGCCCACAGGTTTTTCTGATGGATCCGCTTCCGCTTGCCGGTATTCGCGTTGTCGAATTCTCCCACATGGTCATGGGGCCTACTTGCGGCCTGGTGCTGGCTGATCTGGGCGCCGAGGTGATCAAGATTGAACCGCCCGGCAAGGGGGACCGCACGCGCTATCTGGTCGCTTCCGGCACAGGTTTCTTTCCCGCCTTCAGCCGCAACAAGAAAAGCGTCACGCTGGATACGGAAAACGCCGAGGAATTGGAATTGCTGCGCTGTCTGATTGATACGGCGGATGTAGTGGTGGAGAATTTCCGGCCCGGTGGCCTGGCCGCAAAGGGCCTTGGGTATGAGGCGCTTTCGGCGCGCAACCCTCGGCTGATCTATTGCTCGCTCAAGGGTTATCTGCCGGGGCCCTACGAAAACCGCACTGCCTTGGATGAGGTTGTGCAGATGCAATCAGGGCTTGCCTACATGACCGGCCCGCCCGGGCGGCCGCTACGTGCTGGTGCGCCGGTGAATGACATGATGGGCGGCATGTTCGGCGCCATTTCAATCCTGGGCGCGCTGCGGCAGCGCGATGCCTCCGGGCGCGGCCAATATCTGCAGGCGGGCCTCTTTGAAAACGCGGCGTTCCTTGTTTCCACCGCCATGCTGCAACAGGCCATTACCGGCAAGGCGCCCGACCCCATGCCGGCGGGTCGGCGCGCCTGGGGCGTTTATGATGTTTTCGATACCGCCGATGACGAACAGATTTTCATCGGTGTGGTGACAGAACGCCAATGGGAAATTTTCACGCGCGAATTGAATGAACCGGCACTGGGCAATCCAGATTATGGCAGCAATACCGAACGCGCCAAGCGCCGCGAAACCCTGATCCCGCTTGTGCAATCCTTCCTGAAGCAGCGTCGCGTCGCAGAGCTTGAGGAAATGTGCGCGCGTGCCGGCCTGCCTTATTCACGCATCGCCAAGCCTTGGGACTTGTTTGAGGATTCGCATTTGCTGGCAAGCGGCGGCTTTCATGACGTGATACTCAGCGATGGCAACCGCGCCAAGGTGCCGGCGCTGCCGATACAATTCGGTGCCGAACGCCTGCCGCTGCGCCACGATCTGCCAAGCCCTGGGCAGCATAATGCAGAGCTTCTTGACCCGCTGCGCAAGGTAAATAATGCCTGAAAAACCCGACAACATTTCAATCCGAAAGATAGCCACCATGCCGATTTATGCGCTTGATGATCTTGTGCCCCAGACACCTGACAAGGGCCGCTTTTGGGTCGCACCGGATGCACAGGTAATAGGCAATGTGATCCTGGCCGAGGATGTCGGGATTTGGTTTGGCGCCGTGATCCGTGGCGATAATGAACCGATCAGCATTGGCGCGCGCAGCAATATCCAGGAAGGTTCCGTACTGCATTCCGATGTGGGTTTCCCCTTGACGATCGGTGCGGATGTGACAGTTGGGCATCACGCCATTCTGCATGGCTGCATCATTGGCGATGGCGCGCTGATTGGCATGGGGGCCACCGTGATGAATGGGGCGCGCATTGGCGCGGGCAGCATCATCGGCGCCGGTGCCCTGGTGACGGAAGGAAAGGAAATCCCGGAACGGTCCCTGGTGATGGGCGCGCCGGCGAAGGTCATTCGTGCGCTTGACGCTGAAACCACCGCGCGCCTATTGGCCTCAGCCGCGCATTATGTAGAAAATGCGCGGCGCTTCGCCCGTGGCTTGCGGTGCATAGATTAGGCGCCTTCAGCTTGCGTCTATCTGCAAGCCTTCCTTCTTGATCACATCAGCCCATTTGGTGATTTCACTCGCGACGAAGGCGCCGAATTGTTGCGCGCTGCCAATCATCGGCACGCCGCCCAATTCTTCGAAGCGCTTCACCGTTTCCGGCAGTGCGAGCATCGCCATGACATCGGCATTGATGCTGTTGATGATCTCGGCTGGCATGGCCGCCTGGCCGAAAACACCGAACCAGGTATTCACCTCGTAATTCGCGAGTTCCGGCATGGTTTCGCGCATTGCCGGCACATTGGGCAGCAGCGGGTGGCGCTCCTTGCTGGTAACGGCCAGGGCGCGCACGCGGCCTCCCTGGATATGGCCCATGATGCCGGTCAAATTATCAATCAGGAAGGTGACATTGCCAGCGAGCAATTCAATCTGCGCCGGGGCAGAACCGCGCGTTGGCACGTGGATGGCCTGGGCGTTCAGCATTTGCAGAAACAGCACCGGCGAAAGATGCGTGGATTGGCCGACACCCGTTGAGACATAGGGGATCTCACCTGGCTTGGCGCGCAGCATGGCGGCAAGCTCGGCCACATTCTGCGCCGGGACGTTGTTGTTCACCACCAGCACATTCGGCCCCGCAATGGTGCCGGCGATGGCGGCCAATTGATCTGGCCGATATTGCAGATTGCGGAACAGCGAATAGCCGATGGCCTGTGGGCCGATATTGCCCATGAGCAGCGTGAGGCCATCCGGGCGGGCGCGCACCGCTTCCAAGGTGCCGATGGTGCCACCCGCGCCGGTACGATTTTCCACCACCACTGGCGTGCCCCAGCGCGGTTGCAGGAACTGCGCGAGCAGCCTTCCCATGATATCAGTGGTGCCACCCGCAGCGGCGGGGACGATAATGCGCACCTGCCCGGGCGGGCGCCAGGATTGCGCGCGGGCGATAGCGGGCGCGGCAAGCAGCGGCAGGGCAAGCGCGGCGCGGCGGGAAAGCTTGGTCATGGGGCATCCTCCCTGAATTCTTGCGCGCATCATGCCGCCGAAAGTCGCATTCGGGAAGGCTTCAGCCTTGGCGCAGTGCCGCCATCACGCGGGCAAGCCCGGCCTCCCAGGCCGGCAGCGCCACGCCGAAGCTCTGCGCAAGCTTGCCATTATCCAGCCGGCCATCGGCGGGGCGCCTGGCCTTGGTTGGGTAATCGGCGGTGGTTATGGCATGCACCTTGGGGCGCGGGCCACCATGCTGCGCATTCAGGTCGAAAATCGCCTCGGCAAAGCTGTGCCAATTGGTGAAGCCGCCACCGGTCGCGTGATAGGTGCCGGCAAGATCATCCCGCCAGCCGTGATCGCGGAGCTGCGCCAGAATGGAAGTGATGGCATCAGCAAGGTCGGGCGCTGCGGTCGGGCTGCCCCATTGATCAGCCACCACCCGAAGCTCCGGCCGCTGTTCGCTGAGCGCCAGCATGGTGCGCAGAAAATTCCTGCCCATGGGCGCGAAGACCCAGGCGGTGCGCAACACAATGCAGCGCGGATTGGCCGCCTGTGCCGCCCATTCGCCCGCCAGCTTGGTACGGCCATAGGCACCAACTGGATTAGGCAAATCGCTTTCCAGATAGGGCGCGCCTTTCAGCCCATCAAAAACATAATCTGTGGAAATCTGGATGATGGGGATGCCCGCTGCATGCGAAAGCCGTCCCAGCAAGGCCGGCCCCAAGACATTGGCGCGAAACGCCCCGGCCTCATCATCTTCCGCCGCATCAACGGCCGTCCAGGCGGCGCAATTCACCACCGCATCGGGTTTCAGCGAAGCAAAGGCAGCGATCACTGTCTCGGGCTTGTCGAATTCAAATTCCGGCTGGCCGACCAACAGCGCCTCAAACCCTTGCGCGGGTAGTGCGGCTTCAAGCCCGGTCGCCAATTGCCCGCCACGACCGGTGACGAGGATGCGGCGCATTACCAGGAACCTTTCGGAAAGGGCGGCGCGATATCAGCCAAGCGCGGTGCCTTACGGTCCTTGTCGGAAAGAATTGGGCTGTCCACCGGCCAGTCAATGCCAAGGGCGGGATCATTCCAGGCGATGCCAGCATCGGTTTCCCGATCATAATAGGCATCAACCTTGTAGAGCACTTCGGTATCTTCTTCGAGCGTCACAAAACCATGCGCAAAGCCGGCAGGAATCCAAAGCTGCTGCCAATTCGCTGCCGATAATTCACAGGCGACATGCTGCCCATAGGTCGGGGAGCCTTCGCGAATATCCACCGCAATATCCAGGATGGAACCGCGCACCACGCGCACCAGCTTGGCTTGCGCAGTAGGTGGGCGCTGGAAATGCAGGCCGCGTACAACTCCCTTTTGGCGCGACAGGGAATGATTATCCTGCACGAAGTCCGCTGTGATCCCGTGTGCCGCAAGCGTGCGGCGCGACCAGACTTCGCTGAAAAATCCACGGTCGTCGCCAAAACGCGCCGGCTCAACCAGGATCACATCGGGAATCGCAAGTCGCTCTGCCTTCATGACACTCGGCCCTCTGCCAGATCACGCAAATAGACGCCATAGGCGGTCTTGCCCAAACGATCCGCCTGCGCACGCAGCGCAGCCGCATCAATGAAGCCCATGCGGAAGGCGATTTCCTCAGGGCAGCCCACTTGCAGACCTTGGCGTTCCTGCACCGTCTGCACGAAAAGCGCGGCCTGTAGCAGGGACCCAGGCGTGCCGGCATCAAGCCAGGCGCAGCCGCGGCCCAATTGCTCGGCGCGCAAACTGCCTTCGGCCAGATAGACCTTGTTCAGATCGGTGATTTCCAATTCACCGCGGGCTGAGGGCTTCAGATCGCGCGCCATTTGCGTCACGCGCTTATCGTAGAAATAAAGCCCGATCACCGCCCAATCGGATTTCGGCTTGGTAGGCTTTTCCTCGATGGAACGCACGCGCCCGCTGGCATCGAATTCCGCGACCCCATAGCGTTCCGGGTCGGCCACGCGATACCCAAAGACGGAAGCCAAACCATTCTGCGCATTGGTTGCTGCTGCCTTCAGGCTTTCCACCAGCCCATGCCCGTAGATGATGTTATCGCCGAGCGCCAAAGCGCAGGCTTCCCCACCAATCCACTCCGCGCCAATGTGAAAGGCTTGCGCAATGCCATCCGGGCTTGGCTGTTCCGCATAGCTTATGCGAATGCCAAATTGCGCACCATCACCCAGCAAGCGTTTGAATGCCGGCAGATCAGCCGGCGTTGAGATCAACAGAATATCTTTGATACCCGCCAGCATCAGCGTGCCCAGCGGGTAATAGACCATCGGCTTGTCATAGACCGGCAGCAATTGCTTGGAAGCTGCCAAGGTCATGGGATGCAGGCGTGTGCCGGATCCGCCGGCGAGCAGAATACCCTTCACGATTTCACTCCCCCGAGCCTTTGGCCGGCATAGCGCTTTTCGCGAATGGGTCGCCACCAGGCTTCATTGTCCAGATACCAGCGAATGGTTTGATCAAGCCCGGCTTCAAAATCATAATGCGCTTTCCAGCCAAGGGCCGCTTCCGCGCCGCTTGGATCCATGGCGTAGCGGAAATCATGGCCTGGGCGGTCTTTGACATAGGTGATCAGGCGTTCACGCGGGCCGGCGGGATCAGGGCGCAGCCGATCCAGCGTGCGGCAAATCGCCTGCACCACTTGCAGATTGGTCCGTTCCTGGCGCGGGCCGATGCAATAAGTCGCCCCCGGCACACCACGCATCAGCGCCAACACCAAGGCTTCGGCGTGATCCTGCACATGGATCCAATCACGGATATTCGACCCATCACCATAAACCGGCAAAGGGCGTCCTTCCAAGGCATTCAGAGTTACCAGCGGAATGAGCTTTTCAGGGAATTGCCACGGCCCATAATTATTGGTCGTGTTCGACACAAAGGATGGAAATCCATAAGTATGCTGCCAAGCGCGCACGAGATGGTCTGACGCGGCCTTGGAAGCGGAATAGGGGCTGCGCGGATCATAGCGCGTATGCTCATCAAAGGGCGCATCATCAGCGCTTTCCAGTGAACCGAAGACCTCATCCGTCGAGACATGATGGAAGCGGAAATCAGCCTTGGCGCTGGCTTCCAGCCCTTGCCAATATTCCCGCGCGGCTTCCAGCAAAACTTGTGTGCCTACAACATTGGTGCGGATGAATTCCGCCGGGCCATCAATGGAACGATCCACATGGGATTCGGCGGCCAGATGCATGACGCGCGCCGGCTTGAAGCGGGTGAAGGCGTCGCGCATCGCGGCCGGGTCGCAAATATCCAGCGCCAGATGCTGATGGCGCGGCGATTTCAGCCAATCACCGAGGCTGTCCGGACTCGCGGCATAGGTCAGCTTGTCGATATTCACGACCATGGCATCGGTGGTCGCCAGCAAATGCCGCACCACCGCCGAACCAATGAAACCCATCCCACCCGTTAGCAGAATGACCATGACAGCACCTTTCCCTGGTCAGGTATTCATCGCGTCAAAGAAATCCTGGTTGGTCTTGCTGTATTTCAACTTGTCCAGCAGGAATTCCATCGCGTCCTGCGTGCCCATCGGGTTCAGGATGCGGCGCAGTACCCACATCTTGGATAGCGTGCCGCGATCCACCAGCAATTCTTCCTTGCGCGTGCCGGATTTGGTGATGTCAATCGCGGGGAAGGTGCGCTTGTCGGAAAGCTTCCGATCCAGCACGATTTCGCAATTGCCGGTGCCTTTGAATTCTTCGAAAATCACTTCATCCATGCGGCTGCCGGTATCAATCAGCGCGGTTGCGATGATGGTGAGCGACCCGCCTTCTTCGATATTGCGCGCGGCGCCAAAAAACCGCTTCGGCCGTTGCAGCGCATTGGCATCCACACCACCCGTCAGCACCTTGCCGGATGACGGCACAACGGAGTTATAGGCGCGGCCCAGACGCGTGATGCTGTCCAGCAAAATCACCACATCGCGTTTGTGTTCCACCAGGCGTTTGGCTTTTTCCAACACCATTTCAGTCACTTGCACGTGGCGGGTCGCCGGTTCGTCAAAGGTGCTCGCCACAACCTCACCGCGTACGGTGCGGGCCATATCCGTCACTTCCTCGGGCCGTTCGTCAATCAGCAGCACCATCAGAAAGACTTCGGGATTATTCGCCGTGATGGATTTGGCGATATTCTGCAGCATCACGGTCTTGCCCGTGCGCGGCGGCGCCACAATCAAGGCGCGCTGGCCCATCCCGATCGGCGAAATCAGATCAATGACGCGATGGGTATTGTCCTTGGTCGGCCCCTTGGCGACGCTTTCAACCTCCGGATTTTCCATCTTCAGGCGACGGTTCGGATAAAGCGGCGTCAGATTATCAAAATTGATCCGGTGGCGTAGGCTTTCCGGGTCTTCGAAATTGATCGCATTGACCTTGAGCAGAGAGAAATAACGCTCCCCATCCTTAGGCGCCCTGATCTGGCCTTCCACCGTATCGCCGGTACGCAAGCCGAAGCGCCGCACCTGGGCGGGGGAGACATAGATATCATCCGGCCCGGGCAGGAAATTTGCCTGCGGGCTGCGCAGATAGCCGAAACCATCGGAAAGGATTTCAAGCGTGCCTTCGCCGAAAATCGCCTGTTCATTATCGGCGAAGGTCTTCAGGATCGCGAACATCATATCCTGCTTACGCAGCGATGACGCGTTCTCTATCTGCAATTCCTCAGCGAATGCGAGGAGGTCCGCGGGGCTTTTCGCCTTAAGTTCTGAAAGATGCATTTTGTGCCTTGGCGTTCCGTGAGGCTTGAGAAATCGGGACCTGAATTACGATGCAAAACGCAGCACGCGGCGCATTCATGAATGTCCCGTTAACGGGTAGAAGGGAAATGCGGCAGCGCCGATCAGGGATCGCCGGGGCCGCGAAAGGAAGGACCTTTTATGTATGAAGCCCGCGGCCCGGCGTCAACCACGGATCAGAACGGCTTCACGATCACCATAATGACAATCAGGATCAGCAGCAGCGTCGGCACCTCATTGGCGATGCGCCAGGACCTTTCACTGCGGGTATTACGATCCTCGGCGAAAAACCGCCGCGCGCGGGCCAGGTCCATGTGAAAGACCGTCATGGCCAAAAGGCCGAAAAGCTTGCCGTGCCACCAGCCGGCGCGCCAATCCACTACGCCGGGGGTCAGGATCAGCAGCAGGCCGAATAGCCAAGCAGCGATCATCGCCGGGTTCATGATGGCGCGCAGCAGGCGCCGTTCCATGGTCTTGAACAGCTCCCCCTGCGCGGAACCAGGCTGCTGTTGCGTGTGATAGACGTAAAGCCGGGGCAGGTAGAAAAGCCCTGCCATCCAGGCGAAAACGCTAATCAGATGCAAAGCCTTGGTCCAGGCATAAAAGGGGGCGAGGCCCTCAATCACCATGGTTATTCATCCTTTCCGGCAAGCGTTGGTATCAGGCGCGGATGCGGCCCATCTTCCAGCCGCCAGCGTGCCAGCACGGCATCCCGCACCCGGGCACGCACCACCTTGCCCTGCGCATTGCGCGGCAATTCCGCCAACGTCAGCCAGGCACGCGGGCGCTTATACTTGGCGAGGTCTTCGGCCAGCGGCAGGGCGGCTTGCTCCCACCCCGCCGCCAGCCCCTCGGCCACCGCGATAATCACCTCACCCCAATAATCGGAGGGCAGGCCCAAAACGCAAATCGCGCGGCCCTGCGCGGCGGATTCCAGGGTGGTTTCGATCTCGGCGGGATGGACGCGGTAGCCGCCGGTTTTCATCACATCCGAAGCCCGCCCCGCGAGGCGCAGCCGCCCGCGCGCATCAATCGCGCCCAAATCCCCAGTGCGGTGCCAGGCCCCGGCGGGGCGCGGCACAAAGCCATCCGGGCCGATCATGCCGATATTCATATGCCGGGCGCGCAGCCAGATATCACCGGAAGTGCCAGGGGGCAGGGCGGCGCCGGTCTCATCGCGGATAGCGATCTCCACCCCCGTCGCGGGCCAGCCCAAGTTCGCGCCCAGGCCGTCCTCGGCTTCTTCCATTGCCGCCGCCACATCCGGGCCTTCCAGCACGGTGATCGGGTTGAAGCATTCGCTCATGCCATAGGTCACGCGCACCACCGGGCCGAATTGCGCCTTGGCGCGAGCGTAAAGATCACGCGTCAGAGTCTGCGTGCCGCAGAAAATGACTTTGAGCCCCGGTACGCTTTGGCCCGGAAATAGCGCCAGCAATTTGGCCAGTACCGTGGGCGGGGCGAAAATCGCCGAAAGCCGGGGCGCGGCCAGAACGGGCGCAATGCATTCCGCCCGCACGCCATCCTGCAAGACCACCTCTCCGCCATGATCAAGCCAGGCATAGGTGATCAGCGCCGCGCCATGGGTGAAGGGCGTCATGAGCAGCACGCGCTCACCCGGTTCCGGCGTGAAGGGCAAAACGGCGCGTTGCAGGAGATTCGCAAGGTACCGCCCGCCATGACTATGCAGAATGGCCTTGGGCTTGCCCGTGGTGCCAGAGGTGAAAATGATCCGCCCCCAGGCATCGGATGGCACGGGGGGCAGCGGTGCCCCGCTTGCATCCGGCGCTATGTCTTCCAGCGCCAAGTGTTCAAACCCAAGCCCCGCCAGCCGCGCACAGGATGCCTGAGGCGCCACGATGCGCTTGAAACCCGTCAATTGCGCAAACCAGCCAAGCTCCGCATCGGTCGAGCCCGTATTGCAGGGGGTTTCCGCCACACCGGCCATGGTCAGCCCATAGCTTACCCAGGGCGCATCGCAGCCATTGGGCACAAAAGTCGCAACCGGCTGGCCGGGCTGGAAGCCCTCCGCCACCAGCCGCCGTGCCAGCCCATGGGCGCGGGCGGATAGCGATGCATAGGTAAGCGTGGCACTGCCATCAGTGACAGCGCTGCGCGGGCCGAAGCGCTGCGCCAGAATCAGAAGGTCAGACGACCAGGGGATACCATCCTGCATGGTGGCAAAGTCTCGCCAGCCGGGGCGCGCGTCAATGCAGGGCTTGATTGCGGGGCGCGCTTCGGGCGGGATGGGGGCAGGAAGGAAACACCGCCATGGAACCGCTTGCCACGCCAACCCTGCCGCAAGGCATCCGCGCCCGCTTTCTGGAAGGCATCAATGGGCTGCGCGTCCATGTGCTTGAAGCCGGGCATGAAACGCCGGGCCGGCCCTGCCTTTTGCTGCTGCATGGCTTTCCGGAACTCGCCTATTCCTGGCGGCATGTGATGCTGCCCTTGGCGGCCATGGGCTATCACGTGGTGGCGCCAGATCAGCGCGGTTATGGCCGCACCACGGGGTGCGATACGGATTATGATGCGCCGCTCGCGCCATTTCGCCTGACCAATCTTGTGCGCGATGCGCTGGGCGTGGTGGCGGCACTTGGCTACCGCGAAGTGGCGGCGGTGATCGGGCATGATTTCGGATCGCCCGTTGCGGCATGGTGCGCGCTGACGCGGCCCGATGTGTTCCGCCGTGTGGCCTTAATGAGCGCGCCTTTCGCCGGCGGGCCGGATTGGCCGAAGCCTGGGCGAGATTCCGGCGGTTCTTCCGCTATGGCCGGGCTGGATGAAGCTTTGGCCGCGCTGCCGCGCCCGCGCAAACACTATCACGCGTATTACGCCACGCGTCCGGCCAATGCGGATATGATGGGTGCGGCGCAGGGGCTGCACGCTTTCATGCGCGCCTATTACCACCACAAAAGCGCTGATTGGGCCGCGAATAAACCGCACAAGCTGCGCGATTGGTCCGCTGAGGAAATGGCGAAACTGCCGACCTATTATGTCATGGACCGGGCCGAGACGATGCCGGAGACGGTGGCGCATGAAATGCCAAGCGCTGCCGATGTGGCGCGCTGCGCCTGGATGACGGAAGCGGAAATGGCCGTCTATGCAGCGGAATATGGCCGTACAGGTTTTCAGGGCGGCCTCAATTGGTATCGCACGCGATTCGCGCCGGAAGTGAATGCCGATCTGGCGCTATTCGCCGGGCGCAGCATTGATGTGCCTTCTGTCTTTATCGCCGGTGCCGCAGATTGGGGCGTGTTTCAGGCCCCCGGCGCTTTTGAGCGTATGCAGGGCATTGCCTGCACAAGCATGGCGGCGGCGCATTTGGTGCCGGGTGCCGGGCACTGGGTGCAGCAGGAACAACCGGCGCGGACGGTGGAGCTGCTGAAGGAATTGCTGGCGCGCGACGCGTGAATGGGCTTTCCGCTTTCCCTGGGCTTGCTAGATAGGCGCGATGAAAGACGCCGCCGATGCCGCGCTTGCCGCGCAATATGATGCCTATCCCTATCCGGAGCGTGATCCTCGGGATGAGGCCAAGCGCCTGATCATCGGCAGCCCGAGCCATTTGCGCGAAGTGGACCATTGGATTTTCGGCGCCCGCCGCCCGGCCAGTGAGCCTCTGCGTGCCCTAATCGCCGGGGGAGGCAGCGGGGATGCGACCGTGATGCTGGCCCAACAAATGACGAATGCCGGGCGAGCGGGTGATGTCACCTGGCTCGATCGTTCAGCGGCGGCGCGGCGCGTGGCGGAAGCACGCGTGGCGGCGCGCAAGCTTGGCAACGTGATTTTCCAGGAAGGGTCCTTGCTCGATTTGCCCGGCAGCGGGCTTGGGCCATTTGATTACATTGATTGCTGCGGCGTACTGCATCATCTGCCTGATCCGGTGCAGGGTTTACGCGCGCTGGTTTCGGTATTGGCGCCGGGCGGTGGCTTGGGCCTGATGGTCTATGCGCCGCATGGGCGCACCGGTGTTTACATGGCGCAGGATGCGCTGCGCCTACTGGCGCCGGCCGATGAGGCACCGGCGGCGCGGGTTCAAATCGCCAAACGGCTCTGGCGGCAAATGCCGGAAACCGCCTGGCTTCGGCGCAATCCCTGGATCACGGATCATGAAAAGGGCGGCGATGCCGGGCTGTATGATTTGCTGCTCAATCCGCGCGATGTCGCCTTCACCGTGCCGGCCTTCAATACGCTGATCCAGGCAGCGGGTTTGCGCATTGTGTGCCTGGTGGAACCGCTGCGTTACGATCCGCTTTCCTATCTGTCAGACCCCAAGCTCCGCCCGCGCATTGAAGCGATGGATATGGTGCAGCGCGCCGCCCTGGCCGAGGCAATCACCGGCAATATGGGCGTGCATATCGCCTATTGCGTGCGCGCCGATGCGCCCGTGATCAGCGCACCTTGGGATGATCCCGCTGCCATTCCTTGCCTGCGCGAATTGGATGGCGCGAAGCTCGCCGCCAGCCTGCCGCGCGATGGTGTGCTGCGCGTGACTTTTGATGGCCTGACCGTGCCGGTACCCCTGCCACGCTTGGCCAGCGCGATCCTGTCGCGCATTGATGGCAAGCGCAGCATAGGCGAGATTGGCGATGATCTGGCGCAGCATGGCACGGCGCGGGATGTTTTCGCGCGCGAATTCCAGGCTTTGGTCGCTGCGATGGAAAAGACGAATCGCTTACTTGTTCGCGCTGCTTAACCGCGTTGGTACGCGGCCACGCAGCGCTAAATCTTTATTTGATCGCATTTTCCGAGTTGCCAAGCGTCGCCGCTTGGCTTGAAAATGCTCAACGCCCCGTGAAATTTGGTTTGCGCTTTTCAAGAAACGCCGCCACCCCTTCGCGGCGGTCTTCCGTGCCGCGTGTAGCGTCCTGTTCCACCTCGGCCAATTCCACTGCCTCTGACAGGCTTTGAAACGGCGCGAGTGTCATTTGCCGCTTGATCACGCGCATGGAACGTGGCGAGCAATTATGCGCGAGATCAGCCGCGTAAGCCTGCACCGCAGCGGCAAAGCCATCCGCCGGCAGCACACGCACCAGCCCCATCACAGCGGCTTCTTCCGCTGTAATGCTGCGGCCAGACAGCAAAAGATCAGCAGCATTCATCGGCCCAATCAGGCGCGGCAGCATCCAGGCGCTGCCATGTTCCGCGACCAGGCCGCGCCGCGCAAAAGCCGTTGAAAGCTTCGCCCCCGCCGCCATGAAACGGATATCGCAAAACAGCGTCAGGCAAAGCCCAACACCCGCCACTGCACCATTGATGCCCGCAATCACGGGCTTGCCGATATTGAGCATATAGGAATAGCGCCGCGCGAAATCCTCGGTCGGTGGTGCTTCGCCGGGCGGGGGTGTTACCCCGGCATAGGTCGGGCGTTCCGCGCCGCGTGTCGCAATGGCGGAAACATCGGCGCCGACGCAAAACCCCTTGCCGGTCGCGGTCAGCACAATGGCGCGCACGTTTTCATCTGCTACGGCCATCGTGAAGGCAGCGCGAGTTTCCGCTTCCATCACGCCAGACCACGCATTCATGCGTTCTGGCCGATTGAGCGTGATGGTCGCGACGCGATCCGCCACGCCATAGAGAATTTCAGTGAAGGCTTCGGTCATTTCTTTGGTGTCTTTTCGCGCTGTCTTTCCCAGGCAGCGTCATCCCAGCCCAGCATCTCTCGCACGCCAGCCCGCGCGCCACCCAGATAGCGCCGCCCGCCATCAATCACCACGCATTCGCCCGTGATATAGCCAGCATTTTCTGAAACCAGATAGGCTGCAAGATCGGTCAATTCCTCATGCCGCCCGGCGCGGTTCAGCGGCACATCGGCATGATCCAAACCACCGGGGCGGAGCCGCGCCACGGCTGCCTCGGTCGGGAAAGTGCCGGGCGCAATCGCGACCAACCGAATGCCATGCCGGCCCCATTCGACCGCAAGGCTTTGTGTCATCGCCAAAACGCCAGCCTTGGCCATGGCGGAAGGCACGGTGAAGGCCGCGCCCTGCAAGGCGGAAAGTGTCAGGATACTGAGCACCACGCCGGGCTGCCCGGCATCAATCCAGCGCCGCCCAACGCCCATGGTGCAATAGGCCGCGCCATGCAGTGTGGTTGCCAGCACCGCATCCAGCGCGCGTGCAGAAAGCCTATGCGTCTGCGCCAGAAAATTCGCCGCGGCATTATTCACCAGAATATCGGGCACGCCTTCGGCAAAGACCGCGTCGAGCATCGCTTCCACGGCGGCGGCATCGCGAATATCGCAGCCATGCACGGCAATATCAGCGCCAGGGATTTCAGCGCGCAGGGCTGCGGCGGTTTCTTCCAAAACCGCCAGACGCCGCCCGCAAATCGCGATGCGCGCGCCCAATTGCAGATAGCGCCGAGCGATAGCACGCCCCAAACCGGTGCCGCCACCGGTGATCAGCGCGCGCCGCCCCGCGAGCAACCCCGGCGCAAACAAGGATCAGGCGCCCTTGTAGCTGGGCTTGCGCTTTTCGCGCATCGCCGCCAGCGCTTCCTTATGATCATCCGTGGTATGCGCCACCGCCTGCATGGCGGAAGACATCTCAAGCACGGAATCCAGCCGATTGTTCCAGGCTTCGCGCAACAGGCGCCGCGCCATACGCACGGCTTGCGGCGGATTGGCCGCGATGCGCCGCGCCAGCGCGCGTGCCGCGTCCAGCAATTCCGCATCCGGCACCACCTGAGACACCAAGCCATAAGCCAGCGCCTGATCGGCTGACAGCGCATCACCGGTCAGCGACATCTCTGCGGCCTTGGCGAAGCCCACCACGCGCGGCAGCAACCAGGCGCCGCCATCGCCGGGGATGATGCCAAGCTTCACAAAACTTTCCGCGAAACGCGCAGATTGGCCGGCAATGCGCAAATCACACATGCAGGCAAGGTCACACCCGGCGCCCATGGCCGGGCCGTTAACTGCGGCAATCACGGGGATTTCCAATTGTTCAAACATGCGCGGCAGGCGTTGGATGCCGTGGCGATAATAGCCGCGCGCCTGGGCTGGCGTGCGTTCCGTGCTGCCACTCGCGGCCTCACCCATGCGGCGCACATTGCCACCGGCGCAAAAGGCGCTGCCCGCACCGGTCAGGATCGCGACGCGCGCTTTCGCTTCCGCATCCAGCTTCATGAAGGTGGCAATCAGCCCATCCTGGGTTTCGGGATCAAGCGGATTGCGCGATTCTGGCCGGTTCAACGTGACCAGGGCGATATCATCGACAATTTCAACAAGTACGGGCGCTTCCATGGGGCCTTCCTTTCAAATTAGTGCGTTTCCAGTTCACCTTCGTTCACTGGAACCGCACTAAACCTTAGTTTGGGCGCATTTTCCGAGTCGCAAAGCGATTCCACTTGGCCTGAAAATGCTCCGCCACGCAGAATGGAACGGGGACGCTGAGGCGGCAAGATCAGCCAGGCCGTTTCGCACCCCGCATCACCGCCACCACGCCAAGTGCCAGCACACAAATCAGCACCAGCACGGTGAAGGTATCGCGAAAGGCGAGCATGGAGGCCTGGGTCAGCACCACGCGCCCCAGATAATCCTGCGCCAAAGCCTGGCGAATGCCATCGGCGAAGCCCTCTTGTGCCAGCAGCCTTTCAGCATCCCGCAACCAATCGGCGGTATTGCCGCGCCCTTCCTGTGTTGCCGTCAGCGCCTGGGCATAAAGCTGCGTTTGGCGTTCCAGATAAATGGACAGCAGATTGACACCCATCGCCCCGCCGAATTGCCGCGCGAAATTGATCGCGCCCGAACCCTGCCCAACCCATTGCGGCGGCAGAGACCGCAGTGCGCCGGCATTCATGCTGGGCATGGCAATGCCAAAGCCAATCCGGCCGATCAGAATCCAAATCGCCAGAGTCCAGAAGGGCGTATCCGTGCCGACATCTACCATCAGCCAGGTGGAATAGGCGAAAAGGATCAGGCCAATGCCAATCGGCAACCAGGGCTCGGTCCTATCCGCGATGCGTCCCGCGATTGGAAAAACGAGCAGCAGCATCAGCCCCGCCGGCATCAGCAATAGCCCCGCGCGCGTCGCGGAATAGCCCTGCACCGTCTGCACAAATAGGGGCAGCAGATAGACCGAACCAAACAGCGTCGCGCCATACACCAGCGCCACCAAGGAAGAACAGGCAAAGCCACGCACGGTGAAAAGCCGCGGATTGAGCATGGCATAGGGGCTGCGCCATTCCCACCACACAAAGGCGATTGCGGCAGCAGCAGCGATGGAAAGCTCGGTCACCACCGCATCGGATTGCCAGCCTTCGCGTTGCCCGCTGGAAAGCCCGGTCAGCAGCGCGAAAAGGGCAATGATCAGAAGGATAAAGCCCGGCGCATCGAAGCGCCGTTTGGCGCCTTCCCGCGCAGGCCCCGGCATCACAATCAGTCCCAAAATCAGACCAATCATGGCGAATGGGATCGCCAGGAAAAACACTGACCGCCAGCCAAAGCCATCCACCATCAGCCCACCGAAAGCAGGGCCAAGAGCCGGCGCCAGCACAACACCCACCGCGTAAAGCCCCATGGCGGAGCCGCGTTTTTCCGGCGGATAGACCATGAAAATGATTTGCATGCCCAAGGGCTGCACCATGCCCGCCGCTGCCCCTTGCAGGACACGGCCCAAAATCAGCGTGCCTTCTTCCGGCGCAAAGCCCGATAGCAGCGACCCAAAGATGAAAATCAGCATCGCTGCCGAATAGGTCAGGCGAAACCCAAAGCGATCCACCAGCCAGCCATTCAGCAACATGGTCCCAGTGACGGAGGCAAGAAATGCGGTTGCCACAAGCTGTGCGTGATCCTGCCCCATGCCATAGGCACCCATGATTTCAGGCAAGGCGACATTGGCGATGGTGGAGGAAAGGATTGTCGCAATCGTGCCGATCATCGCCGGGATCGTCACCATCCAGCGATAGGAATCGCCAAACCGCGCCGCCAGCACCGCCATTTCCGGCCCCGCCCAGGAAGGGCGAGAAGGCATGGGTGCGCCAGCAGCTGCGTCACTCACGGGCGGGCGTTTCCACCACCACCATCATGCCGGGGCGCAGCGCGCCATTGGGCGGCAAATCTTCAAGCGCGATGCGCACCGGCAGGCGCTGCGTGATCTTGGTGAAATTGCCGGAAGGATTGGGGCTTGGCAGCAGCGCGAATTCACTGGTAGCGGCAGCGCCCACACGTTCCACGCGCCCGGTAAAAACGCGCCCCGGATAGGCATCCACCGTCACACGCACTTCACGCCCAGGGCGGAAATAGCGGATTTCGGTTTCCTTCACATTGGCTTCCACACGCACGCGGCGCGGGTCATGCACCAGCATCACGCGCTGGCCGGGTGTCACGTATTCACCGGGGTCCACGAAAACGCGATCCACCACGCCATCAAAAGGCATGCGGATGGTGCGGTCTTCAATATCAATCGCAATGCGTTGGCGTTGGGCGGAGATTTCACGTTCCAGCGGTTCAAGCGCAGCGCGCTGATGGCGCAGTACGCCCATTTCCTCCCGCGCGGCGCTGGCATTTGCCAATTGCGCCTCCGCAGTGCGGATATCAGCCGCCACGGCCAATACGCGTTGCGTCGCGGCTTCCAGCAAGGCGCGGGTCTGGTCATGGCGCTGGCGCGTGCCGCTGCCGGTGCCGATCAATTGATTGGCGCGCGCATATTCGGCTTCGGCATAAACCCGATCCGCTTCCGCCGCCGGCAGCGCGGCGCGCGCGGCTTCCAGCTTGGCGCGCGTCGCATCTTCCTGGCTGCTGGTCAGGCGATCCACCATGGTAATGCGCGCATCAAGCTCTGCCCGGCGGGTTGCGATATTCGCCAGCCGAGCCTCCAATTCCTGCAAGGTGAGCGCTGAATCGCGGCTATCAATGCGGATCAGCACAGCGCCCTGGCGCGGTTCATCGCCGGCAATCACCGGCAATTCCATCACCCAGCCTGGCACGCGGCTAGCAAGCGCGATCATATCAGCGGCGATGCGCGCATCATCCACAATCACATGCGTGAAATGCCGATAGATCCAATGCCCCGCACCGGCCAGCAGCGCCAAGCCGGCGGTGATTGCGGCAGCCAGGCGCAACCGCTTCAGCGCCGTATTGGGCCGGGCAGCAACCGGCGATGTTTTGGCGGGGCCGATATCCATCACGCACCGCCCTCGGTACGCGCGAGGCCTTGCGCCACGCGATCAAGCACGGAAAGGCACATGGCCAAATCTTCCTCCGGAATGCCTTCCAGGATTTCGGCGCGCACAGCAGCGGCTTCGGCTTCGATGTTTTGCAGCACGGGGCGCGCGGCTTCGGTCAAATGAATGGTCTTGGCGCGGCGGTCCCCCGGGGCAGCGCGGCGTTCCACAAAGCCCTGCGCTTCCAGCCAATCCAGGGAGCGGACCATGGTGGGGCCTTCCACCGCCAGCCGCTTGGCCAAATCCTTTTGCGTCACGCCATCGCCGCGCCGGGCGAGGCTCAGCAGCACCAGCCAGCGCGATTCCGTCAGGCCAAAGGGCAGGATGCGTTGGTCCAGCCGCACGCGCCAGCGCCGCGCAATCTGGGCAATGGCCACACCAAGCCGCCAACGCGCTTGGGAAATCTCTGACCCGTCAGGCATGCGGGAAGGCTAATCCCGCAATGCCTAGGATGCAAATAGATAGCGCGCTATCGAATTAAACCGGAGGCGCCAGCACCTTATCCCTGTAATTGCAGAAGGCCCGCGCCGGGCAGCGCCAGCATTCCGGCGCCCGCGCCTTGCAGACGTAGCGCCCATGCAGGATCAGCCAGTGATGCGCATCGCGCAGCAATTCGGGCGGGCAGCGCTTGACCAGGCCTTCTTCCACCGCCCGCGTGGTCTTGCCCGGCGCCAGGCCCGTGCGATTGCCGAGCCGAAAAATATGCGTATCCACCGCCATGGTATCCTGCCCGAAGGCGACATTCAGCACGACATTGGCGGTCTTGCGCCCAACGCCGGGCAGGGCCTCCAGCGCAGCGCGGTCCGCTGGTACTTCGCCGCCATGGCGTTCCACCAGCTGCGCCGCCAAAGCCGCCACATTGCGCGCCTTGGCCTGCCATAGCCCGATGCGGCGGATGAAGGGGGCGATGCCCTCAGCGCCGAGTGCGGCCATGGCGGCCGGCGTTGGTGCCGCCGCGAATAGCCCCGGCGTGCATTTATTCACCGCCGCATCCGTGGTCTGCGCCGAAAGCACCACCGCCACCAGCAGCGAGAAATGATCGGAGTATAAAAGCTCGGTCTCCGGCGCGGGATTGCCCTGGGCCAGGGCGCGCAGGAATGCCGCGGCTTGGTCGCGCGCCATCAGGCGGGCGCGGCGCGGCGCGCGGGCAGAACCGTGATCTGGCTTGGCTTTAGGCATGGTGTTTCGCCGGCATTTTGACCTAAGTTAAGCGGCGATGACACCCCCCAGAGAGACGATCCTATTCGAAGCGATCTCCACCCCGCCGCAGAGCTTCACGCTGCGGGGCTTTCGCGTGCTGGCGGGGCTGCTGATTCTGGCGGCGGCGATTCCGGCGGCGGTGTTCTTCGCCCTTGGTGCCTGGCCGGTGCTGCCCTTCATTGGCCTTGAAGTAGGCGCGGTATTGGCGGCGCTGCTGTGGCATGCCCGCGCCTCACGCCGGATCAGCGAAATGGTGCTGCTGACCGATGCTGGGCTTTCCATCCGCCATATTGATCATCGCGGTCGCGTGGTGCGGTCCGTGCTGGATGCCTATTGGGCGAAGGTGGAATGGGATGAAGCCGCGCCGCGCGGCGGGCGCCTATGGATCAAAAGCCGTGGCCGCACCCTGGAAATCGGCCGCCACCTCTCCGCGCCGGAAAAGGCTGAATTGGCCGAGGCTTTGCGCGGCGCCCTTGCCCGCGCCAGACGGCCGGATTTCGATAATCCGCAACTCAGAGAGTTTTAGCGCCTGACCCGTTCCACCCCGCCCTGCCGCGCATGGCCACGCAGCGCCATGCAATCGAAATAGGTCCGGCGCTGCGTCGCGATGATTTCATTGCGGAGTGCCTCTTCCTGCGCTGGAAAGCCAATGAAGGTGCTGTGCCGCAAATTCCTGAGCGCCGGGTCGCGCCTGGCTTCTTCCCGGCAGGCCGCAGCGTCTTCGCTGGTATCGGGTGGGAAGATATCTTCCCGCGACTGGCTGGCGCAGCCCGCCACTGCCAAGGCCAACAGAAGTGCTGCCGCTGCCTTCATGACGCCAACCAATCTTCGATCAGCCGACGCGCGATGGAATCAACACGCGGCAAGGAAAAGCCAAGCTGCTGATGGTTGCGTAAATCATCGCGGCTGAACCAGCGCGCATCGCGCAATTCTTCCGGGTCAATGGTGATTTCCTCGCTCAGCCCCTCGGCATGGAAGCCAAGCATGATTGAGGACGGAAACGGCCAGGGCTGAGATGAATGGTAGCGCACCGCGCCAACCCGCACATTGGTTTCTTCCTGAACCTCTCGCCGGACGGCTTCTTCCAGGCTTTCACCGGGCTCCACAAAGCCGGCGAGCGTTGAATACATGGTGGTATTCGGAAAGCGCTGCGAATGGCCCAGCAGGCAAGAATCGCCGCGCACCACCAGCATGATCACGGCGGGGTCGGTGCGTGGGAAATGCTGCGCATTGCAGACCGTGCAGGTCATGGCATGGCCGGCGCTACGCGGTTCACAAACGCCGCCGCAAACGCCGCAGAACCGGTGCTTGGTGCGCCAATGCATCAGGCCGCGCGCATGGGCGAGCACACTTGCCTCACCTGGCGGCAGCAGCCCGGCCACCTGGCGGAGATCGGCAAAGCTGCCAATTTCCGCCGGAAGCAGGGGAATCGGGTCATCCGCCGTGGAGCAGTCCACCGTGAAAACCTGCCGGCCTTCCCATTCACCCAACCAGGCCCATGGCCCGCCCGCCATGCGGAGCGCGCCGGCGGCCTCGGCGGTCAGCAACACGGCCTGTGGGGCGCCTTCCGCCACGCCGCGCATCAGGTTGCGGGCGCGCCAGACGGGGGCGAAAACCGTATTGGGGTCAGCCAGGGCCGCTTCAATGAAGGCGGGATCCTCTCGGCGATGGGATGCCCGGTCTAGCGGGCTGCCCGTATAGGCATTGGGTCGGCTGGCGGGGATGGAAAGCATGAGGGGGAAACTGCCACGGGGCCCGGCGCTGGGCAACCAAGCCCCCCCATTGGCATTGGCCCCTCGGGACATGATATGGTGCCATTGGAAGGTCGGCGGCGGACGGGCTCCTCGCCAACCCGGTCAGGTCCGGAAGGAAGCAGCCGTAACGGGTTCTTGCTCGGGTCGTTTGTCGGCCTTCCACCGCGCGCCCGCGCGATCATCGCGAGTTAAGAAAGACCGCCCCGCGCCATGGCTTCGGATATGTTCGGCTCACCGCTTCCCGCGCCTGGCGATGACACGCCGGAAGATGCGGGCCTGCCTGAGCCGCCAGCGCCCGAAGGCCCAGGACTATTCGGAGACCCTGCGCCACCGCCCGCACCAGCACCCGCGCCGGTGGCGAAGCCTGCGGAACAGCCGGGATATCGGGTGCTGGCGCGCAAATACCGCCCGACCACCTTTGATGATCTGATCGGGCAGGATGTGCTGGTGCGCACACTGCGCCATGCTTTTGCGCAAGGGCGCGTGCATCACGCCTTTCTGCTGACAGGCGTACGCGGCGTTGGCAAAACCACCACGGCGCGCATCATTGCGCGTGCGCTGAATTGCATTGGCGTGGATGGCAAGGGCGGCCCGACGGCGGACCCCTGCGGTGTTTGCCCGGAATGCAAGGCAATTCTGGCGGATCGCCACCCGGATGTGGTGGAACTGGACGCTGCTTCCAACAATAGCGTGGATGATGTGCGGGAATTGCGTGAGGCACTGCGCTTCCGCGCCAGCCAAGGCCGGCAGAAGGTGTTCATCCTAGATGAATGCCACATGCTGTCAGGCGCTGCCTTCAACGCCTTTCTGAAAACGCTGGAAGAACCGCCATCGGGCGTGACCTTCATTCTGGCAACGACGGAACTGCGCAAGGTGCCGATTACCATCCGCAGCCGTTGCCAAACCTTCGCTTTGCGCCGCGTGCCGCAGGATGCTTTAGCGCAGCATTTCGCGCGGATTTGTGACAAGGAAGCGGTAACGGCAGAAGCCGATGCGCTGGCGATGATCGCACGCGCCGCCGATGGTTCCGTGCGCGATGGTCTTTCCTTGCTGGATCAGGCGATTGGCCAATCCGGCGCGGCTGAGGTGCGCGCGGAAGCGGTACGCGACATGCTGGGCCTTGCCGATCGCGCCATGATCATTGATCTGATGGAAGCGCTGATGGGCGGGGATATTGCTGCCGCGCTTGGCATCATGGATCGCGCGCATGAATTGGGCGCTGATCCCCTGGTGATTTTGCAGGATCTGGCGGAGCTTTGCCATTTGCTGACGCGCTTTCGTGCCGCCCCTGCGCTCCGCCAGGACGGATCATTGCCGGAAGCCGAGCGTGTGCGCGGTGCTGCACTGGCGCAGCGGCTTTCCGTGCCGGTGCTTGGCCGTACCTGGCAAATGCTGCTGAAGGGCATTGGCGAATTGCAGCTTGAAGGTGCGGATCGTCGCGCGGCGGCGGAGATGGTGCTGATCCGCATTGCCCATGTCGCGGATATGCCGACGCCGGGTGATTTGGTGAAGCGCCTGTCCGAAGCGGGCGAGATTGGCAGCGCCCCACGCCCCGCGCCGGGCGGTGGTGGCGGCGGCTTGCGCGCGGTGGCTGGCGGTGCGCCGGTGCGCGCCGAAGCAGCGCCGAGCCAGCCAGTGACGGCGCTGGCCCAGCCCAGTACCTGGCAGGAAATTGTGGCGCTCGCTTCCGGGGTGAAGCCGCTGTTGCATGCGCAGCTACGCCATAGCGTGCACCCGGTACGCATTGCGCCAGGGCGACTTGAAATCAATCCGGAACCGGATGCGCCACGCGATCTGGCAGCGCAATTGACTGCGCTTTTGTCGGAGGCGACCGGCCAGCGCTGGACCGTGATCATCAGCCAGGAAGCCGGCGCGCCCACACTCGCCGCGCAGGGCAAGGAAGCGGAAGCGGATCGGCTTGCTTCTGCCCGCGCGCATCCCTTGGTGCAGGCGATATTGGCGGCGTTTCCCGGCGCCACGATTGAAGCCGTGCATGATGGCGCCGCCGATGCCTATGGGCTTTCGCGCAGCGCCGCCCTGGCCGATGATGATGCGCGCGATTTCGCGCCACCCGATGCCGAACCCGCTTACGGCGATGATGAAACACCTCCTGATGATTTTTAGGCGAAGGACACCATGAAGAACCTGGGCAATATGTTGAAGCAGGCGCAGCAGATGCAATCGCGCATGCAGGAAATGCAAGCCAAGCTGGAAGCCACCGAAGTGGAAGGCCAATCCGGCGGCGGCATGGTGGTGGTGCGCCTGACCGGCAAGGGGGATTTGCGCCGCGTGACGATTGATCCTTCGCTGATGAATGCGGAAGAACGCGAAGTGCTGGAAGATTTGCTGGTGGCCGCGCATGCCGATGCGAAGCAGAAGGTGGAAGCGACCATGGCCGCCGAGATGCAAAAGGCGACTGCGGGCATCAACCTGCCGCCCGGCATGAAACTGCCTTTCTGAACTTGCTTGCAGCCTGATGCTGCATAACGACCCAATCGAGCATTTGATTGCGCTGCTCTCGCGCTTGCCTGGTCTTGGCCGGCGCAGCGCGCGGCGGGCTGTCCTGAAAATGCTGATGGACCCGGATGGGCAGATGCTGCCACTCGCTGCCGCCTTGCGTGATGCCGCAAGCGCGGTGAAACCCTGCGAGGTTTGCGGCAATCTGGACACTGTCTCGCCCTGCGCCATTTGCCGTGACCCGCATCGGGACCGGAAGCTGGTGTGTGTGGTGGAAGGCGTTGCGGATTTATGGGCGCTGGAACGCGCCCATGCGCATAACGGGCTTTATCATGTGTTGGGTGGGATGCTTTCCGCGCTGTCCGGCACGGGACCGGAAGATTTGGCCATTCAGCCTTTGCTCGCACGGATTGAACAGGATGGCATTGCCGAGGTGATCCTCGCTTTGCCCGCAACGGTGGAAGGCGCCACCACAGCGCATTACGTGACGGATCGCCTGAAGCCGAGTGGTGTGGCCATTACGCGCCTTGCGCAGGGTGTACCAATAGGTGGGGCGCTTGATGTATTGGATGATGGCACCTTGGCCGCGGCGTTGAAGGCGCGCAGGCCCTTATGAACCTCGCGCGCCGCGCCTTGCTGGCGGCACCTTTCCTTGTCATCCGCAACGCCAGCGCCGCGGCGCAAAACAAATTCTTTCGGTCAAGCGATGGCGTGCGGCTGCATTATGCGCAGAATGGCAGCGGGCGTATTCTTGTTCTCGTGCCGGGCTGGTGCATGCCGGCGCGTATCTTCGCCCCGCAAATCGCCTATTTCCAGCAGAACTTCATGGTCATTGCCTTTGATCCGCGCGGCCAGGGGCAAAGCGCCATTCCCGCGCAAGGCTATGAACCGGAACGCCGTGGGCGCGATATCGCCGATTTGCTGGACCAATTGCCGCCAGGCCGTGTGGTGCTGGCCGGCTGGTCGCTTGGTGTGCTGGATGCGCTTTCCTGGCTTGATCTGAAGGGGGATTCTCGCCTTGCCGGCCTGGTGCTGATTGACAATTCGGTGGGGGAGGCTGATCCGCCGCCACCGCGCGCGTCCAATTTTTTCGGCAATCTCCGCACCAAGCGGGACGTTACCATGCGTGGCTTTGTGCGCAGCATGTATCGCACGCCGCAGGATGAAGCCTATCTTGATGCGCTGACCCGCGAAGCCCAACGCATGCCGGTGGAAGCTTCCATCAAGTTGCTTTCCTATCCTCGACCACGCGAATTCTGGCGTCAGGCGCTTTATTCAAGCCGCCGCCCCGTATTCTACGCCGTGACACCAAGGCTGCGCACGCAAGCCGAAGCGGTCGCCGCGCGCCATCCCGCGCCCAGCGTTTCAATTTATGAGGATGCCGGCCACGCGCTTTTTGTGGATCGGGCGGATCGCTTCAATGCCGAGCTATTGCAGTTTTTGAACCATAAGGCAGTCTGGACCTGATGCTGACGCTTTTGCCCCTGTTTCTGATTGCTGCGACTGCGGTTGGTGTTGAAATTGCGCTGACGCGATTCTTCGCTGTCGCCTCCTGGTCTGAATATGGCTATTGGGTGATTTCCATTGCCATGATGGGCTTTGCCGTTTCCGGCGTGGTGATGGTGCTGGGTCGGCAGGTTTTTTTGCGCCATGCAAGCTGGCTACTGCCAGGCTTGCCCATTGCCATGCTGCTGACTGGTGCGGCTGGCTGGATTGCCGCCACAGGCAATGGCTTTAATCCGCTTGAGTTGCAAAACCCGGCAACGGCCTGGCCGCAGCTTGGCAATATCGCGCTGTATTACGCGGCGCTTTTCCCATTTTTCTTTCTTGCGGGCTTTGCCGTTTCGCTCAATTTCGTTGTTTATTCACACCAATTAGGCAAGGTCTATGGCTATGACCTGCTGGGTGCAGGCTTGGGTGCCGGCTTCGCGCTAGTGCTGATGCTGGTGCTGCATCCCTTCCACCTGGTGCCGGCCTTACTGCCGCTACTGGCGTTGGCAACGATTTTATCTGCCAAGAGCGTTTGGCGCGTGGCAGCGCTGGGCAGTCTGCTGGTTGCGGAGGCCGCGATTTTTCTGCTTGCCGCCCCGCGCGTCAATGAATTCAAGCCAATTTATGCGCCCCTGAATGTGCCGGAAAGCCGCGTGGTGGCGGAACGCTATACGCCGCGCGGGGTTTATCAATTGCTCGATAATTTCACCGAAAGATTGGATACAGATGTATCCAATAATGCAGGCGCGCTTGGCACACCTGCACCGCCGCGCGCCTTCGGGCTTTATCGGGATGGTGCGCGCATCGCCGCGTTACCGATGGAAGTGCCGCAGGCTGGCCACGCGCCGTCTGCGCTTGATGCCGCGCCTTATGCCCTGTTGGATCAGCCGCGCGTCTTGGTGCTTGGTGCAGCGGGCGGCTTTCGTGTGGTTGAGGTCTTGAGGCTTGGTGCCGCCGGCGTCACGGTGATTGAACCCGAACCCACGCTGCGCGAAGCCTTGGTGCAAGGTTTTGGCCCTTCACCTGCCTTGCCGCGAGACCCGCGCGTGACAGTTTCGGATGCGCATCCGCTCAAGGCTGCAGGCGCCTATGATCTGGTGGATATTTCTGGTGATTTTCTGGGCGCTGCTGATGCCAACCGGCATGTCTATACGGTTGAAGCCTTGACGGATCTTTTGGGGATGCTGAAACCAGGCGGCATGATTTCCCTGCCGATCGGTATTCGTGAATTGCCGGTCTATGCCGTGCGCGTGCTGGCAACCGCCCATGCGGCGCTGTTGCAGGCCGGCATCAGGGAACCTGCAGCGCATTTGGCGGTGATCAGATCGGCGTGGAATTTGCGCGTGCTGATCGCGCGTGATCCGCTGACGCCGGAACGCATGGAAAAGCTGTTGGCCTTTGCTGAGGCCAGGTCATTCGATATTTCCCATGCGCCACACCTAGCGCTTGAAGGCCGCGAGATTTGGAACGATCTGCCGGCGATTTCACTCGATTCCGGCATGGTGCAAACAGGTGCACCCAGCGATGCGGTGGCCGAGGAAATGCGCATGCTGCTGGCCGGCACCATGCCCCTTGATGCCTTTGACCGTTCACCCATTACGGCGGATCGGCCTTGGCTTTCGCCATTGGTGCGCCTGCCAGCCCTGCCAGCAGCGCTGGAACGTATGGAGGTACTGCCGCAACAGGAAATCGGCCTGCTGGTAAATGTGGCCGTGCTGGCGCAGGCAATCATCCTGGCTTTGCTTGTCAGCGCCTTGCCCATCTTCGCGCGTGGAACGCTGCGAGTACCGAAAGCCATATGGGGCCGCGCGTTGATTTATTTTCCGGCCCTGGGGCTTGGTTTTCTGCTGATTGAAATCGCCTTCATCGAATATGCCGTGCTGCTGCTGGGGGACCGCACTTTCGGTTTCGCGCTGGTCTTGACCGTGATGCTGGTCTGTTCCGGCCTGGGCGCCATGATGGTGGAACACGTAACCAAGCCTGCTGCGACACTCACCTGGGTAGCCCTGATTGTCGCTGGGTCTTGTCTGCTTGCCATCGCTGCTGCGCATCTTGGCATTCTGGCCATTCTCGATTGGCCATGGGCGCTGCGTGTTGCGATGCTGGTGTTGGTGATTGCGCCGATTTCAATCGCGCTTGGCTTTCCCTTCCCACTTGGGCTTGATCGGTTTCAGCAGGAAGGCCCTGCCTTGCTACCTTGGGCTTGGGCCTTGAATGGCGCCTTTTCCGTGGTGGCTACGCCGCTTGCCAATCTGGTCGGTCATGGCCTTGGGCTTTCGGCCCTTTTGCTTTGCGGCGGTATTTGTTATCTCGCTACAATATCGGTTTGGCCAAGGAAATGACGATGCTTCTATCCCGCCGTGCTCTGACCCTGACGGGCGCTGGTTTGCTTTTTGCCCCCGCGATCAAGGCGCAAACGCCCGCCTGGAATCGCGCGGCCTATCTTGAAGCCATGGCGGCTTCCGGCCGCCCGACCGAGATTTCAGAAGGCGCTTTCGCCGCCATTCAGGCGCGCCGGCAGCCAGCACTCGCGCGGATCGAAGCCTATCTGAAATCGCGCTTTGGCGAAGCTGACCCCGCCGTGGTGCGCGCCTTTGGTGAGGTGCCGCGCGAATATTTCCATTACAATTACGAAGCACGTCAGAATGGCGCTTCCAACGCCTATGAAACGGAAGCCAAGCCCTGGGCAATTGGCTTTGGCTCGGCGCTGTCTGACTATCTGGGCCAGGCTTACATGACGCAGGCGTGTCAGCCAAAGCCTGATCACGTGGTGCTGGAAATTGGTACCGGATCGGGCTTTCAGGCGGCGCTGCTGTCGCGCATTGTGGCCAAGCAATATTCCATTGAAATTATCGAACCTTTGGGCAGAGGTGTGCAGCGTATTTTTGCGCCGATCAGGTTCAATAATCTTGAAACCCGCGTGGGTGATGGCTTCTTTGGCTGGCCCGAAGTGACCGGCGGCTTTGACACCATCATCGTCACCTGCGCCGCGCAATATGTGCCGCCGGCGCTGCTGCAGCAATTGAAGCCAGGCGGGCGGTTGGTCATTCCCATCGGCCAGCCCTTCCGTCGTGGGCAGTTCCTTTACATCTACACCAAGGATGAGGAGGGCCGCGTGCGCAGTCGCAAGGATGTGGGCGTCTACTTCATCCCGATGACCGGGACCATGATGAAGACGCCGGCACCCGCTGGTTCTACGCCGCAGTAAGATGTTCAGCGCGCAGGGGTCACATCCTGCGCGCGGGTTCTTTCATCCACGCGGGCTTCATGGGCGAAGCCGCGCCGCATCGCCCAGATATTCTTCTGCAAATGGGTGGAGATGATGCCGGCATCTTCCACCACAACGCGCGTTGCCTGACGCAGCAGCACCTCCCGTCTGGCCGGGTCCAATTCTCGTGCGGCTGTTGCTAGCACCGTATCGAATTCCGGATTGGAATAGCGCCCACGATTGACCGAACCAGTGCCGCGCACGCGGTCATAAGTTGCGGCAATGGAGCGCAGCCCCGCCATGGGCTCACCCGTTGAGCTACCCCAGGACACCAGAAACACCGAAAATTCCTGGCGTGAGGCGCGCGCGATAAAGCTGGCATAGGGCGCCACATCCACCTGAGTGCGAATGCCAATCCGCGTCCACATCTGCCCAACCGCCTGTGCGATGCGCGCATCATTTGGGTAACGGTCATTCGGCCCATGCAGCGTCAGGCGGAAGCCATTGGGATAGCCTGCCTCCGCCAGCAATTTCTTGGCTTGGTCGGGATCAGCGCGTGACACCGCGAGTTCCGGCACATAGCCAAAAGCGCCTTCGGGCATCACCTGCCGCGTCGCGCTCGCTGCCCCTTCCATCACACGCGCCACAATCGCCGGGCGATCGATGGCGAGCGAAAGCGCTTGGCGCACCCGCACATCCTTGAGCGGATTGCGCGCGAAAGGCTTGCCGTCATGATCCGTGATGAAGGGCGTTGGCCCATCACGCATGTGATCCAGCGCGAAATAGATGAAGCGCATGCTGTCTATTTCACTGATGGCAATGCGCTGATCGCGCCGGAGGCGTTCGATATCCGATGTCGGTACCTGGTCAATGATATCTATATCACCCGCCAGCAGCGCTGCGGTGCGGCCGGCATCATTGGTGATCATGCGGTAATCTACGCTCTGCCAGGCAGGACGGCCGCGCCAATGCCCATCAAAGCGCTGCAATTCAATCCGATCACCAGACCGATATGCCATCATGCGATACGGCCCGGTGCCAATCGCGGCGCGGCGCGCATTGAAATCCTCGGTCGTCACACCTTGATGGGTTTCACGGTCCAGTATGGGGACTTGCGCCAGATCGGTTGGCAATAGCGGTGCAGGGCCATTGGTGCGGAAGCGCAGCGTGTGGGAATCGATGATCTCCACGCCCGTAATCGCTTGCGTATAGGTGCGGAAGGAACCCGGGCTATTCGCCACCAGCGGAATGCGTTCCAGCGTGAAGGCGACGTCCTCGGCGGTGAAATCCGATCCATTATGGAAGCGCACGCCACGTCGGAGGGTGAATTCCCAGGCATCCTCCCCCACAGGCTTCCAGCTTTCTGCCAAGGAACTGGTAAGCCGCGCCCTGGAATCAGTTTCCAACAGATTATCGAATACCATGGAGGCATAGGCGTTATTGGGCGAGATATTATGGAAATGCGGATCGGCCGAGGTGATCTGCGCGCCCACCCCCATGCGCAGATTTTGCGCATGGACAGGAAAAGCAGCAACAAGGGCAGCAAGCAGCAGGCGCTTCATGGTGACGCTTCCTTCAGCTGAGCAAATAGGCCGCGCCGGAGCGGGCGCAGATGGCGCGAATATGCTTGTCCAAAGCGAGCGGCACAGGAATGCCGTTTTTCAGGCGGCGCTGACGTTCGGCCTCTTCCGGATCGCCCGCGACCAGCACGGGCTTTGCCGGATCAGCCGCCGGGGTCGCGTGCAATTCATCAATCACCGCATCCAGATCGGCTTCAAATTCACCCGGCGCACGAAAGGCGCCAGGATCAATCGCCATGAAGAAATGCCCGATATCATCGGGATTAGTTGGCTTTTGCGTACGGTTGCGAATGGGAGAGAAGGAAGACCCCACCAAAGTGCCGCCTAGAATATGCACCATCATCGCCAGGCCATAGCCCTTATGGCTGGCCATTTCGGGTGATCCACCGAGTGGCGACAATCCGCCCAATGGTTCCTCATGCAAAATCTTCATGCCGCGCTTGGCATCGGTGACGGGCTTGCCCGCACCATCCACCACCCAACCGGCCGGCATGGGGCGTTCATTCAAATCATAGACCTTCACCTTGCCCGCTGCTGTGGTGGTGGTCGCCATATCCAAAACAAAGGGCAGGTTCCGCCCGGCTGGTGCGGCAAAGGCGATGGGGTTGGTGCCAAGCACAGGCTTGGCGCCGCGTGTCGGCACCATGGTCACGCCGCGCGTCGCACTCGTTACCATCCCAATCGCGCCACGTCGCGCTGCGATGCGCGCATAAACACCGGCGGCGCCGAAGTGATGTGAATTACGCACGCCCACCACGCCAATGCCGGCTTCCTTCGCCATATCCACAGCCAGGTTCATGCCATAGCTGGAAACCGGATGCCCAAGCCCCGCACCGGCATCAATCAGCGCAGTGCAGGCGGTGCGGCGTTCGATTTTGGGCCGCGCATTGATCTTCAATTTGCCTTCCTGCAAGCGCTTTTCATAGGTCATCAGCATGGAAATGCCGTGACTATCCACGCCGAGCAGATCGGTTTCCGTCATGGCTTCAGTGGTGGTGGCGGCCAGGTCTGGTTCCATCCCCCAGGACAGCAGAATGGCTTCAATCTGCGCGCGAACCTTCTCGGCGGTGACATTCATGGTGCTGCCCCTATTCAGGCGCTGGCGCGCAAAAAAGGATTGGTCAAATGGCCAATGCCGGTGATTTCAATATCTACCACATCACCGGATTTCACATCCGGTGAGACACCATCCGTGCCCATCCAGATCACATCACCGGGATAAAGCGTCAGATACCGCGTCATCGCCGCGATAAAGACCGCGGTTGAAAACAGCATATGGCCAGTCTCGAAAGTCGTGGTCAGTTCGCCATTCAACCGCACATTGGTGCGCGCCGCTTCCATATCGAAATCAGTTTCAATCCATGGGCCCATGGGCTTGAAAGTGTCGGTATTCTTGGAACGCCAAAAGGTGCGATCGCTTTTCTGCCAGGTGCGTTCGCTGACATCATTGCCAATGGTCCAGCCCATGACGCAGCTCAGCGCCTCGGCCTCTGACAGGTTCTTGGCTTTCTTGCCGATTACGGCGACAACTTCGCCCTCATAATGGACCTTCTCGGTCGCATCGGCGGGGATGATCACGGTCTCCCCATGCGCGATCAGCGCATTGCTGGCGCGGTAGCCCATATCTGGCTTGCTCGGGATATTCGGCACCTCACCCCGTTTGGCGGCACCTTCCTTCACATGTTCCACATAATTCAGGCCGGCGCAGTAGAAGGTGCGCGGGATCACCGGCACTTCGATCTTCACCGCGGCAAGATCATGCTTGCGGCTGGTTTTCTCATAGCCATCGAAAGGGCTGCCAGAGACTTCCAGAATGCGATCGCCTTCCAGAATGCCGTAACGCGTGCGGTCTTCGGCGGTGAAGCGAATCCAGCGCATGATCAGGTGTCCTTAGGCTGCCAGCGCGCGCTGGATGAAATCGGGTTGGAATACGCGGTCAGCCATCACTTGGCAGCGCTTCATCAGGCGATGCTCATTCGGTCCGTAATCCGGCAACGCATTGTGCAGTGTACCGAGATTATCCCAAATCAGCACATCACCCACGGTCCAGGCATGGGTGTGCAGGAAACGCGCTTCCAATTGATGCGCAAAAAGCTGTTCCAAGACCGCATCGCTTTCGGCCTCAGAAAGCTCATTGATACGGATGGCATAGCCCGGATTGCAATACAGCACCTTCCGCCCGGTGATCGGGTGCGTCATGAAAACCGGATGCACGGAAGGCGGCCGCTTGGCGCGTTGTTCCGGCGTCAGCGGCGGGCGCGTACTGCCTGGGCGCTTGCACATATTGTCCCAGAATTTGTTGAAATCATGCGTCGCCGTCGCATTGGCGAGCTTTTCCTTCAAGGCAGGGTCAAGCGTTTCATACGCCAGATGCATATTGGCAAAAACCGTATTGCCAAGCGGCTTGCCATCCCGATGCGGCACCTTATGCGCGTTCAGCACATTCACGAAGCCCATCGTGTCGCGATAGGACATATCCGTGTGCCAATCTTGCCCAGCATCCGCGAGGCCAATGGGCTGCCCGTTTTCAACGATGTTGGAGAGAATACCCACTTCGGGCACCTCTGGATCCTGAAACTTGCCGGTCAAGGAAGTTTGAATGCTGCCGAAGCGGAGCGAGAAATCGCGTAAGGCGGGCGGTTCCAGCAATTGCCCCGGAAAGCGCAATACGCCCCTTTCACCCAGCGCACGCAGAATGCCCGCGAAATCCTTATCGGAAAGCGGCTTGGATAGATCAACGCCGGTGATCGTCGCGCCCAGCACAGAACCATTATTGGTAACAGTCAGCATGGCATACCCCTTCTGCATGCGGGGAAGCGCCCACCGCGCGGCTGCGCGCGCAACGGCGACACGTTTCCCCCGGCTTTGTCTCTTGGTGGGGATGCTGGCACCGCTTTGCCGCCATCGGCAAGGGCATAGGCTTGGCGATCCGCCCGCAAGGGCGCATCCTGCCCGCCGAGAAGGGAGCAAGCGCCATGCGTTTTGTGGGTCAACAGGTTGTCATCACTGGCGCCGCCGGGGTTTACGGGCGTGGGCTGGCCGAGGCCTTTGCGCGGGAAGGCGCCCATTTGCTGCTGAGCGATGGCGATGCCGCCGCGCTTGCTGCGCTTGCGAATGCGCTGCCCCCAGGCCGGGCTGTGCTGCACCCCGCTGACCTCTCGGATGATGGCGCGATTGATGGGCTGATTGCGGCAGCAACCGGTAAGGGCGCGCCGCGGGTGCTGATCAACAATGCCGGCATCTATCCCTTCATTCCGCTGATGGATGTGACGGGCGCGGAATGGGACAAGATCATCAGCGTCAATACCCGCGCGCCTTTTCGCCTGATGCAGGGCATTGGTCGCGCCATGGCCGCGGCAGGGCGGGGTTCGATTGTGAATGTCACCTCGGCGGCGGCAGAAGTGCATCGCGGCAATGGCGTGCCTTACGGCGCTTCCAAATGTGCCCTTGAATATCTGACGCGGGCTTTTGCGCTTGAACTCGGCCCTTCAGGCGTGCGCGTGAATAGCGCGCGCCCCGGCTTTGCCGAAGGCAGCGCGGGCAACCCCATGCCGGCGGGCTATGCCGAAGCCATTCGCAGCCGTTCGCTGCTCGGCGCGCTTGGTACGCCTGCGGATTTCGCGGCCGGCGTGATGTTTCTCTGTTCCGATGACGCGCGCTTCATGACCGGTTCGGTGCTTGATTGCGGCGGTGGCGGGCATATCAATCGCCGCGCTGGTGCGGCCACCGCGGCGCGCGGCTGATATTTCAGGAGTGAAAAGGAAAAAATCATGATGGATCAAGTTAAGGCGGAATTGGCGCCAACGGGCGTTTTGCGCGCCGGCATCAATATGGGGAATTTCCTGCTGGTGACGAGCCGCGCGGAAAATGGCGACCCCGCCGGGGTATCGCCGAGCATGGCGCGCGCCATTGCCGATACGCTTGGTGTGCCCGTGCAATACGTACCCTTCGCGCGGCCCGGTGATCTGGCCGATGCAGTGGATACCAATGTCTGGGATATCGGCCTGATCGGTGCGGAGCCGCAGCGTGCGGAAAAAATCGCCTTCACCGCCGCCTATGCCGAGATTGAGGCGACCTATATGGTCCCGCCGGGATCCCCCATCACTAAGATGGAAGACGTGGATCGCCCCGGCAATCGCATCGCCGTGACCGCGCGCGCTGCTTATGATCTTTGGCTGGAGCGTAATATTCATCAGGCGAAGCTGATCCGCTCCGCCACACTTGATGCCGCGTTTGAACAATTCGCGGCCGAGAAGCTTGAAGTGCTGGCAGGACTGCGCCCGAAGCTGCTCTCCGATATCGAAAAAATGCCCGGCGCGCGAATTCTGGATGGCAAATTCACCGCCGTGCAGCAGGCGATTGGCACATCTCGGCGCAATACCACCGCCGCGGCCTTCCTCGCGGATTTTGTCGAAAAGGCGAAGGCATCCGGCCTGGTGGCAGGCTTTATTGCCGAACATAAGGTGCGCGGGCTGTCCGTGGCGCCGCCGGCCTGAATTTGGTTTTCTGATGTGACAGCGCGGCGGGTAGCAATGCCCGCTGCGTCTTCTGTTACAATGCGGCGCCTCTCCGGCAGCCGCTTTTTATCTTGACCCATATCAACGCTGGTTTCTGCGCGCGGCGATACCCACATATCGCGGCGGCACGGGCTTGTGCCTTGCCCCGAATACCAAACAAAACGCCGTCGCGGGAAACAGCCCGAAAGATGCGCGGTAGCCGGAGAAACCTTGATGACTTTCACCAGTATTCTGACCCATCTTGACCCAGCCTTGGCCAAGGAGGCCGAGGCCGCAACGGCAACACCGCTTGCGCTCGCGGAAGCCTTTTCCGCGCATGTGACAGCGCTGATCTTTCCCATGGATAGTGCGCTTCCCGCACCCACGCCGGCGGATGATGCGGCAAGGCAATCGGAAGACCGCGCCGCCGAGACCTTCGCCGCCGCCGCGCAGCGCCGCGCTGTGGCGCATCAGACCAAGAAGCGCACCAGCTTTGCCTATGGCAATGGCGAAGCCTTTGCTGATCATCTGCGCGTGAGTGATCTGGCAGTCCTTACGCAACACGGTACGCCGGGAATTGCTGCGCAAATCCTTCAGCATGCCGCGATTTTTGACTCCGGACGGCCGGTTATCCTGGTGCCCCATATGCGGACTTTCTCTGGCTTGCCGCAGCGCATACTGGTGGCTTGGGATGCGAGCCCGGCTTCGGTACGGGCCATCCATGGCGCCTTACCGTTGATCCAAGGCGCGGCGGAAACCGTGATCGCTACCGTCACTGACGACAAGGAATTTCGCCCAGGCCAATCCGGGATAGAACTTGCCCATCTGCTCGCCCGCCATGGTGCCAAGCCGCGCTTCATGGCCTTGCAGCGTGGCGGTGCGGGCGTGCTGGAAAGGCTACTATCGGCGGCAGCGGATACGGAATCAGACATGCTGGTGATGGGCGCGGTGCGGCATTCACCGTTGCACAATCTGGTGCTCGGTAGCGCAACAGCGGATGTGCTTTCCGGGGTTCCTCGACTACCGGTGCTTTTGGCTGCGTGAGCAAGCGACAGGCCGACACGTCCGCGAAGGACGGCAAGGTTGCCCATGCCCGCGGGGCTGCGTATCTAGGGGGTCCATGCCCAGCCTGATTCGTCTTTTGCCGCTTTGTCTAGCCCTGATCGCCCTGCCCGCCTTGGCGCAGCAGCGCCCGGCTGCGCCTTCCCAGCAGACCGGCCCCCAGCAGCTTGGCACCTTCCGGGATTGGACGGCGGCGACCTATCAGGAAAACGGCCAAAAGATCTGCTACGCCTTCACCCGCGCCAGCAAGACCGAACCGAACCGCCAGGGCGTGGTGCTGACGGTGACGCATCGCCCAGGTGGTCGGGATGGCGTGGCAATCACCGCCGGCTACGCCTATCCACGCAATGCGGAGGTCACGCTGGCCATCGGCCAGACCACCCTGCGCTTCTATACTGGCGGCAATTCCGCCTTTGCCCGTGATGGCGCGGCGGCGGTGGCCGCGATGCGCGGCGGCAGCCGAGCAACAGCGCGCGGCCCTGCTGCCGGTGGGCGCGGCACGGCGAATGACCAATTCAGCCTGGCCGGCTTTGCTGCCGCTCATGATGCGATTTCGCGTGAATGCCCGGCGCGGAAATGAACAGCGCTGCCCTTGATCTGAACGAAGCCGAACGCGCACGCATATTGGCGAAAGCCGCGGCCTTCGCGCCACCGCCTGCAACGCTGCCCGATGGCAGGCGCGATCTGGTCGGCCTTTCGCGTGAGGAATTGGCGGCTGAGATGGTCGCACTTGGCGAAAAGCCCTTTCGCGCAAAGCAGCTTTGGCATTGGATCTATCATCAGGGTGAAACCGATTTCGCCCGCATGAATACCATCGCCAAGCCCATGCAGATGAAGCTTGCGGAACGCTTCGTGGTGGGCCGCCCGGAAGTGGCGACGCAGCAGGACAGCGCGGATGGCACGCGCAAATGGCTGTTTCGCTTCCGTGATCAGCAGCAGGTGGAAACGGTCTATATCCCCTCGGCGGATGAGGATCGCGGCGCAGTCTGCATTTCAACGCAAGTGGGCTGCACGCTATCCTGCCGCTTTTGCCACACGGGCACGCAGGCCCTGGTGCGCAATCTGGGCGCGGCGGAAATCGTCGGCCAATTCATCGCCGCGCGTGATTCCTATGGCGAATGGCCAAGCCCAAAGGATGGCACGCCGCGCCATCTTTCCAATATTGTCGTCATGGGCATGGGTGAGCCGCTCTATAATTATGAGAATGTCGCCAAGGCGCTGAAGATTGTGATGGATCAAGAAGGCATTGGTCTTTCGCGCCGGCGCATCACGCTTTCCACTTCTGGCGTTGTGCCGATAATGGATCGTTGTGGGGCAGAATTGGGCGTGGGGCTTGCGGTATCGCTCCATGCGGTCACGGATGAATTGCGTGATGAGATTGTGCCGCTCAATCGCAAATACCCGATTGCGGAGGTGCTGGCCGCCTGCCGGCGCTATCCGGGTGCTTCAAATGCGCGGCGCATCACTTTCGAATATGTCATGCTGCGCGGCGTGAATGACAGCGAAGCGGAAGCGCGGGAATTGGTGCGTCTGATCCGCGGCATGCCGGCGAAGGTGAATTTGATCCCCTTCAACCCTTGGCCCGGCAGCCCATACAAGACCAGCACATCGGGGGCCATTCAGCGCTTTGCCGAAATCCTGAATGATGCGGGCTATGCCAGCCCGATTCGTCGCCCACGCGGGCGCGATATTCTGGCAGCTTGCGGGCAATTGAAGACGGAAAGTGAGAGAAGCCGGAAGGCCTAGCGCCACAAGATGTTGCGGTTCCGTAAATAGCCGCCTTGAAAAAGAACAAAACAACAACCAACTGCCGGCCTTAGTCGCGCATCATGCTGCGGCAGTATGGAGAAAGTAGACATGTTAACATTTGGATGGGGGGCAGAATCGGTCCCGGATGGCTTCTCGTCATCAAGCGGCCTTTATTTGAGCGGCCTTTATTTGATACGCGCTAAGTGGAATGGCGATCGTGTTTTGTGTGCGGTCTCGGAGGAGGTCATAGAGGATATCTTGGGCCTTAAGTTGCCACCCGATAAGTGCGCCCTATCAGATGAAGTCACCAAACGGCTTCGCGCAAAATTTCTGACCGTAGCGACGGAGGAAAGACTTTTGTCACAGATAGGTTCAACTCAAAAGCCAGGATTTCTTCTATCAGTACAAGATTTTTAAGGAAACTGGATATACTCCACCAAATCAGTTCGTCAGATTGACGTTTCCTGAACTGTATTTGGTGGAGCTCTGGGCAACCAAATCTAACGACTGATGAGGCCCAGAGAACTTCCCCGAAGCGTTAGTTCGCCTCAGTTTTCCAATTCGCTGTCCCAATACAAATAATCCCGCCAGCTTTCATGCAGATAATTTGGCGGGAAGGACCGGCCATTTTCCTGCAATTCCCAGCTTGTTGGCTGGCGCGGTGTCTGGCGCGGGATCATGGCGCATTCGCGCGGTAGCCGGCTTCCTTTCCGCAAATTGCACGGCCCGCAGGCGGTAACCACATTATCCCAGGATGTGCGCCCACCGCGTGAACGCGGGACCACATGATCAAAGGTCAAATCCGGTGTGGGATAGCCACCGCCACAATACTGACATTCAAAGTGATCGCGCAGAAAAACATTGAAGCGCGTGAAGGCCGGGCGCCTTGCGGCGGGGATGAATTCCTTCAGCGCGATTACGCTTGGCAGGCGCAGCGCCAAAGATGGGGAATGCACTTCCACATCATATTCATTCAGCACGGAAACACGGTCCAGGAAGACAGCCTTGATGGCGTCCTGCCAGGACCAGATGGACAGCGGAAAATAGGAAAGCGGGCGGAAATCCGCATTCAGAACAAGCGCGGGATAGGCATGCGCCCCCGCGAAGGTACCGCCATCTGGCAAGCCTCGCTCCTTCCAGCGTGGCGCCACAGCATGCGGGGGCTCTATTCGGCGGGAACCCCCAGATGTAGTGGTGCCGCCGCGACTGACGAAGTCATGACATGCGCCGCGCCGGGCTGCAACCCTTCCATGGCAGGTTTCATCCGCCTGCAACACGCGGAAGGCTACGCACCAAAAGCGCGGTGCCGGCGGCCAGCCCGGCATCATCCAGCCCATGGCCGAGATCAGGCCGCAGCAGCAATTCATGCGGCACCGCTTCGGCCTGCAAAGCCCGCGCGGCCTGGCGGCTGGCCATGGCGGGCACCACCTCATCTGCTTCGCCATGCACCAGCAAAACTGGCGGGCGGGCGGTGACTTCGGCGGCGAAGCTATCCGGCGCCAAAAGCGCACCGGAATAAGCGAGGATCGAGGCCGGGGCCGGCACCGCGCCGCGCAGCCCGGCGAAAAGCGCGACCATGGCCCCTTGGCTGAAGCCCATTAGCGCCAAACGGTCTCCGCCAAGGCCGAGCTCGGCCAGCTTCGCATGCGTGAATTCCCCAAGGATGCCGGCGGCATGCCGCAGCCCCGCCTCTAGCCGCGACGGCGTGCGGTCCATGATGTCGAACCATTGCCGGCCAAAGGGCGCGCCCTGGAAGGGGAAGGGCGCATGGGGGGCGATGAACAGGGTGTGGGGTAGGGCCTCGGCCCAAACCGGCGCCAGGTCAATCAGGTCAAAGCCATCCGCCCCCACGCCATGCAGCAACAACACCAGCGAATCGGGCTTGCCGCCCGAAGCGGGGCCGTATTGCGGGCCTTCCAAAGCTGCCATGCGGGATTCTCCCCTTGCTTGCGATGCGCTTCGCCCGCTACCCGGCGGTGGCCATGGATGCAACGCCTGAAATCACGCGCTTCGCGCCAAGCCCAACGGGGTATTTGCATCTGGGCCATGCGCGGGCTGCGCTATTTGCCTGGCGCCGTGCGCGCGCCACGGGCGGACGGTTCTTATTGCGCATTGAGGATATAGATACCACGCGCTGCCGCCCGGAATATGACGCAGCGATTTTGGAAGATTTGCGCTGGTTGGGCCTGGATTGGGATGAGGTGCCGCGCCGGCAATCCGCGCATTTCGCAGACTATCGTGGGGCTTTGGATGGACTGGCGGCGCGCCATTTGGTCTATCCCTGCTTTTGCACCCGCGCCGATATTGCGCGCGAAGTGGCCGCCGCCGGTGCCGCGCCACAAGGCCCGGATGGGCCGCTTTATCCGGGGATTTGCCGCGACTTGCCGGAAGCCGAAGCCGCGCGCCGCATCGCTGCCGGTCAGCCCTATGCGCTGCGTCTTCACATGGCGCGCGCTTGTGAGGCCGTGCCCGGGCCATTGCAGGCGCATGAGGAAAATGAGGGCTGGCATAGATGTCGGCCAGAGGTGTTCGGTGATGTCGTGCTGGGGCGGAAGGATGTGCCGGCATCCTATCATCTCTGCGTCACGCATGATGATGCGCTGCAAGGTGTAACCTTGGTGACGCGCGGTGATGATCTGAAGCCGGCGACCGATTTGCACCGGCTGATCCAGGCGCTGATGGGCTGGCCCGCGCCGCGCTATGCGCATCATGCGCTGATGCGTGACGCGTCGGGGCGAAGGCTCGCGAAACGCGATGGCGCGGAAAGCCTGCGGGCGCTGCGGGAGAAGGGGCTTAGCGCCGCTGAGGTGCGGGCAATGGCGGAGGCTGGATAAGGCTGGACCTTGAGCGCGAAACAGCGGAACATCCACTCAATCAAAGGGGAAACGCTCATGAAGATTGATCATGTTTCGCTGACTATTTTTACTTGGGATAACATCCCACGCACCAGCTACCATGTCGGGTCTTTCACGCAGCCCTTGAGCAATCTTGGCTTGCTGCGCATCCGCACCGATGCGGGGCATGAAGGCCATGCCTTCCTGGGCACGGCATCCAATCCGGCTTCGATGGATGGGCCGCAATTGATGCGCTGGATCAAGCCGCTGCTGATGGGCGCCAATCCGCTGGAACGGGAAAGGCTGCATGGGCGCATGCTGAAACTTTCGCGCAATGTGTCCTATCGCTGCATCGGGGCGGCGGATGTCGCGTTGTGGGATTTGGCGGGCAAGATCGCGGGGCTGCCGGTGCATGCGCTGATGGGCACGCAGCGCACATCCATCGGCACCTATGCCAGTTCGCAGCTGCTGCCCGATACGGCAGCCTATGTGGAACAGGCCCTGTTCTATAAGGAAAATGGCTGGTGCGCTTACAAAATCCATCCGCCCACCGTGCCTGAAACCGACATCAGGGTTTGCGAAGCCGTACGCAAGGCAGTGGGTGATGATTACCCCATCATGCTGGATAGTACCTGGAGCTATGATTACTACGGTGCCTTGAAGGTTGGCCTCGCGATCCAGGAAATGGGGTATAAGTGGTATGAGGATCCGCTGGCGGATGAGGATATTCTGTCTTACGTGAAGCTACGCCAGAAGCTGAATATCCCGATCATGGCAACGGAATATCCCGCCGGCGGGCTGGATACCTACCCGATTTGGGTGACGCAGCAGGCCACGGATTATTTGCGCGGCGATATCCCGAATAAGGGTGGCCTTACCACCATGCTGAAAACCGCGCATTTGGCGGAAGCCTTCCGCATGAATTACGAAATCCACCACAGCGGCAATTCGCTGAACAATCTGGCGAACCTTCATCTGGCCTTGGCGATCCCGAACACGACCTGGTTCGAAGTGCTGTTGCCCGATGGCGCGCATCGCTATGGCCTGGCCGAGGAATTCCACCCGGACAAGAACGGCATGCTGCATGCGCCAACCGGGCCGGGCCTTGGCGCCAAGATTGATTTCGATCTGATCAAGCGGAAGACGGAAGGGGTATTGGAGTAGCCGCTGACTACCCCGGCTCCCCCATCGCCGGCGTGCCGCCGCACTTCTGCATCAGTGCGAAAACCTCCTGCACAGCGGCTTCAATCGCCGTGAGCTCAGTGCCTTTTGCGACCACGGCGACTCCGCCACCGCCGCCCTGGCGGTAATAGGGGTAGGAACCGATATCCAAATCCGCATAGCGCTGCTGAATGGCAGAAAGCCCTTCCGCGATGGCGCCTTCCACCACGCCATGCGCATGCACGCTACGCGACAGGATGGGCGGGCCGCCTTGCAGACGCGGGGCAAGGGCTTCGAACATGGATTGCATGATGCGCGGCACACCCGCCATCACATGCACATTGCCAATGGTGTAACCCGGCGCGATGGAAACCGAATTTTCGATCAAAATCGCACCACGCGGCATGGTCGCCATGCGTTGCCGCGCGGCGTTGAAATCTCCGGGCGGGTTCTGCTTGGCGTAATAGGATTCCAAAGCATGCCAGGCTTCCGGCTGCGGTTCCCACGGCACGCCAAAGGCGCGCGCGACGCATTCGCTGGTGATGTCATCATGCGTTGGGCCAATGCCGCCGGTCGTGAAGACATGGTCGAATTTCGCGCGCACTTCATTGACCGTATTGATGATCACTTCCGGCACATCGG
>JADCFP010000089.1 GCA_020249465.1 Roseomonas sp. | reverse complement strand
GCGCGCGCCGCCAGCATCAGATAGGCGCCCTGCAGCGAGCCATTGCGAAACGCGGTCTTTTCCGCGAATTCCGGGCTGGAGGTGAACCAGGGCTTGGCATCCGCATGCGGGAAAAGCTGGCCAAGCTTGTCGTAGAAATAGCTATCATAGCAGACAATCACCGTGACCGGCGCGGTCATGGTCTTTTCCGTATTCCCCGCCGAAAGCGCTTCCTTGAGCTTCGCCTTGCCTTCCGGCGTGCGTACAAAAACAAAGCGCGCGGGCGAGGAATTGGCCGAAGTCGGACCCCATTTCAGCAGCTCATAAAGTTCCTGCAGCTTGGCATCCGGCACGGGCCGGTCCTGCCACTTGTTCTGGGTGCGCGCGGCGCGAAAAAGCTGATCAAGCGCCCGATCATCAAGGGGCGCGGCAGTTTCGGACATGGTTTGGCTCCGTCAGGGTAGTGAAAACAGCGGGGGCTCTATAGCGTCAGGCTTCCACCTGCTCCACCGCCACCACTTCCGGCACGTAATGGCGCAGCATGTTTTCCACGCCATGCTTCAGCGTGGCGCGGGAAGATGGGCAGCCGGAACAGGCGCCCTGCATGCGTAGCCGCACAATGCCATCGCGGAAGCCGCGGAACACGATGTCGCCGCCATCGCTGGCCACCGCCGGGCGCACGCGCGTATCCAGTAATTCCTTGATTTGCAGGACGATTTCCTGATCCGCCGGCTCAAAATCCTCGGCATATTCTTCGGCCGCGGCACCTTCCAGAATGGGCATGCCGGCCAGATAATGTTCCATGATGGCGCCCAGCACTTGCGGGCGGAGCATTTGCCAATCGGCATCCAGTGTCTTGGTCACGGTCACGAAATCCGAGCCGAAAAAGACCCGCGCGACGTCGCCAAGGCCAAACAGACGCTCAGCAAGGGGGGAGCGGCCCGCGGCTTCCTCGGCGCTCGTGAAATCTGCCGTGCCGCGCCCGCCCATCACATCCCGGCCTGGCAGGAATTTCAGCGTGGCGGGGTTGGGGGTGGCTTCGGTTTCGATGAACATGGCTTTGCCCTTTGGATGGGAGGGGTTTCCGGACCTATCTGGTCCTTTTTCTCCCGAAAGGCAACAGCCTCACGTGCCGCAGAAGGTGGCCAGCACGCGTTCTTCGTGCTTGGGTGGGCTGGCAAATGCCGCGTGTTTTGGCTGATCCTCAAAGGGCCGCGCCAACACTGCCATCAGCGCCTCAAAGGGGCGGAAATCATCGCGGTCTTCGGCGGCGCGGATTGCGGCCTCCACCAAATGATTGCGCGCGATGAAGGCAGGGTTGCTGGTGCGCATCACCTGTGCAGGCGCTGCCTCACGCGTCAGCCGCGCGCGCCAATTTTCAGCCCAGCTATCGAAAGCTGCCGGATCGGTGAATTGCGCCCGCGCCGCGCCCGTATCACCCTCAGCCGCCGCGGCCAAGGCGCGGAAAGTCAGTGTGAAATCAGCACCATGTTCCGCCATGCGGCGGAGCAAATCCTCGATCAGCGCCGCGTCTTCTACCGAGCGTGCCGCAATGCCGATCTTCCGCGCAAAGCCATCATAATAGGCAGCCTCAAAAGCCGGCGCGAATGCGCCGAGCGCTGCCTGCGCAATCTCCAGCGCCGCTTCTTCCTGTTCCGCCAGCAACGGCAGCAGTGCTTCCCCGAGCCGCGCCAGATTCCACTGCGCCAAGCGCGGCTGATTGGCATAGGCATAGCGCCCGCCATGATCAATCGAACTCAACACCGTGCCGGGATCATAGGCATCCATGAAGGCGCAGGGGCCGTAATCAATCGTCTCACCGCTGATGGTCATATTGTCGGTATTCATCACGCCATGGATGAAGCCGTTATGCAGCCATTGCGCGACCAGTCGTGCCTGCCGCGCAATCACGCCAGAAAGTAGCGCAGCATAGGGGTTTGCCGCTTCGGCTGCCGGCGGATCATGCCGCGCAATGGCGAAATCCGCGAGCAGCTTCAGCGCTTCCTGGTCATCCCGTGCGGCGAAATACTGAAAGCTGCCGACGCGGATATGGCTGGCCGCCACGCGCGTCAGCACCGCGCCTGGTCGCAGCTTTTCGCGCAGCACCGCTTCGCCTGTCATCGCCACTGCCAGCGCGCGCGTCGTCGGCACGCCAAGCGCTGCCATGGCTTCGCTGATGATGGCTTCGCGCAGCATCGGCCCCAGCACGGCGCGGCCATCTCCACCGCGCGAAAAAGGCGTACGCCCACTGCCTTTCAGGTGAATATCGCGGCGCTGCCCGTCACGGCCAATCACCTCACCCAATAACAGCGCACGACCATCACCTAGCCTTGGGCTAAAACCGCCGAATTGATGGCCGGCATAGGCCATCGCCAAGGGGTCAGCACCATCCGGCACCAGATTGCCGGCGAAGATCGCGGCACCCTCCGCACCCGAAAGTGCCGCTGCATCAAGGCTCAGTGCCTCGGCAAGAGGCGCATTGAAAAACACCAGCCTGGGTGCCGCCACCGTAATGGGTGCCTGCCGGATAAAAAAGCGCTCCGGCAGGCGGGCATAGCTATTGTCGAAGGAGAACCGCGTGCTCATCCCAAGCGCGGCATGGGGTTGGCGATGGGCATGGCCATTTTCGTCTTGCCCAGCGCATTCCAGCCACGATCATATTGCGGGGGTGTGGGCACCGCTTCCGTGCGGCCAAGCTCGGCCGCCGCATGCAAGGGCCAATAGGGATCGCGCAGCAGCACGCGCGCCAGATAAATCCAATCCGCATGGCCTTCATCCAGAATGGCCTGCGCCTGCTTCGCTTCCGTAATCAGGCCAACCGCGGCGGTGACGATATCCGCACCTTTTTTCACCGCAGCGGCACCCGGCACCTGATAACCAGGCCCAAGCGGGATTTGCTGACGCGGATCATTGCCGCCGGACGACACATCCATGAAATCCACGCCAATCACCTTGAAGCGGCGCGACAGCTCCACGGTTTCTTCCGTGGTCCAGCCGCCATCCACCCAATCCGTATGCGAAACGCGCACACCCAGCACGGCATCGGCAGGCATGGCAGCGCGCATGGCGGCGGCAATTTCCAGCGGCAAACGCGCGCGGCCTTCAAAATCGCCACCCCAACGATCATTGCGCTTATTCGTGAGCGGGCTCAGGAATTGATGCAACAAATAGCCATGCGCGGCATGCAATTCGATCAGCCGATAACCGGCCTTGATGGAACGCTTGGTGGCCGCAACAAAGGCATCAATGGTCGCGGCAATATCGGCTTCCGTCATGGCGCGCGGCGGGATGAAATCGCCAAAGGCCTCGGCCGAGGGGCCAAGGGTTTCCCAGGAAGGCTCGGCCGGGCCAGGCAGCCAGGCCTGCTTGCGTGATGCCTTACGCCCGGCATGAGCCAATTGAATGGCCGGCACGGTGCCAAGCGCGGCGAGTGCGGAGGCCAATTGCGTGTGGCTTGCCAGATGCGCGTCAGACCAGATGCCGACATCGCCGGGGCTGATGCGGCCTTCCGGCACCACGGCGGTGGCTTCCACCATCACCATGCCGGCACCCCCGGCAGCACGCGCGCCCAGATGGACCAAATGCCATTCGGTCGGGATGCCATCATCATGGCAGGAATACTGGCACATGGGTGCGACGCCGATGCGGTTGGAAAAGGTAACGCCGCGCAGGGTCAGGGGGGAAAACAGATCAGTCACGGGCGGGAAGCCTCCGGGTTGGGCGAATTGGTCCAGGGCGGCAACCGCCCCAGACGGTTTTCGAATATGGCGAACCATTGCGGCGCGCCAGGGGGGGCGGGCAGCAAAATGCCGCGCCGATCGGTTGGGAAGCGCGCCATGGTCACCGCATCGCGGATATTTCCGCCAATCGCCTCCACCCTGCCGTGATGGTTGCGGATGACAATATCGCAATGCATGGGCCGAAACCGCCCCTGATCTCCGGCGCGGTCCTGCCAATGGGCCAGCGGCGCACGCGACCGATCGGCGCAGAGCAAATCACCCGGCGCGGCAACGCGGTCCCGCACCCGATGCGGGATGAAGGGCGCCTGATACGGGAATTCTCGCGCATCGGCGATCATGCCATCAATGCTGGTGCCATGCGCGGCAGAAGGCCGGAATTCCCGCGCATCAATCCCGGCTGTCTGCATCACAAAGGAAATGAAGGCGGCGGACCAGGCATCCTGCTGCCATTGTCCTTCATAACCCGCGCGGAAAAGCGCGCGATTGCGCGTGATGATGTCGCGCCCTTCCGGCACTGCCCGCCAATAGGCCTGCAGACGAGGGAAACCGGCGGGGTCCGATTCCTGCGCCGGCCCTGGCTGACGGTCTGAAACCTGCCGGCCCCATTCTTCCCATTCCGCGATGGCGATGCGGAGCATTCTTTCCCGCGCGAGCGGCGGGTAGGAAAGCGGTGGTTCCTTGGGCGCTGGCGGCGCGACCGCGCAGGCCGCAAGCAACACCGTCAGCAGCAATGCCAGATAAAGCCTTGTCTTAACCATGCCAGCCTTCACACCTTATCCAGCGTGGCGAAGGCTTCCTGCGCGATATTCAGCGCCTTCAGCATGAAGGCGAAGCCATTGTAAGGCCCGCCCTGGATCAGCGCTTCAATGATGTCATTCCGGCTCGCGCCGATATTTAGCGCCGAGAGGATGAATTTACGCAGCAGAATATCGTGATCCAAGGCCGCGAAGGACGCCACCGCGCATAGCGCACGCAACCGCCGATCAAGCCCTGGCCGGTCCCAAATCTCGCCATAGCAATACTGCACCACCAGCGGATAAATACTGCCGGTCACGGGATTACCCGGCGCAGCATGGCCTTCATGCCGGCGTTCGGCATGCAGCGCGCCTTGCAGGTCTCGCCCGCGTTCCATCAGTACTTCCAGCGCATCAGCACGCACCGCATCGGCTTCAAGCGTGATGCCTGCCTCGGCAAAGACAGCAAGGGCTGTCTCCAGCGCCGTTTCCGATGCCGCGAAGCCGCGATAAATGCCGATCTGGATCAGGATTTCCACAATGGCACGAGGCGTGAGGCCAAGCTTCAGCGCCGCCGCGACATGGCGGCGGAGCTGCGCCTGGTTTTGCAGGGAACAGAGCACCGCCAGCGTCACCGCCATGCGATCCTGGCGGGAAAGGCCCGGGCGGTTCCAGATAGTGCCATAGACAAGCTCGGCCATCAGATCGCCAAAGCCAAGGGCGCCATTGGCGAGCGCCGCTTCACCCGCGCCAAAAATCTCGGCGCGCAAGGCCACGCCGGTTCGGTTCAAATCATCGCGTTGCGTCATGGCCTACCCCCTCTGGCGCGAGGGCAAGCTAACGCCCGCTGTGGATCAGGCAAGCGCCGGGGGCCTTCCCCTTCGTGCAGAGACGGTCCACATGAGGGCCATGTTCCGCCGCGCCCTGCTAGCCGCCCCTCTTTTGCTGCCCATCCCCGCCCTGGCCCAGCCCCAGGCAGCGGCGCTTTCCGAGCGTGATCGGCGCGATATCGCCGCCATTGAGGCCTATTTGAACCGGCTGACCACGCTGCGCGCGCGGTTTTTGCAAATCGCGCAGAATGGCGCTTCCGCGCAGGGCTGGGCCTATATCTCCCGCCCTGGGAGAATGCGGTTTGACTATGACCCCCCGGAACCGCTGCTGCTGGTGGCGGATGGCAGCCAGTTCCTGCTCTATGACCGGGAATTGAAGGCGCCGACCACTTTGCCCACCAACGCAACGCCGCTTGGCCTGTTGCTGCGCCCGGAAATCCGGCTTTCGGGCGATGTTACCATCAGCCGCATCCAGCGCGATGGCGGGTTTCTGCGCATCACCCTGTTCCGCACCAATGACCCGCGCGAGGGGTCCTTGACCCTGGTGTTCCAGCCGGAGCCCCTGGAATTGCGCCAATGGGCGGTGCTGGACGCCCAGGGGCGCGAAACCCGCGTTACGCTGACGCAGATTGAACCTGGGCTGGCGCTGAATGCGCGTATGTTCCAGTTCAATCATCCGCAGTTTTTTGAACCTGGCGGGGCTGGGGGAAGGTAATCCGGCCCTCGTTTGCCGCCCCGCCCCCCGCGTGCTACCGCCCCGCGCAATCAGGCGGGCCTCCCCGCCCCCGCTTCGAAAGGCTTTGTCATGTCCGAACAAACCGCCGCCCCTCGGCCCGCCAATGGCCCCGGGCAAATGGCGCCCAGCCCCATCACGCTCAATCTGCAATACACCAAGGATCTCTCCTTCGAAGTGCCGGGCGCGCCGCAGATCTTCATCAATCTGCGCGAAGCGCCCAAGGTTGACATCGCGCTGGATGTCCAGGCCCGCCGCTTGCAGGAAGGCCAGGAGAATTTTGAGGTCACGCTGCAAATCCGCTGCGAAGCTAAGCTCCCCGGCGATACCCCCGCCTTCATCGCCGAACTGGTCTATTGCGGCATTTTCACCCTGAACGGCATCGCGCCCGAGATGATGGAACCCGTGCTGCTGGTGGAATGCCCGCGCCTTTTGTTCCCCTTCGCGCGCAATATCCTGGCCGAGGTCACCCGCGATGGCGGCTTCCCGCCCGTGATGCTGGCGCCGATTGATTTCGTGGCACTTTGGCAGAATCGCCGCGCGCAGCAGCAGGTCGCCGCCGCCCCTGCCCAGGGAAACGCCTGAATCTGCCCTGAGCGGGCGAAAAATCGCCCGCTTGGCCACTTTGAACCCTTGACCCCCGGCCCGCGCATGTCATGTGCGGGCGCATGGATCAGATGATGCCCGCAACGCCGCGCCGCCAGCGCCTGGCTATTGTGCTGTTCAACCTCGGCGGACCCGATGCGCCGGAAAGCGTGCGGCCATTCCTGGTGAACCTGTTCACGGACCCGGCCATTCTGCGCGTGCCTGGCTTCATTCGCCCCTGGCTTGGGCGGCTGATCGCCTGGCGCCGCACCAAGCCAGCGCAGGAAAACTACGCCGTGCTGGGCGGGCGTTCGCCGCTTTTGGAACTCACGGAAGAACAGGCGCGCAGCCTGGAAGTCGCCTTGGCGGATGAAGCCGGGACGGAAACGCGCTGCTTCGTTGCCATGCGCTACTGGCACCCGATGAGCGATGAATGCGCCCGCGCCGTGAAGGATTGGGCGCCGGATCGCATTTTGCTGGTGCCGCTCTATCCGCAATTTTCTACCACCACCACGGGATCAAGCCTGGTGGCCTGGCAGGATGCCACGCGCAAGATTGGCCTTGATGTGCCGACCACAGCGCTGTGCTGCTGGCATTCGGATCAGGGCTTTGCGGCGGCGACCGCGCGGCTGGTGCGGGAAGCTTATGCCAAGGCGCGCGCGGAATTGCCGGCGGAAGTGCCGCTGCGCGTGCTGTTTTCCGCCCATGGCCTGCCGGAATCCATTGTGAAGGCGGGCGATCCCTATCAGTGGCAGGTCGAGCAAACCGTCGCCGCCGTGGTCGCTGAATTGGCGATGCCGGAGCTTGACCATATTGTCTGCTACCAGTCGCGCGTGACGCCGCAGGTCTGGATCGGGCCTTCCACGGAAGGCGAGATTGAACGCGCGGCAGAAGAAAAAGTGGCGATCCTGATCTGCCCCATCGCCTTCGTTTCCGAACATTCCGAAACCCTGGTGGAATTGGATGTGGAATATCGGGAAGAGGCCGAGCATCTTGGCATTCCCGGCTATTTCCGCGTGCCGGCGCAGAATAGTGATCCGGCCTTTATTGCTTCACTCGCGCATCTGGTGCGCGGTGCCTTGCAATCCGGGCGCAGCCTTTGTTCCTTTGCCGGTGGGCGGCAATGCCCGAAGCAGCATCGCGATTGCCCGCATGAAAAGCTGCGCGTGGACAACCTGGCGCGCGCCAAAGCCGAGGCATGAAGCGCCCCGCCGCCATCCTGTTTGATTGCGATGGTGTCCTCGCCGATACGGAATGGGTGGTGAATAAGATTGTCGCCGAGGAAATGACCTTGCGCGGCTGGCCCATGACGGCCGCCGAAGCGCGGGAGACATTTTTGGGGATGGCGCTGCCCGATATGCTGCCGCGGATTGAAGCGCGCGTTGGGCTGCTGCCACCTGATTGGGCGCAGGAAATCTCGACCCTGATTGCGCGGCGCATGGCGGAAGAAACGCTGGCCATTCCGGGCGCGATAGACGCGGTGCATGCCTTGGCTGCGGCGGGCGTGCCGGTGGCGGTGGCTTCCAATTCCTCGCGGTTTGAATTGGCGGCGAAGATGCGGAGCCTGGGGCTCGCGCAGATATTCGCCGGCCGGGTTTTTTCCTTTGAGGATGTGCCGCGCCCAAAGCCTTGGCCGGATATATATCTGGCGGCGGCGGCGGCCTGCGGTGCGGCGCCTGAGGATTGCGTGGTGATTGAAGACAGTGTGCCCGGCGTGCGCGCGGGCCGCGCGGCGGGCTGCCGTGTGATGGGTTTCTGCCATGAAAGCCCGGCTGCGGTGTTGGCGGCGCATGGGGCTGAGCCATTCGCGGATATGGCGGGACTGCCAGGGTTGTTGTTGGGCAGCGGTTGATCCGCGCTTGCGCGAGAGGCAGCCATGACCCTGCGCGCCTGGTTCAGTTGCAAGGGACGCATCAGCCGCAAGACCTGGTGGCTTTATTATTTTCTGATCCCGAATGCCATTTATATCGCTGCGGCGCTGCTGGATGATCATGCGCTGCCCGCATTGTCTATCGGCAATTTTGGCGGCGTTTTTGATGGCCTGTCGCTTCTGTCGCTGGCTGTAATTCTGCTTGGGATTTGGGGCGGGCTCGCAGGGCAGGCCAAGCGTTGGCATGATCACAACAGATCAGGCTGGTGGGCATTGCCTGGCTTGCTGCCGCCCTTGCTGATTGTTGCGCGCATGGCGCTGGACCCGCTCGGCCTATGGTGGTTTTTGCTGATGCAGGTTTTTTTGCCGGCGGTGTTTCTGGTTCTGGTGATTTCGACGCCGCTGGTTGATGATGCTTCTCTGGCTTTATTCACCGACATTTCAGAAGCGGGGCTCGATGCGGCATCAATGATCATGCCGGCCATCTTCCTGATGTTGAGCCTGATTTGGCTGCTGGTTCTGCTATTCGCCGGCATCCTGCGCGGCACAGGCGGCCCCAATCACTTCGGTCCGGAAGATAATTGACCGTCTGAATAGGGGATGAGCGCCGCGTGATTTCGTAATCTCAGGCTAATCTCGCAGCATCCTCCAAATGGAGGATGCACGGGATTATGCTTCGCGATTTCCTCATCGCTATGGAGCCTCTGCAATCCCGAAACCTTCCTGCGCTTGCGCCATCGGCTCATGGGCATCCGGACTGGATTTGCGCTGCGTGAATTTCTGGTGCGACAAGGCTGCCTTCCCAACCACGCGATGCGCCGAAAGGAATTGCTGTCATGTAAGTATTTTTGCGGGGATAACGCAGATAATCTTCTGGAAATCTTCAACGCAAATGACCGGCTTTATGGCTTCGGCGGTAACGACACGCTGCGACGCTTAGAATCGCTTCGCTTCGGTTCGATTTCACTCACAGAAGTCACCAACCTTCAGAGCCTGAATATTGAAGAATTGGTTTCCCTGAATCGGGATGGAGTAGCCACCAAGGTTCTTGCTGATATCTATTCCGGCCAGGTTGCCTGGCTGCAATACCAATTGCTTGGCAGCGCGGGCGGCGATGTTGCGGTCGGTACAAGCCGGAATGATTTCTTCAACCTTTTGGGTGGGGATGATGCCGCGAATGGCGCTGCGGGGGATGATGTTCTTGATGGCGGGACCGGTTCCAGCTCCCTGACCAGCGGCGCGGGACGCGATGATTTTTTCCTGGATGGCCGCGGCGGCACGGTAACCTGGGCGACGATCACAGATTGGCAGGCCGGTGAACGCTTGTCCGTCTGGGGATGGCGACCGGGGGTGAGCAAGGTGCTGTGGGTCGCTGATGCAGGGGCACAGGGCTATACAGGCGTGACCATGCATGGCGACCTTGATGGTAACGGTGAGATTGATACATCCGTGACCTGGACCGGCCTGACCGCAGCGCAATTGCCGACGCCCCTTGAATATGACGGGCTGCTTTGTTTCACTTAACGCGTATTGCGTTCACATGGGTTCACGCAACCCGGTCTAGATTTCTGTTTTTTGGGCATCTTCACGCGTTCAGATTTTCCCATCTGAACGTGGTCTGCTTCAGCGCACCAGGGCCGTTGAAAGCACGGGAAAGAAGGCAATCAGGATCAGCGCGAGCCCCATCACCGCCACAAAAGGCAAGGCGCCGGCAAAGATTGATTCAATGCTCACCTTCGGGTCTGCCAAAGTTGCTTTCACGGTAAAGACCGAAATGCCAAAGGGCGGTGTCAGCAGTCCCATCTCCACCGCGATGATGGTGACAATACCGAAATGGATCAGGTCAAATCCCATCGCTGTCGCGATCGGCGCACCGATCGGCACCATGATCAACAGGATGGAGGTACTGTCCAGAATCATCCCCATCAGCAGGATCACAATGACAAAAGCGAACAAAAACCCATAAGGACCAAGGCCAAGATGTTCGACGAAATCGCCAATGGCATTGGGCACGCCGGCCATGGACAGCATGCGGGAATAAAGCCCAGCTGCGATCAGCAGAAACAGGATGGCGGCTGAAACCAGGCCAGTTTCACGCAGAACGCGCCAGAATTTCGCAAGCGTAAGGCGCTGCCGTACCAGCGCAATCAGCAAGGCGCCCGCCGCGCCCACCGCACCCGCTTCGGTGGGCGTGAAGAACCCCGTGTAAAGCCCGCCGAGGATCAGCACCACAAGGGACATGATGGGCAGCGATTTGCCGAGCATCTCGGCTGCCCCCATCGGCTTGTCATCGGCGATTTCGTTGGATGAGGATGCGCCCATGATGCGCTGCGGCGCGAACCGCGCATAGCACCAGATCATTATGGCAAAGCCCATCGCGATGATAATGCCCGGGATGGCGCCCGCGATGAACATGGCGCCGATGGAAACCTCGGCCAGCACGCCATAGACAATCATAAGCAGCGATGGCGGTATCAGCATGCCAAGAATGCTGCTGCCCGCGACGGTGCCGGCAGCAAAGCGCATGGAATAGCCGTGGCGTACCATCTCGGGCACCGCGACCTTGGTAAAAACGGCCGCTGAGGCAATGGAAACCCCTGTAACTGCCGCGAAAACCGCATTGGCGCCAACAGTTGCGATGCCAAGCCCGCCTTTCACGCGTTTCAGCAGGTTCTGCGCGACATCAAAAGTATCCTTGCCGACATCTGAAATACTGACCAAGAGCCCCATCAGGACAAATAGGGGTATGGTCGCAAACAGATAATCCTGAATACCTGAATAGGTCGCCAAGGCAGTAAAACGAAAGGCTAGATCAGGATTTTCGCGGATCAGCCAAACGCCAATTGCGCCGGTTGAAATCAGCGTAATGCCAATCGGCAGCCCGATGATGATGAGCGTTACCATCAACCCGATCAGTGCGAAGCCAAGGCCGGTATCATCCATGGGGCGACAACATCCCGCGCAGTTCGGCGACAAACACCGCCAGATAAGCGATGCCTCCTGCCACGCCACCCAACACGATCAGACCACGAAAGGGCCAGGTGGGCACGGTGAAAAGCCCCTGCACGCCGAAGAATTCCCGCAAATTGATGGAATTCCACATGCCGGGCCAGGCGGCCTGCGCGATGAAGAACATCACCGCCGCACCAATCAGGAAAAACAGCGCCTCAAGCCCGCGGCCGAGGCGCGGCGCCCAATTCAGCACGCGCTGGATCAGGAAATCCGCGCGCGTCATGCGGCGGTGGTAGATGGTTGCGCCAATCTGCAGAAAGACAATGCCCACCACGGAATGCGCAGCAATTTCCGCAACGCCGGTGATCGGTGCACTCAGAAAGGATCGGCCAATGACATCGGCACAGATCAGCAGCATCAGCCCGAAGGTCCAAATGGTGCCAATGGCCGCAAGGCCATCAAGCAACATCTCTATCGGGCCTGAAGCCTTGCTGGGCGCGGCGCTTTCCAGCGCCGCCATGTCAATGTCATCAGCCAAGCGTGCGTTCCTTTTGGATCAGGCAGTGACTTCGCGGTCCCAATTGCGCCCGGGCGTCTGCCCCGCGCCGCGAATGGCGGCGAAATAAGCGTTCAACACATCCCGCGCCGCGGGGCCAGAGCTATCGACCCAGGTGCGCGCAATATTGGGCAGGCCGCGGATCCAACGCTCACGTTCTGCGGCCGGCAGGGTGCTGATGATGGCGCCCTGGCGAGTCATTTCTGTCTCGGCGGCGGCGATGCGGGCAGAGACATCGCGGATATGCGCCTGTGTTGTCGTCTTGCCCGCTTCCGTCATGGCGCGGCGCACACCTTCCGGCCAACGATCGAAGCGCTGCTTATTGGCCGCAATACCGCCGACATACATCGCACCCACATCGCATTTCGTGATGTAGCGCGCCACTTCATGCACGCGCGTCGGCAGAATGCCGACAAAGAAGGAAAGCGCGCCTTCCGAAACGCCGGTCTGGATATCGGTGTAATAGGTGGTGAGCGCACCATCCACCGGCGTCGCGCCCGTTCCGGTCAGCCAATTGGCGCTTGTGCCAGGGGCAGAGATTTTGCGGTTGCGCAAATCATCCAGGCTGCGCACCGGGAAGTTGGACCAGATGTGATAGGTATCGGTGATGTAGGAACTGAGCGGCACCATGTTGAGGCCGTTCCAATTCTGCCGAATGGCCGGCACATTCTGGTTCATCGCCTCAAACGCATTGGCCACCAAAGCGTGATCCCCGGTCGCGAAAGGCGTGAAATAGGTCACGTTCTGCAGCGGCATGGTGCTGCCTTCCCAGAGCGTGCCGACATAACCAATGTCAGTGATGTTATCGCGCACGGCTTCCATCGTGTCCTGGAAGCGATAGAGCGTGCCGCCATAGGATTCGCGCCAATTGACGCGATGCGTATTGCCACCATCGCGCAGCAGCTTGTCCACTTCCGGCTGGAAGACATTCTTCATCATCGACACCCAGAAATTCGCCACCGGATGGCTGGACGCGATGGTAATGTTCAGCGCGGTCTGCGCGTGGCTGTGGATGGAAAACAAGGGCAGCGTGGAAGCCCCCAGGATCAGGCTGCGGCGAAGGGTGGTCATGACTAATCTCCCTGTTGTGGCGTTGGTGAAGGCGGTTGAGTTTATTCAGGCAATGGTGCCAAGCGCGCGCAAGATACGCTCTGGCGTAAAGGGCTGTTCATGCACGCGGGCCTTGAAGGGCCGCAGCGCATCATTGATGGCATTCATGATGGCCGCCGGCGCGCCGGCTGTGCCGGCCTCACCGGCGCCTTTGGCGCCCAGCAGGGATTCCCGCGTTGGCGTTTCCACATGGCCGACATGGATTTCGGGCATTTCTGCCGGCATGGGAACCAGATAATCGGCAAGCGTCGTGGTCAGCAGATTTCCTTCCGCATCATAGACGCAATGTTCGTAAAGCGCGCCACCAATGCCCTGCACAATGCCGCCGCGCACCTGTTCATCTACCAAAAGCGGATTGACGACGCGGCCGCAATCTTCAACGCACCAATGTTCCAATAGCTTCACCATGCCGGTGGCAGGGTCCACTTCAACCCAGCTTGCCTGAATGCCATTGGTGAAGGCGAAGGGGTATTCCTTGGTGATAAAATGGCGCGTTTGCACCAATTCGCGCTGCAATTCCTTGGGCAGCGTATCACCACGGAAATAGACAATGCGGCCCAATTCAAACAGCGTCATGCGTGGCTTGCCGCTGGCCTTGTCCGTGATTTCACCCATGGCAACGTCAAGCGCTTCGGGCGCTGCCTGCAGCATGGCGCCGGCCACTTCCAGGATTTGCTGCTTGAGCGCGATGGCCGATTGCAGCGCTGCCTCACCACCAATGCCCGCACCGCGGCAGGCCCAGGTTCCGCCGCCATAAGGCGTGGTCTGCGTATCGCCCGTGATGATCTTCACGCGATTGACCGGAACGCCAACACCATGCGCGACGATTTGCGCCAAAATCGCCTCAGTCCCCTGGCCCTGTTCCGTGACGCCAGAGGAAGCAACAATGGACCCATCCGGGTCCATGCGCACCGTACAGCCATCCTGCGCGGAAATACGCGCGCCACCAATGCCATACATGAACGGCGAAGGATTGGTCAGTTCAATGAAGGACGCAAAGCCAATGCCGCGATAAAGGCCGCGCTGGCGTGCTTCTGCCTGATCCGAGCGAATACGCTCAAGCGGCACCATATCCAGCAGCTTGTTCAGCGATGCGTGATGCGACAGCCCTTCAAAACGCATGCCGGGCGGCGAAGTATAGGGATAGGCATCATCGCGAATAAGATTGCGCCGGCGTATCTCGACCGGGTCCATGCCGAGCGCCTCGGCAGCCAGATCCATGAGCCCTTCCGTCACTGCCGTCGCAATTGGGTGGCCGACAGCGCGGTATTGGCACGTCGGTGCCTTGTTCTGCAGCACTACCGTTGTGGTGCAGCGGTAGTTCTTGAAATCATAGGGGCCGCCGCAAAGATTGACGACCTGATTGCCCTCAATCGCGCTGGTGCGCGGATAGACGGAATAGGGGCCGATCCCGGTCAGGTCATCAATATCAAAGGCCAGCACGCGGCCTTCCGCATCCACTGCCAGGCGGCCCTTGAGGCGATGATCGCGGGCATGAATATCGCTTACGAAGGATTCAAACCGGTCGGCCACGAATTTCACCGGCCGGCCCATGATGCGCGCCATGGTGGCGATTGCGACCTCATCCGGATAGACATGCACCTTGATGCCGAAGCTGCCGCCGACATCCTTGCAAATCACGCGGACATCGCCTTCCTTCATGCGCAACTGCTTGGCGAAGACGCCCTGCATCATATGCGGTGCCTGGGTCGAGTGATAAACGGTGAGT